>DATIKK010000137.1:0-7657 GCA_035477635.1 Bacteroidales bacterium | reverse complement strand
CCTGCGGGCTAGACGTTCTATGAAGACATCATCTTCTAACACCAATGAAATTTCGTACTTCGAAGGGTTGCCCACCCAGATGGTTACAGAGTCGTGTCGGGCATTTTTTGCCCAAAACCGCATGGGGTCATTTTTTCCGGCGCTGAGCCAGAACCCTGTCTGCTGTCCGTCGAAATTCCGGATAAAAAGGGGAAGCGAGTCGCGCAAAAAAGTGTAATCGAGCAGGCTGTTTACTGCCAGAGATAAAGAATCGGACATTCCAGGAGAAAGAACATAATGCAAAAGGGAAGGTTGTTGTGCACGGTATAATAGTTTCGACTCTGTAACGACAATTGCCTTACCGTCGGCCAAAAATCGGGCAGTTCTATTATTTCCTGGTTTTACCAGCGGTGGCACTATGCGGCCGTTTTCAACCCTGTGTATAGTTATCAATCGGGATTCTAAAAACCTCGTATCAATGATGGTATCGGTGATGGTATCGGTTGCATGCAACAAGGTGCGCAAAAGCAACTGAACATCGGTAATAGGTACAAGATAGGGTATGGAAGCAGGATCGACGGCACGGTAAACAATGGTTTGCTGAATGATCACCGGGTTTCTATCCAGAGGTATGGTATCCACAATAAAACTATTGTGGTTCAACCACCTTACCGGCAGCGTATCGGTCCTGAAAACCTGAAAAGGTTCATAAACCTGAAGGTTTTGTTGTAATGTGCCAAGACGGCTTCTTACCGTGTCGTAAGGTTCGTTGTACTGTTCAAGGAGTCTGATGAGCGATTGGCGCAAGATTTCATTTCCTGGCTTCCACAAATTGCGGTTCTGCAACATGAGCCGGATATAATCCGAAGCTGCTGAAGGACTTAAATTGGCTGGCCTGCTTGTTTGCTCTTCCTGTTCAAGGTAGTTTAATCCGGTAGCTGAAAATGGAATGGCCTGAATCGAAAATGAAAATGCGGCCAGAAACAAAAAAACAGAAAGCTTGCGAAACATTATGTTCATTTTGAGGAATTATTGTCTGGTAGATTGCCAAGAATCATTGATCTCCTTATAAAATAGCTTGTGCAAAGGTAGCCAATAAAAACAGTTGCCGCCCCAAAACCGGCATCAGGGGAGAACTTGCCGGCAAATGTCCGACCTGTGTTGAGCTGATAATCAAGAGATTCAGCCTCCTTAAGGTTGAATACTTTAAACAATTTTATGATTTACATGCCGGCATGTTTTACTTGCCGCCGGCCAGGCATTCATTTGAGGTATTTCAAGAACAAAGCTTATAATGGAATCATTTAGCCTGAAAATAAACTAACCTCGTCGCAATGGCCTGAAAGCGCCTTTACCACTCGTAAAACTGTGTCCTGCTTACTACACAGTGTTTGAATGTCTTCGAAACAAAGCACAATGTATGGGCCAACTCAGGTACCGGTATTTTTTGCCTTATTACCGCCTGTTCTGAATATGTATTCAAGATCATGAGGCTTTCCATATTGCAGAAATGAGGTAATGAAAGGAGCTTAACAAAATACATTATAAGAACTCGAATTTTTTCATTTTTCGCCACAGGGCCACCCTGCTTATTCCCAGCGATAATGCCGTTTGGGTTTGATTCCACCGGTTTTCGTCCAAAACATCCCTTAACACATTTTTGGAAATGGCCAGTCTGCCTGTTTTGCTTTTGGATAAATTACCTGTTACAGTGGGGCTCTGTAGTTGGCTCTTAGGCGAATAGGTTGGTGGGGGCAAGTGCGTTTGAAGGTTAGAGGTTCGGATTTCGGGGGGCAGGTCGTTCAGCTCTATGGTATTGCCTTTAACCAATACAAATCCATGCTCGATAGCGTTTTGCAGTTCCCTGATGTTGCCGGGCCATGGATATTGCATCATAAGCAGCATGGCTTTACGGCTCACCCCTTTTACCATTTTGCCCGTAGAAGCATTGAATCTTGAAATAAAATGGTCAACCAGTAGTGGAATATCCAAAATTCTTTGGTTAAGGGCCGGCATGTGGATGCTAAAAACATTAAGGCGGTAAAACAGGTCTTCGCGAAAGAGCCCTTTCTTCATAAGCTCTCTGAGGTCTTTGTTGGTTGCGGCAATAATGCGCATATCAACTTTTATTGAGCGGGTGCCGCCTACCCGCTCAATGGTTTTTTCCTGTATGACGCGCAAAAGTTTTACCTGTATGGCAGGGCTTATTTCGCCAATTTCGTCAAGAAAAATGGTGCCTTCATGAGCAAGTTCAAATTTTCCCGTTTTATCTTTATACGCACCTGTAAACGAACCTTTTATATGCCCAAATAGCTCACTTTCCAAAAGGGTTTCCGAAAGTGCAGAGCAATTGACCTTTATCAGGGGTTTTCCGTTTCTTTCCGACAATTCGTGAATGGCATCAGCTACGAGCTCTTTGCCGGTTCCGCTCCCGCCCTGAATCAATACATTTGCTTGGGAATCGGCAGCATATTCAATGAGCCTGAAAACCTCCATAATTCTTTCATCGTGCCCTATCATGCGGGTGTGATTACGGGAAATACCCTTGCCTGAAGTTTTTGAATCCACGAGCAGACAGTCTTTTTCATCGGTTACATCTGTAAGGCAAAAGACTAAATGAGAGTCATTGTCCAGGCTGATGACCCGGGCAGAAATGAAAATCAATCTTGCCTGATCGTTTCTCTGCAATACAACAGTTTTATGAAAATCACCACTTTGGGAACCAATGGAATCTTGAAGGCAATCGTACAAAGCTAATGGCTTGTGGTCGGATGAAAGCATAACCATGTGCTTCAGGCTGTTCGCATGCATGCTCTCGTTATTGAGCAGAGTCTTGGCACTGGCATTAATATAAAGAACATCAAGGTCCATATTGGTAACAACAACGCCAGTCTGTAGGAGACCTGCCAGATTTGGAAAACTTGTTAACACTGTTAAGAAAGTTAAATTTTAAGTTAACAAAGTTAATGTTTTTAAGTTAATGTTTTGATAATTAAAAATTTTCAATTAAACCCTATTGCTTTGATAATCAATACAAAGAAAATATGGCACGATTTTCGTCAATAAAGTGCAAACTTTAATTAAATCATTAACATTATGAACATGAAAAATTTGAATTATTTATTCATTGGCGGCGGCTTTTTGGCAGGTATCGTCATCACTATTCTGGTTGCTTATAATTCTGCCCCCGGAATGATGCTGAAAGAAGCAGAATCAAAATATGGATTTGAGCAATCTGTGGAAGTTTTCGAACAAACTGTGCTGGCCAATGGATGGAAAATACCCAAGGTGCACGATATGCGCCAAACCATGGAAACCTTCGGAAAACATGGTGTAAAAAATATGAAAGTATTCGAATTGTGCCATCCCACACATGCTTACGAAATTTTGAGCCGCGATGATGAGCGTATTGTTTCTTCACTGATGCCTTGCAGGGTTTCGATTTACGAAAAATCTGACGGCAAAACTTATGTTTCGTGGATGAACACTTCGCTGATGGGCAATATGATGGGCGGGGTAATTGCCGATGTGATGGGTATTGCCTCTGCTGAAAGTTTGCAAATGATCAGCTCAATTAAAAAGTAAACCAGACCACACCGAATACCAATCAACAACACGAATCGCAAGAGGCGCCCAACAGCGCCTTTTGTGATTTTCAGGTAGTCCAATTATTCCAAATCATTCATCTATAACTGTTTAGTTGCGCTTATAGGGCTTGTTATCAAAAGATTCCGGAGATTTTTTCTGATTACTGTCGTAGTAAAACCCATTTTGCAGGGTTAAGTGTGAGGCGGATCTGGTTATTTAAGGGTCTGTTGCTCCGGCGGATGATAACGGCATTTGCCTTTGCATTTTCAATGATTTTCCTTATCCTGCAACTGTTGTCAGGTGGGCTTTATGGGCGCAAGATGGATTAGCTGCCTTGTAGCCGCGGGGGAATCAAATTCTGGTTGATTTCAGGCAATAACTCTTTCGGTGAAAAGAGTTATAAGATTTAATATTAAACCCGGCCAAGCCATCATGCGAATGCACTGATGACTTAGCCGGGTACATTGCCAATTCAGCAAAAACTATCAGATGGCTTCAGTTTCCACAATTTTTGCCAAAATATCGGAATATTGAAGCATAATATATTTTTGCGATTCTAAATCTATTTCCCTGCCATTAGCCTGATTGAACAGAACAGTATCACCAACGGCTAATTCCGAATTTTCGATATTGCTGAGTGCAAGAATCTTACCCATGTTTTGGGTATTTTCAACAATAGTGGGTATAATGATTCCCGAAATGGTTTTTCTTTCCATTTCCGAACCGGAAAATTCGATTAATACATTCTGGTTTACGGGTTGTATTTCTTTCATTGTTCAATTTTTTTTAAAGTATTCCAAGTAGCTGGTTAATGCGGGTTTTATTAAATCCTACAACTATTTCGCCGTTTATCTCTGTTTGAGGCACCCCCATTTGTCCGCTTTTTCTGAAAAGGTCCTGCGCAGCGCCTGAATCCCGTGAAATGTCAATCTCTCTGAACGAAATCTGATGCTGTTTAAGGTGCGTTTTTACCACTCCACACCAGGAGCAGGATGGTGAAGTATAAACTGTTACGCTCTTTTGAGTCTTTTCATATTTCGTGGCATCAGAAGGGAAAAGGGAG
The DNA here is from genome assembly GCA_035477635.1 of Bacteroidales bacterium. Taxonomy (GTDB): domain Bacteria; phylum Bacteroidota; class Bacteroidia; order Bacteroidales; family UBA7960; genus UBA7960. The sequence continues at coordinate 3,027 of DATIKK010000137.1, read as the reverse complement.
TTCTTGAACAAATTGGCGAAATATTCCTTCGATTGGCACCCTTTAACCAGGTTTATAATCTTATTGCCCCGCAACTGAAAAAGCGAGGGGGCTGAGCTAATCCCGAATGCAGGATGAACATCGCTAACCGAATTCACATCTACCAGGAACACATCTATAGAAGGGTTTTCCGTGGCAGCAGCTACAACACTTTCCAAACCGCAATTGCTGGCAAAAGCCCCTTTTTTGTAAATGAAAACCCATGCCGGATTTTGATTGCTAAGTTTCGATTGCAAATCGTTTAAAGAATTTACCTTTTTCAAGTTCATACATGCATAAGTTTAGATTCAACAAGTATATTCTTTTTGTTTTTTGTGACAAATTCTGATGCAGCGAGGGCAGCAATAGTTCCATCGGAAACGGCAGTTGTTACCTGGCGGTAACGCTTGGCTATAGCGTCGCCTGCGGCAAAAACACCCTCGATGTTGGTTTCCATATTCGGACCAACCACAATTTCATTGCTGCCTGTAAGGGAAATCAAACCTTTCAGTGATTCGGAATTTGGGAGGTATCCTATAAAGATAAATGCCCCCTGAGCCGGAAGTACATGCTTTTCTTCTGTAAGGAGGTTTTTAACCTCCACAGCATTGAGGTTTTCATTACCAATAAATCCGGAAACAACAGAATTGAGCAAGAAATGGATTTTCGGAGTGGCTTTTACTTCTTCAATTGCGTGCTCAAAGGCCTGAAAATGGTCGAATTGGTGAATTATAGTAACCTTGGTTGCATATTTGGTTAAAGCTACCGACTCTTCCAGAGCCGAATTTCCCCCACCAACAACAACAATTTCTTTACCGGTGAAAAACTCTCCGTCGCAGGTGGCACAATAAGATATGCCGGAACCCCTGAAGGTATCCTCGCCCGGCACATTCAATGGCCGCGGCTTGCCTCCCAATGCCAGGATTACGGTCAGGGCGCTGAAAACCTGCCCGTCGTCGAGGGTGATATGCTTTATATTGCCATTGAAGGAATAATCAGCAATTTTGATATTCGACTTTATTTTGCACCCATATTCGCGAGCTTGTTTCTTCATGGTGTTGGACAGTTGATATCCGGTGGTTTTTTCTACGCCGGGGTAGTTGGCCACTTCATTGGTCAGCACCATTTGCCCACCAACAGCGCCTTCATTGAGAATAAGGGTGGAAAGTTTAGCCCGCGAGGTGTATATACCGGCAGTAAGGCCCGCAGGTCCGCCACCGATTATTATCACATCATAGATTTCCTGTTGCATAGTATTCGCCTTTTAGTTTTGTTTAAAGGATGAACCCTTTGAAGCTTCAATTTGTAGGAAAAGCTTGGTTCAAAGGGGTCAATCCCAAACCTGGTTTATGCGCCAAATTTATCTTTCAGCACAGCTTTTATTTTGTCCATTGATTGGATGCTGCTTGTAGCGTGGGCTACCTTCCCGTTTTTGTAGTACATGGTAAAGGGCAGACCCATAAACCCCCTGCATGCATCATCGTTGCGTATTATCGATGCCTCAGGGCTGTCGAATGCCATGGTAAAAAACTTTACGTCAGGTTTCTCCTGTTCTAACTCTTCCATAGCGTCGTAAACAGGAATACACATAGGCCCCATACGGCCGCAACAAACCATAACATTTTCGTGCTCGTTGATAAGTTCTTTTAGTTCTTTTGCAGTCTCAATTTCGTGTAGTGCAGTTTGTAACATTGCCATTGCTTTAACTTTTAAGTGTTGATATTATATTTTGTCGATTTTGAAATTCTGATACAGATATTTTTAAATCAGAAAATCATAAGGCAAAATTACTGCCACTACGGCTGTAACATTTATCCGGGTGGCTGCAATTCTACAAGCCTGGAATTGTAATTTTATAGGAAATTTTTTGCAATATTGCAATGCCAATCATCAAATATCCTTAGATGGAACATCCGATAAAATCCAGTTTTCTTGATAATAAAGTACTTTCAGAGTGTTTTCTTCATCTTTCCCCTGAGCATCTCGAGATGCTCAATAACAGAAAAACACAAATAATGTATCTGAAAGGTGAAACCCTTTTTAAGCAGGGAGCCTTTGCCCCATATATCCTCTACATAATTGAAGGGTTGGTGAAAGTTTTTATTCAAACCGGAGGCACCAAACAAATTAATGTAAACCTTGCTAAGACCGGCGATTTTCTTTCTTTCTCATCTATGTTCGGCAGCGACCATTACCTATATTCGGCCACAGCCCTGCGCGAAACGAGGGTTTGTATGATCGAAAAGCTTGCACTGAAACAGGTGATGCTCTTAAACCCGCAATTTGCCCTTCAGATCACTTCGCGCAACAATGTTGTTGAAAGCCAGTTGGTTGAGATAATTAAAAATCTGTCGTACAAGCAAATGCGCGGAAAACTTGCTTCTGCCCTGTGCTATCTTTCCTCTGGTGAATTTTTATACGAAAATATTTTTGAAAACCTCAGTCGCCAGGACATTGCCGACTTTGCAGGCATTACCCCCGAAAGCGCCGTTAAGTACCTCAAAGAATTTGAAAGGGATGGAATGATCCAATTACATGGGAAAAATATAATTATTAGCAACCGGGAAAGCCTTGCCTGGATAGCACGAACTGGCTAAGCTCGTTTGAACTGTTAAGGTATTTGCCCAACGTGGCCAGCAAAGTGTTTCCAGGCGCTGTTGGTAAAAAACATCCCGGCTTGCCATGTTCCTGACTAAACTAATGACCGAACCATCGCCATTTTTGGATCTCAAAAAGAACCAGAAAACACATTCCAGGGCGACTAAGGTCAACTTCATTTTGTATAACATTCCCAGTTACCCCCCCCAACCGCAGTATTTTATCGAAATTTCTATGGTTTAATTCAAAAATATTTAGAAAATTTCCTTGTGAATTGCGTAATATTGCAGATGGAAACACTATCTGTTTGGGGTCCGGAGGTTTGTGTTGGCGATTGTTTGCCTCCGGGACATTTTTTCCCGTTAAGGAATTACCCACTTGTAGCAAATTACATCGATACATCAGGCCACG
>DATIKK010000136.1:0-3197 GCA_035477635.1 Bacteroidales bacterium | reverse complement strand
TGAGGCTATTAGAGTATTTTAAGCCTCTATCTTTCGAGGTTAAAACTAATGAAAAGTTTTGACAAATATTACAATGAACTGAAAATTTTTGAAAAATTTTTATTATTGCCAATTGGTTTGGCCTTGGCCTGTGTGGATTCCCGCTGCAGGGCTATTGCACCGTATGGCATTGCTGTCTAGCCCTGCGTTTGGTTTCTTTGCGACTTAGCGTCCCCGCCTGCCAACAATATTAACCAAAGATGGCGGGCAGGTTGGCGTGAAAAATTTCTCACGCAAAGGTGCATAGTTTTACCAACACCAGCTCATTGGTCTTGCACAGGGTTTCTGCCGAGCATGCCACGCACCAACTCAAACATGTTGGCATCGTTCAGCAGGTCGAGGGGCAACACCCCGGTAATGCCATATTTTGGGTGCACAAACAGCAATTCGGCTTCGTATTGCACTGGGCCGTATTCGTATAGCTTTCCGTTGTGCCAGATCAAATCGCCGTTTCCTGCATAGGCAGCCCGGCCAAACAATGGTACAAGAAACGGCCGGTTGGAAGGATGGGCTATAATACGGAAATGCTCATACCTTCTTATGTAAGGTGCAATATGCCTAATGGCAGGCATGATGCAGGGCGAGCAGGCATAAGCCCTGAGGTAGAGCAGCGGGAAAAGTTCAGGAGCAGAGGCGTTGCCCGGCAACTCCAACAGCATGGCCTTTGGTGTATATCCAATATTGACTTCTAAGGCTTCCTGCATCTTGGAAAGACGGTATAGGAGCATGGCCTTTTCCTGCCCCGCAGATTTAAGTTCAGCCTGTGTGCTCAAGAGCGATTGCCTGCCGCTGCGAAGCTCAAAACTCATCCATACCGAAGCACCCACAAAGACAATGAGCAGCAATAGTATTAGGTCTGGTCTGAGGTTTTTCATAGTCATTCATTTAACTATGCGATAGTGATAGTATAAAGTAAAATAACCTTGGAATTGTCCATATTGGCTGATGTAAGACGAAAAGGCAAGGTTTTCATAATTATTTCTTGGAGACAAGTGAAATTTTTTAAAACTCGGTATCTCCTTTCACAGGGGCAGTTCAGTAAACTGCCGCAATCAACTAAGGTCAATAAAAAGATTGGGCTCACTTTTTTTCAAGAATCATCAATACAGGATTATCATATTCATTAAGCCTGTTTACAAGTTTAACAAAAGCCTCTGCGTGTGTTTTACGCCCCCTGGTTTTATTGTAATAATCAATCATCTCATGTGGGTGAAAATAATTTATTAACGCACCATTACTCACCCACCTTGGCCAGAACGAAAGACCGCCATCTATGTCGTTGGTAAAACCTTGGGTTACGAAGGAATTTTGGGTATTTTTATCGAAAACTAATTTTATGGGGTTGTATGTGTCGCCACCGGTAAAACCTTTCATGAAGTCAACAAAAAGATAATCGGAATTGCCAACTATTCGCGAAATCCATAAAAAATCGGGAAAAACTGTTTGCCCTTCAACAGGGAAAATTTCCAAATTATCACGGCTCAATTCATTTTGTAAATTGAAAACAGCAAAGGGCGTTCTTTCAAATTCAGGCGAAATCTGGTAAAGGGTATCCCTGTAATTATAAATGTAATAAACTTTGTCTTCCAGTAAAAAATAGCTAACATAACCCACTGAGTTACCCATAATGTTCATTCGCAATGGATTGCCAATAGAATCGACCAAGTTTATGCCTGTGTCAGAGAAATATACCTCGTTTATAGAAAAGGAAGGGATAATACTCAAAAACTCCTGGGTGAAGAAAAACCTGTTGCCGTTTGAAAAAGCCCCAAAGTTTGAAACAAAAAATGGCAAATCACGGTAAAATTTAAAGTCGCCTGTCAGCATGTTGTACACATTTAACCTATTGGTGATTGTGGAAAAAATCATTACTTCTTCTCGCAATGGATCAACAGAAAACCTTATAGGGGCAATAAATTCACCCGGCCCACGTCCAATGCCTCCAAACTGCTTTATAAACCTTCCATTTATATCAAATTGAAAAACTGATTGGTTGTCGGAAACAAAAATGAAATCGTTAATTAGATAAATTTTATTGATGCGGGCAAGCAGGACATCTTCCCTTTTTTCCAAAGGAACATATCGGACTTTTTTATTTAAACCGGATAAAAACAACTCCGTTTCATTTCCTTGAATTGTTTTTCTAATATTCCCTAAATTCATTAAGTCATCGTTACGATTTTGCTGACCTGGCATGCATCCTGTGGCGAGTGTGCAAAATGAAATTAAATATAACCAAATAAAACTTTTCATCTCTATAGCTTTTTATGAATGGTACATTATACCTGCCCGGAGGCTAACAAAGCCTCCAGACAGGAAATTACAGCTAAAAGTAATTTAACAATTTTGAAAAAATGTCATTGCGTTTTGTTTTTCAGTCCATTCTATAAAGACATTTTGCTAGAAAAACAACGAAATAAAAAATCAAATCGCTAAACTCATAAAAAAATTGTATTGCATTTTGCGAGAATCCCGAGTAATTTAATTGAGCCTGTTGAAAGTTTCGGGAAAGGTTTTAGCTGCAATTGATTTAAGAATTGTCTTATCATGGATTACAAACATTGCCGCTATTCACTTCCGAGTCGTGTAAACAGATACATTTACCGTTTGCAGCCGTCCTTGGGATTCCTCTTTGGCCAACGCATTCCCAAGGGCTGGTGATACCATCAGCATCTTCACTTACAAGAGCATGCTGAGCCAGCAAATTATTCCCAATCAAAAACAACGCCCCTGCGCCAAAGGCAAGTAGCAAAAGGTTTTTTCTTAAAGTTTTCATAGTTGAGTTTTTTAAAATTTTGTGAACAACAAATTGGATAAAAATTAAAAGAACATTGTCTGTTAAACCAAATGTTGTTTACGGGGGCTCATCCCGGGCAGGAACCTTGGGCTTAAAAAATAATCGGGCCAGCCGGGATGATACTAAATTACAGGGCTGTTTACAGCAGGCATTACTCTCTCTCTCTACGGAATCAAAGCCTGCAGAATATGCGGGATGTATATATCGAAAAATTTGGGTCGGAGAAGGCAGGTTCGAATGCATCGTTCAGGGTTAATTTAACACCAACAACCAATTCAGTAGCCGGAACCAACTTCGCATGAGGCTATTAGAGTATTTTAAGCCTCTATCTTTCGAGGTTAAAACTAATGAAAAGTTTTGA
>DATIKK010000135.1:0-2996 GCA_035477635.1 Bacteroidales bacterium | reverse complement strand
CATCTAAGCGCGAAACTCGCCTCAAGATGAGACTTCCCTTAAGGGTCGTCAAAGACTATGACGTCGATAGGCTGCAGGTGTAAAGATGGCAACATCAAAGCCGAGCAGTACTAATCACCCGTGAACTTCTTTAATAACTTACAAAGTGTATCTTCCCGGTTAAATGTCATAATGGAGGATGAGAGGATTAGCTGATGAGAGGATTAGCTGATGAGAGGATGAGAGGATGAGAGGATTAGCTGATTAGCTGATTTGAGGATTAGAGGATTAGATGATTAGCTGATTAGCAGATGAGATGATTATTGATTCATTCAAAGGCTTCAATCTCCATTAAAAATATTTAAAAGCTTAAGGTGACTATAGCGGCAGTGTCCACCTCTTCCCATTCCGAACAGAGTCGTTAAGCCTGCCAGCGCAGATGGTACTGGGGTTAAACCCGGGAGAGCATGTCGTCGCCACCCCATATCAAAAACCCCGGCAAAAAAAAAACCGGGGTTTTTTGTTATTCAACCCCTCTCCCATGTTGCATAACCACGGTTCACAGCTTTGTTTTTAGATGCAATTTTTTGGGCAACCATCATAAAAATTAAATTAACATGCGGGTTTTTTACTTTTTTAAACTATATTTGAAATTAACTTATTATTCGGAAGAACGGCATGAAAAACCTTATCCGTTTTCTTACCCCACCCGATAATTGGCGAATTACTGTAATTGTGCTGGCAGGAATATTTTGCGGAATTCTGCTATTGGTTTTTCATGTTTCGGAAGCTACTTCGTATCTTTCGAACAGGCCGGAAGCGTGTACCAATTGCCATGTAATGTATCCGCATTATGCCTCATGGTCGAAAAGCGCCCACAACGATGTAGCCACTTGTAGCGACTGCCACGTTCCTCAGGACAATTTTGTCAGGCATTACCTTTTCAAGGCGAAAGATGGGTTTCGCCATTCATATGCATTCACATTCAGACTTGAGCCGCAGGTAATTCAGATAAAAAGTGCGGGCCGCAATGTAGTACAGGAGAATTGTATCCGATGCCACCTCAATATGGTTGATTTGACCAGTCTGGTTGAAGTTACAGGAACAATGGCTGAGGCAGGCGAGGGAAAGGTATGCTGGGATTGCCATCGTGAAACCCCTCATGGCTCGGTAAGAAGTCTGTCTGCTGCTCCGCATGCCTTAGTGGAGAGGCTACCTACTGTCGTACCTGCATGGCTTCAGCGGCATTTTGGCAATGGTGAACGGTAGCCGATTGTGCAACCACCTGAATTACCATAAAGGATAGCTTGAATCGAAACACATTTTACACGAACCATAAAATAACCAAAATTATGCGTATTAGTGAATTATCGAAGAACAAGCCGTGGATCAATTGGGTATTATTTTTTGCCACTGTTTTAATCGTATTTCTTATTGGATTGTTTGCCGCAAGCATCGTTGAGCGGCGCACCGAGGCTCAGCTTTATTTTCAAATGATAGCCCCAATAGGCGAATGGGAATCTGATAACGCCGTTTGGGGGCGTAACTTCCCGAGGCAATACGAAACGTATATGCAAACTGCCGATACAAGCTTCAGAAGTAAATTCTTCGGGTCAGCCTGGGTCGATTACTTAAAAGATTATCCTGAATTGGTAATTCTATGGGCAGGTATGCCTTTTTCGAGAGATTATAACCAGGCCCGCGGTCACTATTATGCAGTTACCGATGTCCAAAACACACTGCGTACCGGAGTACCGCAACCGGCCACTTGCTGGGTGTGCAAAAGTTCGGATGCACCTCGCCTGATGCAGGAAATGGGTGTTGCCGAGTTTTATGCAAAAACTCTCGCTGAAACCGGACCCATGATCAGAAATCATATTGGATGCGTAGATTGCCACGACCCTAATACGATGAATCTTCGCATTACAAGACCAGCCCTAATTGAGGCATTTCAACGACAGGGTATTGACATTACCCAGGCTACACGCCAGGAGATGAGGTCGCTCACTTGCGCTCAATGTCATGTAGAGTATTATTTCAAACAGCCAGGTAATTATCTTACCTTTCCATGGGATAAAGGTTTTTCGGCCGAGCAGATGGAGGCTTATTATGACAGCATAGGGCACCGCGACTGGATTCACGCTTTGAGTCGTGCGCCTATGCTCAAAACCCAGCATCCCGATTACGAATTGTTTATGACAGGCATTCACGCTCAACGAGGGGTTTCTTGTGCCGATTGCCACATGCCCTACAAACGCGAAGGGGGAATTAAATTTACCGATCACCACCTTCGTAGCCCTCTCGCTGATGTTGCCAGTTCATGCCAAACTTGCCACAGACAAAGTGAAGAGGAGTTAAGAAGAAATGTATTTGACCACCAGGCCCGAATTTACGAGTTACGTCGTATTGCGGAGAAAAACCTGGCCCGTGTTCACATTGAAGCAAAAATAGCCTGGGAGGCCGGAGCTACTGAGTCGGAAATGGCAGAGGTGCTTCAGTCGATCCGTCATGCGCAATGGCGCTGGGATTGGGTTGCTGCTGCCAAAGGCATGGGAATTCATTCGCCTGCCGAAGCACTTAGAGTACTGGGAACGGCAATCCAAAAAGTAAACGAAGCCCGGTTGCTCCTTTCGCAGATTTACGCAAGGCACGATAAGCCTTTCCCTCCGGCGATGCCCGATTTAAGCACCAAAGAAAAAGCGCAAGCATTCATTGGATTGAATATGGAGCAGCTCAATAGGGAGAAAGATGAGTGGAAACAAACGGTGTTGCCCGCCTGGTTGTCAAACCTGTAAATCGGAAGCATTATCCATCCTACAGCCTATGCAATTTACAATGAGCTTGAAAGGTTGCTAAAATCAAACAAAATTAACCTTTCACCATAAAAAGCTATTGACGAAATTGTGGAAAGTGCAACCAAAAAACTACTTATCCTTCTGCCCTGACATAACTTCAGCTATAGAATAAAGATTGTCGCCAACCTTTTCGCATGCAGTAATCAACTTGCTGAAGTAAAA
>DATIKK010000134.1:0-8410 GCA_035477635.1 Bacteroidales bacterium | reverse complement strand
CCGTAACCGAATAGCAAGGAGAAAATCACATAAAATTTCCCCTCAAAAAGAAATTTGATAAGCAGAGTAGAGGCTTTGTCCGCTCCCGTGGCGGTTTCAGGAAACCCAAGCATAAGCGCCATCATTGGCTGATGAAAAAATTGCATGTTTACCATCAAAATGCCGAAAAGGGCAAACCCGCGCAAAGTGTCGAGCATGGCAACACGATTGGCTGGCAGTACAGGAGCGGCTAAAGTTTTCATATTTAAAACAGGATTAATTTATGCGATAAAGATACGTTAGTTTTCGAAATTCCAAAAAAATTAATTCAAAAGTTACTCCTCAAGTTGCTTTACTGCAAGGTACGCCATCAGTCCCATGCCGGTTTGCAGGGCGTCCTCGTCAATGTCGAAAGTGGAAGTGTGCAGATTCGAAACTATCCCTTTTGCTTCGTTGGCCGTACCCAGACGGTAGAACAGGGATGGGGTGATTTGCGAAAAGTAAGCAAAATCTTCGGAGCCCATGGTGAGGTCAATTTCCTTCACATTATCACTTCCCAAATACTCCCCTGCCCACTTGCGAAATTTGCCGGAAAGGTTCTCGTCGTTTACCAGGAAGGGATATCCCTTGTTTATTTTCACCTCGCAATCGCCTCCCATTGACCGGGCAATGGTTTCAGCCATTTTGCCTATAAGGTGGTGGGCTTCCGCCCGCCAATCTTCGTCGAAGGTTCGGAAAGTGCCGTCAATTGTAACCTTGTCGGGAATAACATTGGTGCGGCCCTTGCCCATAATGTGGCCAAACGACAACACCGAAGGCATAAAAGGCTTTGCCCTGCGGCTTACTATCTGTTGAAGCGCCACAATGATGTGGGCGGCAATTAAAATCGGATCAATCACCTGGTGCGGTGTTGCTGCATGGCCGCCTTTGCCTTTTACGGTAAGGTAAATTTCGTCGGTCGAGGCCATATAGTTTCCACCCCTAACGCCAACTTTCCCTTCCGGAAACTCGGGTAACACATGCTGCCCAAATACCGCTACCGGACGCGGATTTTCCAGTACCCCTTCCTCAATCATCTGGCTGGCGCCACCCTGATAACTTTCCTCTGATGGTTGAAAAATCAACCTGACGCTTCCATTAAAATGATGACGCAGGGCGTGAAGAATTTTTGCAGCGCCGAGCAGGCCTGCCATGTGGGCATCGTGCCCGCAGGCGTGCATCACGCCTTTTACCAGCGATTTATAGCTTTTATCCGACTCTTCGATAATAGGCAATGCATCCATATCCGCACGCAAGGCCACCATTTTCCTGTCGGGATCCTTTCCGGAGATCTCAGCCACAACTCCTGTTCCTGCCATATCGGCAATGCTTTCTATGCCCATTTTTGCCAACTGGGTTTTGATGTACGATGAGGTTTTATACTCCTCCATCGATAATTCGGGATTGGCATGTAAATGCCTCCGCATTTCAACTACTTCGTGGTGAAATTGCTTAGCAAGCTCCTTAATTTGTTCAAGTGTTACCATGATATTATCGTTTTGAATTCATAAAAATAATCCAAAAATATCCAAGTACCAAAACTTAATTTTTCCTTTTCATACCTTTGATGCCTTGTTTCAAAAACCTAAAAAATATGGCAGGCATAAAGACCTTCACATTCAACGCCTTTCAGGTAAACACCTACATAGTTTTCGACGAGACCCGCAATTGCCTGATAATTGACCCTGGCTGTTATGAGAAGCACGAGCAAAAGCAATTGGCCGATTTCATAAAAAAAGAGGAGCTAAATGTGAGAGGTGTTTTGTACACACACGGCCATATTGACCATATTCTGGGCAACAATTTTGTCATTGAGCAATACGGCACGATAACACAAATTCACCGCGACAGCCTGCCTTTTTTGCATGGCAGCCGTGAGTACGGCAAGGTTTTTGGCTTTGAAACAGATGAACCGGCTCTGCCTGCAAAATTCATTGAGGAAGGAGATACAATAGCCTATGGAAACCGGCAGCTAATAGCCATTCACACGCCAGGCCACGCTGCAGGCAGCCTGTGTTTTTACAATGAGAAGGAAAGTTTGGTTATAGTTGGGGATGTGTTGTTCAGCAGCAGTATCGGCCGTACCGACCTGCCGACCGGCGATTATGACTTGCTGATTACCTCCATAAATGAAAAGTTGTTATCGTTGCCCGACCATGTGAAGGTTTATCCGGGACATGGGCCTGCAACTACCATAGGGCAAGAAAGACGGCACAACCCCTTCCTGAATAATTTGCACTAAAAGTATTTTAATGCCGCCCCTGCCACTTCGGCGGGGTTAATTTTTTCCATGCAGTCGAAATGACCCAAAGGGCATTTTTTGTACCCTATTTTATGGCATGGCCTGCACGGCAGCCCTTTAACCTCTACAATCTGAGAAAGTTCGGGTTTTTGAGGCATGTACGGGAACATGCCAAACTCAGGAATTGTATTGCCCCAGATGGATATTATGGGTTTGTTGAAGGCAGCGGCTATGTGCATCAGGCCGGTGTCGTGAGTGATAATCACATTTGCCATTTTCACAAGGAAAGCCGATTGGTTTAACGAAAGCCGCCCGCAGGCATTGATAACTTTGCTGCCCACAGAATCGGCTATAATCTGGCCGGTTTTGGCATCGTCGGGCCCGCCAAGAAGTACAACAGGCTTGTTAAGAAGCCTGCAAACCTCAATTATTTTTGAATGGGGCATGCGCTTGGTTGCATGCATGCCCCCGATTACAAATCCGATAAAACTATTCCTGAAATCGTCCGGAATTATGCCGGGCCATTCCATATCGCCTGGCGGCAGGAAAAAGTCGAGCCCTGCATTATCATTCTGCAGGTTAAACTTTTTGGCCGCAACCAGATATCTGTCAACAATATGAACCTTTGGCAGCCGGTTGATTTTAAGTTTGGTAAGGAGCCATTTTTCAATGTTCAGCTTGTGAAAAGCTTTTGACGGCTTCCTGAGGGCAAGTTTAACAAGGGTTGATCTCAGGTTGTTGTGCAGGTCAATTATATAGTCAAAGTTTTCGGCACGGAGCTTTTTGATCAGGTCGGTTAAACTGCCGTCGTAGGTATGAACCAGGTCTATGTAAGGGTTATTGCTTAAAAATGATTCGAAGGCTTTTTTAGTGGCATAATGCACTTCAACCTGCACCCCGGGTGTGTTTTTCAGGATACGCAGCACAGGGGTGGTCAGCACAATATCGCCGATAGAGCTGAAGCGGATTATCAATATCTTTAACACAGTAATACTACAAAAATTTTGGTCTGAACCGCAACATTACGAAAGCCCAGTGTGCGAACTCTTCATTGCGTCCACCTTTGATAATTTCCATTGAATCGGAGCCAAACATTGCCGAATACCCGAAAGCCACCTGGGTTATGTCGTTGAAACTGTAATAAAACTTGGCGTCTATTTCAGCACCAAGGTATTTGTTAATGGCAACGCCCTGATGTAGAAAATTGTTTTGCAGGAAGAAAACGTGCAGGTCAAGGTCAAGCCTGGTTTTTGGATTGAAGCGGTATTCGGTTCTAATATGGGGGCTCACCAAACCAGCTCCCCTGGCATCGAGGGGCATCTGGGTGAAGTAGTCCATGTATCCTAAAAATCCATGGGCGGCCCCATACAAAAAATCGAATCCTCTTTCGGTTGGGCTGGGATCAAGGGCATTATTTCCCGAAAACACTTCAACTCCAAGCGTTGACAAAACCTTTGGGTTTATGTTTGCGGTAACGCTTCCCATCAGGTACCATGCATTTATTTCTGCGCCCAGGCGGGTTCGTCCGTGCTGGAAGGCAGGGTTAAGGGTGAAGAGCAACCTTTCTGTGCGATACTCGAAATAAGGTATCCATGTTCCCCTTACATAGTTTATTTCGGGATTGTCTGGATTCTGGAACCCGTCGGCAACGCCCATAAGCGACATGGTAATATTATCTCCGATCCGTGTTCTGTAATAGACGTAGTTGAGGGTTTTGTAGTTGTTAACCCGGTAGTCTGTTTCAAAGAGTCTTGGTGCACTCTGGTTAAAGGCTGCGGCAACATGCAATTCGCTGCGGGGGCCAATGTGTCTGAGATACAGCGCATCGTGCTTTTGGCCGGGAAAAATCCAGTCGTTGACTCCAAAAAAGCGTTGGTTTTCAAATCTGATTTCCTGTCGACCTGCCCTAAGCAACAAACTGTCGGTAATGGCCAATTGAACCCATGCCTCGTGCAGATCAAGCGAGGGGCGTTGCACTCGTTGCTCCTCTTGCCCCCAAAACCTTACATCCTGAAAAGAAATTTTTGTAGTTACACGGTCGGCCTTGAAATCGAGAATGAGTCGAGACCTTTGGCCTACAAATGCAGCAGCTTCTTCCTCGGGCAATGGCATGCGCCTGTAACCATGCCTGTACTCCGATCTTATCAAAACATCTCCTGAAAGGGAAAATTGTCCAAAAGCGGTATTGACCAGCAACACCAATCCTGCTAAAACAATTGATTTCTTCATGGCAATTCTATAGTTTATAAAAAAAAAGCTATCCGATAGAAGTCAAGATGTATGTAGAATATAAGTCTAAGTAATTTTATGCTAATTAAATGCTCCTTTTAGGTATTCGCGGGTTTTTTCCATTTTAGGGTTTTCGAAAAATTCTTTAACAGGACCTTGTTCAATTACCTCTCCGAGGTACATAAACACCACGTAATCGGCAATGCGCCTTGCCTGTCGCAAAACATGCGTAACCATTACCACAGTGTAATCTTTTTTAAGTTCACCGAATTGCTGCTCAATTACTGTGGCAGAAATGGGGTCAAGGGCTGAGGTGGGTTCGTCGGCAAGAAGGATTTCAGGATTTACGGCGAGCCCGCGTGCAAGGCAAAGTCTCTGTTGCTGGCCAATACTCAGCCTCGATGCTGGTTCCTTGAGCCTATGGTTCACTTCTTCCCAAAGGTTTGCCTGCCTCAGGTATTTTTCAACAAGGGGTGTGAGCTTTTTCTTACCTCTTACCCCGTTTATGCTAAGTCCGTAAGCAACATTTTTGAAAATGCTCATGGGAAGTGGTGAGGGCCGCTGCGAAAGCAGCCCCATTTTTTTTCTTATCCGGGTTACATCTGTACCATTATGGAAAATATCTTCATTGTCAATAAAAATTTTTCCATCAATTTTAACCTTTTCATCAAGTTCAACAAGGCGGTTGAGGGTTTTGAGAAGTGTAGTTTTCCCGCATCCGGAAGGCCCCAGTATGATGGTAAGTTGATTTTCCGGAATTTCAATGTTTACATTCTTTAAAATATGGTGCCTTCCAAAATGAAGGTTAAGGTTTTGTATTGAGATTTTACTTTTTTGCATAATCATTTAATAACGTTTTTCTTAAAATGGCCTGAAATGACTCTTGATAAGATACTGACCAATAGAATTATTATCGTAAGCAGCATTGCAGCAGCATAAGCCCTGTTCTGTACTGCCTCAATTGGAGAACCTAACTGAAAAAAAACTGCTAAAGGCAGCGTGGCAGTTTGTTGCAGCAATGAAGTGGGAATATTATCGGAGAACCCGGCAGTGAACATAACTGCGGCCACATCGCCTATTCCCCGCCCAAAGCCGAGCAACACTGCTGTAACTATTCCCGGAAATGTCTGGCGGATCACCACCCTGAAGGATACTTCGGCCCGTGTGGATCCCAATGAGTATGCCGACTCGAGCATGCTCAGCGGTACATTTTTCATCACCTCGTCCATGGAGCGAATCATAATAGGCAGGATAAACAACCCAACCGCGATGATACCCGCCAAAAGGCTTGCCTGAATGCCAAGGTAAATCATAAGGATAAATCCGAACGCACCATACACAATAGCCGGAATGCCCCACAGCAGGTCCAGTACAAACCGCACACCATTTACAAACTTTTTATTCTTCCTGAAATGGATGTTTAGCGCCAGGGCAACCGGCATGCTCAGTATCAAGGAAAGCAAAACGGCACCGGCTGAAAGGTAAAGAGAGCCGATAATAGCATTGAGCAAGCCACCTCCGCGCCCGATATAAAATCCCCCCTGAGGGGTTTGGCTTACCAGTTCCCAGGTAAGATGGGGCAGCCCCCTATAAACGATACTGAAGATGATTATGGCAAGGATTATGGCTAACGAGGCCACGCAAATCACCATTATGACATAAAACAGCCGGGCTTCAAATTTTTTCAGCATACCCAGTTAAATTCGTTTTTCTAAAACCACAATAAGGGATCGGGACAGGAAGTTTGACACCATCACTACCACCAGCAAAATCAGTGCAGCAAACATAAGGGCTGAGTCGTACATGGGTATCGACATCATCTCGCCGTAATTGTTGGCAATTAATGCCGGCAGGGGGTAACCGGGATCAAAAACACCATTTGGCATGGTAATCACATTGCCCACTACCATAAGTACTGCAATCGTTTCGCCAAATGCCCGCGAAAGCCCAAGTCCAAATGCAGAAACAATGCCGGGGAAAGCCTTTCGCAACACCACTAATTTTACTGTTTGCCATTTATTTGCCCCCAGCGAAAGGGATGCTTCAGTAAGTTCTACAGGTACCGTGCGAAGCACTTCGATAAGAATATTCACCACGAAAGGAATAAGCATCACAGCAACAACGATACTGCCCGCCAGAATGCTGAAACCTGTACCCTGGATCCCAAACAACGGCATAAGATAGTCGCGTACAAGGGGTACAATGATCAAAACGCCCCAAACACCATAAATCACAGAAGGTATTCCTGCCAGGATATCAATTATGGGCTGCATAAACCGAAGCAATCTGGCCGAACCGTACTGGGTAAGGTACAGGGCAGAAAACAGGCAGATGGGAGCTGTGATAACCACCCCCAGCACGGTAACCCATAGTGAGCTTATTATAAATGGAAAGAAGCCAAATTCGCCCCGCATGGGCCGCCAATTGGAAGAAAACAGTAAATCCTGGAGACCGTTGGTTTCGAGTATAAGCAGGGATCTAAAAAATAGCACCAAGCCGATAAACAGCGGAAGCAGAATTACTACTGCAAGGGCAATTTTTATCCAAAATGACCAGGTTTGGTCCTGAAGTTTCCTGATATTTAATAACATTGCAGATTATCGCAATTTTATGTAAAGAAACCGGGTGCTTATTCTACGGCAGCCGGAATCATTTCCAGATTCTGATGAATGGTTTCTGCTGAAATGGCCACATAACCTGCCTCAGGAGCATATTTTTGCCCATGTTCCATAACCCAGAGCAAAAACTCAATCACAGCAACGTTTGTCGGCTCACCATGAGAAACGAAATAAAGGTTGCGGGCAGGAGGCGAAGGGAACTTCCCAACGGCAATGGCATTCATAACTTCGGCCAGGCTTCCGTAAAATGATTCTTCAGGATTGATTTTCCCATCCTCGTTCAAATCAATAGGAATTACTCCAAGGCCTTCAAATGGCAGGCCGGTTTTTATATCGTATGCAAACGCAATGTTGTTAAACCCAACACCGGCAACATCATTTCTCACTATATCAGCTATTCCAGGATCGCCAAACACGCCAATGCCCAGAAGGTCTTCCTGTGCCATTCCAAGGAATTGTGCCCAGGTTTCGGCTGCTCCACTGGCATCGGAGCGCGTATAAACATTTAAAGAGCCCATTCCGGTTGGCAAAAACTGCGACCAATCTTTGGTCCCTTCTTCAAGGAAAATTCTTTGAAACTGGCTTCTGGTAAGACCTTGACTAAGAAGCGCTTCTTTGTTTGGGTTAGTGGTATTAAACGTAGGTACTACGGCATCTTTCGCTGCTGCCACAAACCAGGCGTTTTGGGCAATCTCATCGGGGTTTATTTCGCGCGATACCATGGCAAGGTCAACCATATTATTCAGCACATCGGCCATGCCTTTCCCTGCTCCCCCGGCCGAAATGTCAATCTGAACATTGGGGTGAAGCTTGCGGAACTCCTCTGCCCATCTCACCACAAGAGGGTACATGGCCCATGCCCCGGAAATGCTAATCCTGCCTTGAAGGTTGCCATCCTTATCGAAACCAGATTTTCTGGCTCTTTGGCAACCTGTTATGGAAACAAAAAAAATTGCCCCAAGTAAAAATAAGAATACTCGTTTCATGATGTTAAATTTTAAGAAACCGTTTGTTTTCAAAGGTTTATGATATTTGAGATTAATCATTTACTTTGTGAATACACCCTTGGCCACTGCATTAAACTGTTCCTGCACCAGCCCCACTGATGAAACCGATTATCTTAAGCACTATTTCCAACTAAGCCTGCAAAGATAGACTATTTTTTATTTTAATGACAAATAGATGGAAAACGCAGGTGCCGGCTCTAAGAAAAAAATGCAGGAGATACAATGACCTTAAAGATAATTTAGTGCCGGCTTTTTATGCTTGCCATTAGGCAATGGCTGCCAATGTATTTACCTAA
>DATIKK010000133.1:0-2681 GCA_035477635.1 Bacteroidales bacterium | reverse complement strand
TTTTACCTTTGAGGCCAATTTTAGACATGACTCAACTATGCAAATAGCGTTTGGAACAGATGGATGGAGGGCAATTATTGCAAAGGATTTTACGACCGAAAATGTAGCCAGGGTGGCTATTGGAACTGCACTTTGGGCATTGTCGAAAAACAATAACCCAAGTGTAGTAATCGGGCATGATTGCAGGTTTGGGGGCCCAGTTTTTACGGAGGTGGTTGCCAAAGTAATGGCTCTTCATAAAATCAAAGTGTATTTGGCCAAAGGCTTTGTTTCGACGCCAATGATTTCTCTTGGCGTATTGCAGCACAGGGCATTCCTGGGGGTAGTCATCACGGCCAGTCACAATCCGCCCGAATACAGCGGATACAAACTTAAAGGCTCATACGGAGGGCCTCTACTTGAGGAGGACATTCGCGAAGTGGAAAAATTTATTCCGGAAAACAACCCGTTTAATCTTGACCAATTCGGGATTGATGATTTGGTCGAAAAAGGATTGATCGAATACACCGACCTGGAAACAAGCTATTGCAGCTATCTTGAACAAAAATTTGATCTTCAGGCCATCAGGGAATCCAAATGGGAGTTTGCGTTCGATGCCATGTACGGTTCAGGCCAAAACGTGATGCGGCGATTGTTTCCTGACATTACCCTGCTGCATTGTGAGCACCAGCCATTGTTCGATGGAATTCCACCGGAACCGCTCCTGCGAAATCTTCAGGAATTTTCGGAAGTAATCCGCCTTTCGGGAGAAATTGATTGCGGATTGGCTGTTGACGGAGATGCCGACCGCATAGCGCTTTTCGACAACGATGGAAATTACATCGATTCGCACCATGTTATTCTCCTGCTTATTTACTATCTGAAGCATTATAAAAATCTTGACGGAAAAGTAGCTACGGGATTTTCTTCATCGGTAAAGATTAACCTATTAACTGAACATTTCGGCCTGCCACTCGAAATAGTTAAGATTGGATTTAAGCACATTGCAGGGCTTATGCTCAAGGAAAACATACTTGTAGGCGGGGAGGAATCGGGAGGAATTACCGTTACAGGCCATATACCCGAGCGCGATGGAATTTTCAACGGCCTGGTGATTTGGGAAGCCATGGTCAAAACCGGAAAAAGCCTGCGTCAACTCATTGACGAGGTTTATGCAATTACGGGAAGTTTCGCTTTTGAGCGTTCAGACCTTAAACTTACTCAGCAAGAAAAAGATCGCATTGTAGCCAACTGCGAAAATAAGGCATACAAATCTTTCGGGCCTTACATGGTTGTTAAAGAGGAGAATCTCGATGGCTTTAAATACTATTATAGCAGCAACCAATGGTTTATGATCAGGCCATCGGGAACTGAGCCTGTATTGAGGACTTACGCCGAAGGGATTGACCGTGAGGAAGCGCTTGCGATCCTTAAGGCAGGATATGAAACCATCATGCAAAAACCTTAACCTTGCTTTTTTCTAAAAAGTTTTTAATCTGGCTAAGTTTAGCTATAATCTGTCATGGCCATGCTTCAAGCATGGGCAACCCTATCGTAAATGAAGAATTAAGGCAGGATTCCTGCCAACTCAAAAGCCGGCTCTGGTTGGTTTCCGGTGCACATTTATCGGCTTCTACAGGTGCATTGATTGTGTTGAACCAGGCGTGGTACAAAAATTATCCCCGTTCCGGGTTTCATTTCCACGACGATTTACCGGATTGGTTTCAACAGGATAAGTTAGGCCACCTCATTGCGGGATATTATTTAAGTCGTATCAGTTCCGAAACTTTTCGGTGGGCTGGAATGGACAACAACCGGAGCGCCCTTTGGGGATCATTGGCCGGTTCGACATTTCTGGCTTCAATTGAAATTCTGGATGGGTTTTCCGAGCAATGGGGAGCATCCACATCCGATCTGGTTGCAAATACCATGGGTTCGGTCATGTTTGCAGGGCAGCAATTCCTGTGGGACGAACAGCGCATCACAATTAAATATTCCTATTCAGGAAGCGGACTTGCCCGATACCGGCCCGGCCTTCTGGGAAGCAGCCTTCCGGCGAAAATGCTTAAAGACTATAACGCCCAAACCTATTGGCTTTCAGTCAACCTGTCGTCTTTTTTTCCGGAAAGCAACCTGTTGCCTCCATGGCTAAATATTGCTGTCGGTCATGGTGCCAACGGAATGCTGGGAAGCAGGGTCAATCCATACACACATAACGATCTTCCATTACCACAATTAATCCGTTACCGTGAATGGTATCTGGCACCCGACATCGACCTCACCCGCATTCCTGTAAATAACCCCTGGCTCAAAAGATTGCTTCATACACTTAATTTGTTCAAATTACCAACCCCGGCAATTGAATTCAATTCGGTGTCCGGATTGAAATTTCATTGGATTTTCTTTTAGAAGAACTCAGTGAGAAAGCTATTTGAAATAATAAATCTGAAGAGTGCCGCGCAAAATGTAATTTGCGAATAGATTTGTTGTCGCTGTTGCCAAAAAGCAATAATTTTAGAAAAATTTTTTAAACATGGATGCGGTTTTTCCTGAGGATAATTCCAAAGGAAAATTTGCCTGTGCAAGGAACAGTTTGTGTAATATTTAATTCTTATCCTGATGAAACAGACCCTGTTTTTTGTTTTCTTCATTATGTTGGTGACCCTGCAACCATTGAGTTCAAACGCCACCGGATTACAAGC
>DATIKK010000132.1:0-2686 GCA_035477635.1 Bacteroidales bacterium | reverse complement strand
TTTTTTTGGAATTTCGAAAACTAACGTATCTTTATCGCATAAATTAATCCTGTTTTGATTATGAAAACATTAGCCGCTCCTGTACTGCCAGCCAATCGCGTTGCCATGCTCGACACCTTGCGCGGGTTTGCCCTTTTCGGTATTTTGATGGTAAACATGCAATTTTTTCATCAGCCAATGATGGCGCTTATGCTTGGCTTTCCTGAAACCGCAACGGGAGCGGACAAAGCCTCTACTCTGATTATCAAATTTCTTTTTGAGGGGAAATTTTATGTGATTTTCTCCTTGCTATTCGGTTACGGCATTTCAATTTTTCTTTCAAAAACTTTAACATCGGGCGTGAGTATTTTGCCTGTTTTGCGGCGAAGACTTGGCGTTTTGTTGCTGGTCGGAATCCTGCATTTGGTTTTATTATGGACAGGCGACATCCTGGTGTTTTATGCCATATTTGGTTTTTTGTTGCTTCTGTTTATAAAAGTATCAAACAAGGGACTGGTTAAATGGTCGATTTGGCTTGTATCAATACCCATTGTCTTTACAACCCTTATGTGGCTTTTTATTCGGATGTTTATGCAGATACCTGAAGCTGCATCTGCAATTGAGGCCAGTTTTGCTGAAACTGTAAAAACCGTGCAAAACATGGTGGATAATGCAACCCGCATTTATTCCTCCGGCACATTTAGAGAAATGGTTTCAATGCGCCTGCATGAATATCAATTCCTTGCTCCGGGAGTGCTGTTCTTTTATCCTGTGGTACTTGCCATGTTTATATTGGGTTTGCTTGGCGGACGCAAACAACTGATTGAAAATTATTCCGACCATTTGCCATTCTTCCGTAAAAGCATGTGTGTTGGCCTTTCTGTGGGTCTGCCATTCAGCCTTCTGTATGCTTATGCATTCCCAAACGTAAACCCGATACAAATGGATGTTTATTCTGTTTTGAATACAATAGGACATTCGTTAGGCGGCATTTTCATGGGGTTGTTCTATATCTCTACGCTGGTATTGCTCGCAAGCAAAAACAAGTTAAAAACTTTTTCTGCCTGGATATCGCCCGTTGGACAAATGGCACTTACCAATTACTTATTGCATAGCATTATTTGCACAACCATTTTTTATGGCTACGGTTTTGGTCTTTACGGAAAAATAGGCGCCTTCCAGGGAGTTTTGCTGGCAATAGTAATTTTTATTGTGCAAATTCCTTTAAGCCGGTTTTGGCTTGCCAGGTTTCATTACGGACCGTTCGAATGGCTTTGGCGCACCCTTACATATGGCAAAGCGCAGCCATTTATCAAAAAATCCCTGCCCCACTAACCTATTATGGAGATTCGTTTGCCCTCAAGGCTTGTTAAAACTGTCTATTTCGACGAAAGCTAACGTATCTTTATCGCATAAATTAATCCTGTTTTGATTATGAAAACATTAACCGCTCCTGTGCTGCCAGCCAATCGCGTTGCCATGCTCGACACCTTGCGCGGGTTTGCCCTCTTCGGTATTTTGATGGTAAACATGCAATTTTTTCATGACCCAATGATGGCGTTTATGTTTGGTTTTCCGGAAACCGCAACGGGAGCGGACAAAGTCTCTATTCTGCTTATCAAATTTCTTTTTATGGGGAAATTTTATGTGATTTTCTCCTTGCTATTCGGCTACGGCATTACAATTTTTCTTTCAAAAACTTTAACATCGGGTGTGAGTATATTGCCTGTTTTGAGGCGAAGACTTGGCGTTTTGTTGCTGATCGGAGTCCTGCATTTTGTTTTATTATGGACAGGCGACATCCTGGTGTATTATGCCATATTTGGGTTTGTGCTGCTTCTGTTTATTAAAGTATCAAACAAGGGACTGGTTAAATGGTCGATTTGGCTTGTATCAATATCCATTGTCCTTTCAACTCTTTTGGTGCTTCTTATTCGGATGGCAATGCAGATACTTGAAGCTGCGCCTTCATTTGATGCAAGTTATGCTGAAGCTGTAAGGACTTTGCAAAACATGATGGAAAATGTAGCCCGAATTTATTCTTCCGGCACATATAAAGAAATGGTTTCAATGCGCCTGCATGACATTCAATTCCTTGCTCTGATAGTGCCGTTCGTTCTCCCTATGGTACTCCCCATGTTTATATTGGGTTTGATTGGCGGACGCAAACAACTGATTGAAAATTATTCCGACCATTTGCCATTCTTCCGTAAAAGCATGTGGGTTGGCCTTTCTGTGGGGCTGCCATCCAGCCTTCTTTTAGTTTATGCATTCCTCAATATAAACCAGATGCCAATGGTGGTGTTTTCTGTTTTGTATTCGATAGGAAGTTCGTTAGGCGGCATTTTCATGGGATTGTTCTATATCTCTACGCTGGTATTGCTCGCAAGCAAAAACAAGCTAAAAACCTTTTCTGCCTGGATATCGCCCGTTGGAAAAATGGCACTTACCAATTACTTATTGCACAGCATTATTTGCACAACCATTTTTTATGGCTACGGTTTTGGTCTAATCGGGCAAATAGGCGCCTTCCAGGGAGTATTGCTGGCAATAGTAATTTTTATTGTGCAAATTCCTTTAAGCCGGTTTTGGCTTTCCAGGTTTTATTACGGACCGTTCGAATGGCTTTGGCGCACCCTTACATATGGCAAAGCGCAGCCGTTTGTCAAAAAAAACCTGCTCCACTAACCTTTTTGGAGGTTCGTAT
>DATIKK010000131.1:0-3604 GCA_035477635.1 Bacteroidales bacterium | reverse complement strand
AATCCCAGAATTGTGTCGCGCTCGGGAGTTGCAGGCATTTCGGCTTCAATAAAGGCAACAGCTTGAGAAACATTCAGGTTTTTATTGAAGACGAAACGATAAATTTCATGAATTTCATTGATCTTTTCATTTGTAAAGCCTCTTCTTCTCAGGCCTATAGAGTTAATTCCAACAAAAGATAAAGGGTTGCGGGCAGCCTTCGTATAAGGAGGTACATCCTTGCGAACCAGAGAACCTCCAGATATCATAACGTGTGGGCCTATATTTACAAACTGGTGCACGGCCGATAATCCACCTACTATTGCAAAATCCTCAATATTTATATGACCTGCAAGGTTAACTGCGTTGGCCAGAATACAATTGTCGCCTATTATGCAGTCGTGAGCTACATGCACATAGGCCATAAGAAGGCAGTTTTTACCTACTACAGTTTGTTTGCTTGCCGAGGTTCCGCGGTTTATTGTTACAAATTCGCGAATGGTGGTATTGTCGCCTACAACAGCAACTGTTTCCTCCCCGTTGTATTTCAAATCTTGTGGGGCACCACTGATTACCGCACCCGGAAAGATCCTTACGTTTTTTCCGATTCGGGCTCCCTCCATTATCGTTACGTTAGATCCGATCCAGGTACCCTCATCAATCGTAACATCTTTATGTATAGTTACAAAGGGCTCTATTACAACATTTCGGGCTATTTTTGCCTGCGAGTGTACATAAGCTAATGGTTGGTTCATAAAGTTCAGGGATTTTTCACAACTTGGGCCATCATCTCTGCTTCAACCACTAACTTATTTCCTACATATGCCTCTCCCCGCATATGGCAGATACCTCTGCGGAAGGGACTAATAAAGTTGAGTTTGAAAATCAGGGTGTCGCCTGGAACAACTTTTTGTTTAAACTTTACCTGGTCAATTTTTAAGAAGTAAGTGCTGTAATTTTCAGGATTTTCAACCTGCGATAAAACAAATACTCCTCCCGTTTGAGCCATAGCTTCTAACTGAAGTACTCCCGGCATAATGGGTTCGTTGGGGAAATGACCGGCGAAAAAAGCCTCATTCATGGTAACATTTTTTACACTAACAATGTGTGAGTCACTTATTTCAGTGATTTTGTCAACCAGCAAAAAAGGAGGCCGGTGAGGCAACATTTTCATAATGTCAATAATTGTATAAACCGGAGGAGTATCGGGATTATACACTGGCACAGATAATTGCTTTTGCCTTGATTTTATATGTTTCTTTAATTCCAATGCAAATAAAACATTTGAGCTATGACCGGGTTTGCTGGCAATAATGTGCCCTTTAATGGGCATGCCTGCTAAGGAAAGATCGCCAACCACATCAAGTAATTTATGACGGGCAGGTTCATTGTGAAAGTATAATTCAAGATTGCTCAGAATCCCATCAGACCGCACCTCAACGCTTGGTTTGTTGAACAACACTGCTAAACGGTCCAATTCCTCCTGTGATACCGGATTATCAACAAAAACAATTGCATTACTCAAATCACCACCTTTTATCAGGTTACGCTTCAGAAGAACCTCCAATTCGTGCAGGAAAACAAAGGTGCGACATGGAGCTATTTCGGCAGCAAATTGATTAATGCTGTCCATGTTGGCGTATTGATGCCCGAGTATCTTCGACTTGTAATCAATCAGGCATGTGATGCGGTAATGGTCTGAGGGTAAGGCAATTATTTCGCAATCCTTCTCCTGGTGATAGAATCTGATGGGTTCTTTAACCTCGAAATATTCCCTTACGGCCTGCTGTTGTTCTTTACCAGCCTCATTAAGCGCTTCCACATATATCCTGCTGCTGCCATCGAGTATTGGAGTTTCGGGGTTGTTCAACTCGATTATGGCATTATCAATTCCAAAGCCTGTTAACGCAGCAAGTACGTGTTCTACAGTTCCTACCCTGACCCCATTTTTCTCAATCGATGTGCCCCTTGTGGTTTCAACAACCAGGCTGGCATCGGCCTCCACAATTGCTTCAGGACCAATGTCGGTTCTAATAAAAGTAATCCCTGTATTTTCAGGGGCAGGTTTAAAAGTAAGAGTTACAAGTTTGCCGGTATGAAGACTAACCCCGGAAACAGAAACCGGGTTTTTTACGGTGCATTGAAAGTCTGACATATCTACATGTTTCGTAAAGCCTTTCCAGAAAAATTCTGGCAAAGATACGCTAAATAATTACCTGTGCTAAAATCTGTTGCCAATGGAGTTAATTTTCAACCATTCAAAGCAGATACTTTCTTTTCGAGTTCGTCTATTCGTTTTACCAGGGCTTCAAAATTCCGGAAGTAAACGAATGCTTTTCTGAATCTATTTGCATCAATGGCAGGTGAACCCATTACGATTTGCCCGTCCTTCAGGTTAGTGGTCAATCCCGTTTGTGCAGCCATTTTCACTTCATCGCCAATGGTAAGGTGCCCGCTAATTCCAACTTGCCCTCCAAACATGCAGTTTTTACCAACCCTTGATGAGCCAGCAATACCGGATTGTGCTGCAATTACAGTGTTTTCGCCAACAACAACATTGTGTGCAATTTGAATAAGGTTATCGAGTTTGACACCTTTTTTAACTATGGTTGACCCCATGGTGGCCCTGTCAATGGCTGTCAGAGCTCCGATTTCCACATTATCTTCAATTATTACATTACCAATCTGGGCTACTTTCCGGTAATTGTTATCTGATTGTGGTGCAAAACCAAAACCATCGGCACCTATCACGGCATTGGAATGGATAGTGCAATTTAAGCCAATAATACAATCGTTATAAATACGTACTCCGCTATATAGAATTGTTCCCGAACCTATGCTCACCTGATCACCGATGTAGCAATGGGGATAAATTTTCACGTTGTCGCCCAAATTAACGTTTTCGCCAACGTAAGCAAACTCTCCGATGTATGCACCCTTGCCTATGGTAGCCGAGTTGGAAATAAAGGCGAGTGATGATACTCCTGTTTTTTGGGGAAGTTGACTTTTGTAATACTCCAACAGACTTGCCAGGGCTCCATAGGGGTCAGCAACCTTTATAAGTGTAAGTGAAAGATTGCTCTCGGGCACAAACGTATTACTGACAAGAACTATCGAAGCCTGCGTTTTGTAAATATAAGGGGTATATGCCGGATTCGACAAAAAGGTTATGCTTCCGGGGGTTGCTTCCTCAATTTTTGCAAAACGGTTTACTTTAATTTCGGGGTTACCTTCTATGGTTCCATCCACATAACCTGCAATTTGGCTTGCTGATAATTCCATTGTTTTGGTGGGTTAAAAACGCCTGCAATTTAGCAATAATAATCAGAATAGTGAAAATTTTCTTTAAACAAAAATGTCAATTTTGTCCACTTAAAAATTTGGCCTTTTATCAGGATAATCTCCTTCTGCATAATAAAATTCATCCATTTTCATTTGCCGGAGCAGAAGGCTATGTTTAAGCTGACAATTTTCAAAGTTGATTATAGAACTTTTGGATAACACAGAAAATGCTTTTCAACGGGTTGCGAAAGAGCCCTGATATTAAACTGATCGCTGGCATGTGCCAGGTCGGTGAGTTTTCCATCCTTGCCCATAACCAAAATGTTATCAATGGCAATATCGT
>DATIKK010000130.1:0-2181 GCA_035477635.1 Bacteroidales bacterium | reverse complement strand
CCTGTAATGAATTTGGTACTTCCAATTCTATTGCATGAAGTAGATCCTGAATTTTCACGGAATACATCTATAATGTTAATTGTTGGTTCAGTTTTAACGATTTTTGAACAAAACCTGCCTTGCACTGCCAAATATTGGGCAATCAAAGGTAAAATAATAGAGAACAAATAATAATACATCGAATAACATACGATAAAATATTTTATTATTTTTGAACAATGAGTTTGTTCCGATTATTTCTATTTCCTTTTTGCCTCCTTTACGGGCTAATAACCTGGATTAGAAACAAAATGTTCGACTTTGGAGTTTTGCCTTCGAAGCATTTTGACATCCCTGTTGTTAGCCTTGGTAACCTTAGCGCTGGCGGCACTGGTAAAACGCCACATGTTGAGTATTTGTTAGGGTTGCTAAAAGACCGCTACAATATTGCCGTATTAAGCCGGGGGTACAAGCGCAAAACCAGCGGCTTTCTTGTTGTTAATCCAAGTCATAAAGCGAATGAGGTTGGAGACGAACCATTGCAAATTTGCCGCAAATTTCCCGATGTGATAATTGCTGTTGACGAAAGACGGAAAAATGGTATCAATAAAATCAGACAGCTATTCCCTCAAGTAAATTTAATTATCCTTGATGATGCCTTTCAGCACAGATATGTTTCACCAGGGCTAAGTATCCTGATTACGGGGTTTTACAATCCTTTTTTCGACGACTACCTGCTGCCGTGTGGCAGCCTCCGCGAGTTCAGGTCAGGGGCTAAAAGAGCAAGCGCCCTTATTGTGAGCAAAACACCCACTATTTTCCCAATCCTTGCTCGAAAATATTTCATCGACAAAGTAGAAAAATACAATTTCAAAAATGTGTTTTTCTCTACAATCGAATACGGTGCGTGGGTGCCAATAAATGAGGGATTAAACCCGCAAGCAAGGTATAAAACAATTTTAATGCTCACCGGTATTGCAAACATATCATACCTCGAAGACTACCTGAGAGGATGTTGCAGGGAATTAATTCTTCGGAATTTCCCCGATCACTACCAATTTACAGAAACCGACCTGCATGGAGTGGCAAAGGATTTCAGAAACATGTTTGGAGATTCAAATGCTATTGTAATGACAGAAAAGGATTACATGCGAATTAAAGAGCAAAGTCTGCTTCAAACCCTTATTGGGATTCCGGTTTTTTACATCCCGATTAAGGTGGTTTTTCACAAGCCCGATACAATAAAATTTGAGGAGTTTTTGCAGGAATTTTTATCCGGATACCAGCGTTCACATACAAGCAAGCGCATCGCTAACAATTCCATTTTGGAAGTTCAAAATTCAGGGTAATTTTGTGCTTCATTACTTTAACTTTTCCATATGACTTTAATTGTATTTGCAGGGCTTTTTGTACCCATAATGATTTTTGGGCTAAGCGTGTATTTTTTCCGACTTTCGAATCGAAATCTTAAGCTTCTTGTAGCTTTCAGCGGAGCGTTTTTATTATCCCTTACATTCAATAAGTTCGTTCCCCATATTTACGGAGGACTGTTTAACGAACCGGCTCACGAAGCCCATGCTCCATGTAGTACAGATGATCTTATTCACCCTCACGATCATACTCATATACACGGTGAACAATGTACAACTCAACAACACGTTGAAGAAGCAAAAACTGCGCAAGAACACGAACATCACCATGGCCATAGCCATGCGCACGGTCCTGCAAAAATCATTGGATTATTTATTTTGCTGGGATTTTTTATTCAACTAATACTTGATTATTTAACCAAAGGAGTTGAACACGGGCATCTTCATTCAAAATGCCCTGATCAAACACAAAACGGGCATAACCATGCTGTTCACCAAGGGGTTGCGTACTGGCCTGTCCTTCTGGGTTTGTCTTTGCATTCGTTTCTTGAAAGTATGCCACTGGCAAAAGGGTTTGAGGAACCCTCATTGCAAAACCATTTATTAATTGGGATCATCATACATAATATTCCTATATCTATTGTTTTCATGAGTCTGCTGATTCAGCACAAGGTTTCGAAGTGGCTTGCGATTGTACTTTTGGCCGTATTTGGACTTTCCGGACCAGCAGGAGTGATTGCCACCACCATTGTAGGAGAACATTTTGTGGCCGATATGGATATGTTTTTCAGATTTTCGATGGCCATCGTGGTTGGTATATTTCTACATATTT
>DATIKK010000129.1:0-8659 GCA_035477635.1 Bacteroidales bacterium | reverse complement strand
CCGGAGGTTTGGCGCTGGCTGGTATTCTGGCTGCAATCCTCTCTACGGTTGGACCGGTAAATTTTGCGGTGGTAACAATTGCAACGCGCGATATTTATCATGCCACTCTAAACAAATCAGCCAAAGACAACCAACTTATCAAAGTTGCACGCATTCTGATAGTATTTCTAAACCTGATTACTATTCCATTGGCCTTTTTTGCATCAGGGTCTATTATGACAACAGCATATATATCTTACGGCATAAGGGCAATTGGGGCAATCGTAATTCTTTTGGCAATCTACCGGCGAGGCTGGATAACCATGCTTGGTGTCAGATTTGCTTTTGTGGGAGGAACTATAGCCATTCTGTTGAATATTATTCTGAGGTCGTTAAATGTGGTAAACCTTGAAGACACATATGTAGCCGTTGGAGGTGCATTGCTGTTTATTATCTTAGGCAATATATTGGAAATGAAGAAGGCCTTAAACCAACGCAAATAATACGAAGCAGGACCCTTAATCTGAATTTTTCTTAAATAACTTAAACAATGCTTACCTTTTTGAAATGTTACTTTGTAAAAAAAAATCAGGTAGGGTAATTACTTGTAAGATTTCGAGTTTTATCAGTATTTTAGAGCCCGAAAAAAGCTGAGAAGTCTTATTAGATGAATAAAACATCAATTAAAATTAATCAAGCGTGTTCGCCCTTTTCGCAACAGGTGAAACAGGAGAACCAATCAGACTACAAAAAACAAATACAACCACAAATTATATGAAAAAGACTTTAGAAAAAAAATCCAAAGTAATACCATTTACCCGTGAAGAAATTGAGGTGATAATGAATCGCTTTCATTACTGCGATGAAGTAAAAGCAATTATTCTCGAAAATGATCTTCTTCCGCCTGGTCTTATAACAAGATTGCACCATGTGTATCCGCAGTACTCAGGCTTCAGGGAAAAGGCAGAATTTCTCTTTAATGAGAAAAAGCATTATTCGGGTCTGGATGGGTTCCGAAAAATTGTTAGAATTCTGAGCGAAAATGGCATTGAAATAGGGCATCTCGAAGAAAGGGAACTTTTTATAAAGGTTTACCGGTTCATGGCCACCAAGCATGTGTTGAACACCATAAATTGGGCTGATTTTAAAAACGATTCGGTGTTTCAGTTGGTATTTCCGCAGCCGGGCATGATACGTCCCGATGTGGCCAAGGCTTATCTTGCCGCAAAAACTGATTTTGAAAAGGATAACATTGTACAGGCCTATATAAGGGAAACCAATCCTCATGACGGCAAGCAGCAATTGAACAAACCTACATTTGTCAACGAAGATGGAGAGATCGAAGTAGTTGAAGGAAGCCAGCATAAGTACCCACAGGTAAAACTGGTTTTCGACGAGCAGACCCAGAACTGCTTTGCATTTTGCAACTATTGTTTCAGGCATGCCCAGGTTCGGGGCGACGATGATATGTTTATACAAAAGGACGTTCATCAGGTTCACGATTACCTTAAACTGCACAAAGAAGTAACCGATATTCTTATAACCGGCGGCGATGCAGGTTTTCTCAAAGCTGATCGATTTGAGGATTACATTACACCCATCATCGAAGATCCTGAGTTGAGTCACATAAAAAACATAAGGCTTGGCACAAGGGTTCTGACCTTTGATCCTGAACTCATCCTTTCCCCTGCCTATGACCGTATGCTCAAACTTTTCAAACGGCTCTACGATAATGGGATTCAATTGGTTTTTATGTCGCATTTTTCGACCCCGCGCGAACTGATGAACCCGAGCACTATTGCGGCTATTCGCAGGATAAAGGCTACAGGCGTCTCAGTAAGAAGTCAAAGCCCTGTTATGACCAACATCAGCCTGTTTCTGAAAGATAACGGAGAAGTGGATGTTGACAGGTCGGCTCAAAACTGGATAGACCTGGGTAATTTATTGTCGATGGTAGGAATAGGCTTCCATTCGATGTACTGTGCAAGACCTACAGGCGAGCACCATTATTTTACACAGCCCCTGGCTCAGATAGAACAGATATTTTATAAGGTTTACCGTGAACTTCCTTCCATAAGCAGGCCTTCACGTTACATCACCATGACAGCGTCGGCCGGAAAAATATCCCTGTTAGGCACTCTCGAAATCAACGGGGAAAAACTGTTCGCCTTAAAGTTCAACGAAGGGCGAAATATGGAATGGATGGACAAGGTTTACCTTGCACATTTCGACGAAAAGGAGAACACTATAATAAACCTTAAACCTTATCGGGCCGCCAAACATTTTTATGAGGACGAGCTGGCCGAAATTGAACGAAAACTGCACGAATCCATCCAAACGGGCAGGAAAAAATAGGCTAAATAACCCCTGTTGCAATGATCAATAAAATAGTTGGTAAAGTAGAAGAAGCCGTTGCGGATATTTTCGACGGAGCCACAGTGATGATTAGCGGCTTTGGAGAGGCTGGCAGCCCGATTGAACTTATTCACGCACTGATTGATCAGGGCGCCAGAAACCTGACAATAGTAAGCAACAATACAGGCAGCGGCCATGTGGGCCTGGCAGCCCTCATTGCCAACCGCCAGGTTAGGAAAATGATTTGCTCCTTTCCGCGAACCGCCAATTCGAAGGTTTTTCCCGAACTTTATAAAAACGGAGAAATAGAACTTGAGTTGGTGCCACAGGGAACCCTTGCCGAACGGATAAGGTCTGGTGGGGCGGGTATTCCGGCATTTTACACACCGGCCGCTGTTAAAACGCCCCTTGCCGAAGGTAAGGAAACAAGGATGTTCGGAAATAAAACATTTTTAATGGAATATGCATTAAAAGCTGACTTTGCCCTTGTGAAATGCAGAGCTGCCGACCGCTACGGCAATCTGGTTTATAATAAAACAGCAAGGAACTTTGGTCCGATAATGTGCATGGCAGCCAAAACGACCATTGTGCAGGCAGCAGAAATAATGGAATTGGGGGGTATTGACCCGGAAACGGTGGTTACCCCAGGTATTTTTGTAAACAGAGTAGTGCATGTGGCAAACCCGGCAGCAGAATCGCAATTAGTGGCAGAGAACAGGAGGTACCCATGGTAGAAAATCAACCCATTACCGGCTGGGAAATGAGCGAAGTTGCCAGACAGGTTGCTCTCGATATTCCTGATGGCTCATACGTAAACCTGGGGATTGGCATACCGGAACTTGTAGCCGATTTTGTGCCCGAAGGACGCGAGGTGATTTACCATACCGAGAATGGCCTTTTGGGTATGGGTCCGGTGCCCGAACAAGGTAAAGGCGACCCTGAACTGATCAACGCCGGAAAAAAATGTGTAACAGCCATACCTGGTGCATGTTTTTTTCATCATGCCGACAGTTTTACCATGATCCGTGGCGGACATATTGATTATTGCATTCTGGGCGCATTGCAGGTATCAGAGAGCGGCGACCTTGCAAACTGGTCAACCGGCGAGCCTGGAGCCATACCTGCTGTGGGTGGCGCTATGGATTTGGTAGCCGGAGCAAAAAACATTTTTGTCATTAGCCAACATAATACCAAAACCGGAGAAGCCAAGATAGTAAAAACCTGCGCCTATCCGCTCACCGGAAATGGAGTCGTAAACCGCATTTATACCAACCTTGCCGTAATCGACGTAACCCTGGGAGGGCTGGTGGTTAGGGAAATGGCGCCGGGAGTAACACCCGAATATCTCCAACAAAATACCGGCGCTACCTTGAAATTCTAATTTTTGAACTAAAAATCAAATTATTTCCAGATGGATTTAAGCCGATCGGAGGAACTTTATAAAAAAGCATGTGAAGTAATTCCAGGCGGTGTAAGCCGGCACACAGTCTTTCAAAAACCTCACCCACAATATGCAGCCAAAGCAAGTGGTTGTTATGTAACCGACATAGATGGCATTGAGCGTATTGATTTTGCTAACAATATGGCTGCCCTTATTCACGGGCATGCGCACCCGCTGATCATCCAGGCAGTAATCGAACAGTTACACAGGGGCACTGCCTACACCATGGCAACTGAAGCTGAAGTAGCTTTTGCCACTTTACTTACAAACCGCATTTCCGGACTTGAGAAAGTGCGGTTTACCAACAGCGGAACGGAAGCAGTAATGGCAATGATGAAAGCCGCCAGGGCTTTTACAGGGCGACCAAAAATAGCCAAATGCGAAGGTGCCTACCATGGAACTTATGACTTTGCCGAGGTTAGTCAAACCTCCAATCCGATCAATTGGGGAGATTTATCCAGACCCAACAGCGTGCCCCTTGTCTTTGGAACACCACAGAGTGTGCTTAACGAAATGGTAGTTTTTCCCTTCAACGATATTGAAAGGACAGTTGCAATTCTTGACCTCCATGCAAACCAATTGGCAGCAGTAATGATCGATCCTGTGCCACACCGTGTAGGGTTGCTACCGGGTACTGTTGAATTTATTGAGGCTGTATATAATTGGACTCGAAGAAATGGCGCCCTGCTTATCTTCGACGAAGTAGTAACTTTGCGGGTAGCCTACGGTGGAGCACAGGAAAAATACCCTGTTCGCCCAGATATGACTGCAATGGGCAAAATTATAGGTGGCGGCTTTCCTGTTGGGGCATTGGGTGGCCGGAGTGATGTAATGAAAGTGTTCGATCCGCGCGAAGCAAAGGTATTGTTTCCACATTCAGGAACCTTTTCGGCAAACCCCATCACCACTACTGCAGGGCGCGTTGCCATGGAGTTATTCGACAAGCCTGCTGTTGACCGTTTGAATGCCCTTACCAGGCAAGCAATCATTCAGATTGAAGAGGCCGTAAAAGTTGCCGCTGTGCCAGTTTCGATAACGGGCGCCGGCTCCATGTTCAGAATTCATCTCAGTCCCTCCCCGCCTTCAACTTACCGAGAGGCATACCAGCCAAAAGAAGTAACAGCCCTTATCGAAGAATTGCTTCAATATATGTATCACAAAGAGCAAATAATGATGATTAATACCTTTGCCTGCATGATGTCAACGGTGATGACCCAGGAAGAAATCGACAGGCTTTCGGATGGTTTGCTCAATGCTTTCAGACATTTTAAGCCCAAACTAAACGCACTGTACGGATGAAAGATGTATTCATTTGCGACGTAATTCGTACTCCAATAGGTCGCTATGGCGGATCATTGTCGGGAGTCCGTCCCGATGATCTGGCAGCCACTGTTATAAAAGCACTTGCGGAGAAAAACCCGCAAATGGACCTGAGTTGTATTGACGATGTGATTTTTGGATGTGCCAACCAGGCCGGCGAAGACAACCGCAATGTGGCACGTATGGCTCTGCTTTTGGCCAGGATGCCCGAAACTGTGCCTGGAGTAACCATCAACCGGTTGTGCGGGTCGGGACTTGATGCTGTGGGTACAGCAGCAAGAGCCGTAAGGGCTGGGGAAGCCGACCTGATCATTGCCGGAGGGGTTGAGAGCATGTCAAGAGCGCCTTTTGTTATGGAAAAGTCGCCGGAAGCATTCTCCCGCAATGTAAAGCTTTATGACACTACCCTCGGCTGGCGGTTAGTAAATCCGGAAATGGAGATAACTTTTGGAACTGACTCCATGCTGGAAACCGCCGAAAACATTGCTTCCGAATTCAGGATAAGCCGTGAAGACCAGGACAGATTCGCCAAGTGGAGCCAGGAGAAAACCTTCAATGCACAGGAGGAAAACTTGTTTGCAGGTGAAATTGTAGCGGTAAACCTACCTGGAGGTAAAAGCGAACCATTATTGTTTAATAAAGATGAACACCCCAGACTTTCTTCCCTTGAAAAGTTGGCAGGGCTAAAGCCGGTACGACCCGGAGGTACAGTTACGGCAGGCAATGCCTCAGGGTTGAACGATGGGGCCGCAGCTCTTATATTAGCCTCAGAAGAGGCACTAAAAAAACACCGCCTGGTACCCAGGGCCAGAATTTCAGGTATGGCTGTGGCCGGCGTACCCCCCCGCATAATGGGTATGGGGCCGGTTCCTGCAACACGCAAACTTCTCGGACAGTTGAAACTGAGCCTCGACCAGTTCGACATAATCGAATTGAACGAAGCGTTTGCGGTTCAGGTACTCGGATGCACCCGGGTGCTCGGTCTCGACGACAACGATCCGAGGATAAACCGTCTTGGAGGCGCTATAGCGCTTGGACATCCGCTGGGTATGAGCGGAACCCGCCTTGTGGTTACTGCGGTAAATCAGCTCCACCATTTCAATCTTAGCAAAGCTCTTTGCTCAATGTGTATCGGCGTGGGACAAGGTATTTCATTAGCAATTGAAAAGTGCTAGGGAAACCTCGCAGGAATGGAATTTAGGATCATTTAGCTTTCAAAGCTGCTTAACGAAGGCTTATTTGAATTTTCGAGCAGAAATTCCCTTATTTGTTCCAAATCGCGCTGCTTGTCGGGCTGCTTTACACTCTCGTAGGATGAAATCAGGCTGGTGATCATCCTCATAATGATCTGTCCATTGCTGCAAGGATTAAAGTATGATTGCAATGGCTCAAGGTTAAGGTTTTTAATGAATTTCTCCACTTCGGGCGCCGAAAAAACCAGTCCTTTGCTGAAAGGATTGATATAAAACAAAACCTTGTTGTCTTCCATGCGCATGGTCGAAAGATCATACCCTTTGCCGGTATAGGCAAGAATGAAATGCTCAGGAAGGTTAACCCCGTAAACAGGAAGGTCAAGGCTCTGTGCAATGATCTGGTATAATGCGCTAAGTGATACCGGATTTCCTTTCCGACTCGAGATAACTCTGTTGATAAAAAAGTTGTCCGGGGCAAAATAGTTCTCATTGTTTCCCGAAAAACCATGCATTTCATAAAAAACCTGGTTGAAAACCTTGATCTGTTCCAATGCCGTAAGATTGTTATTCAGTTCTAACCAGACATCTTTCCTGATCTTTTGTATTTCGAGCCTTAATTCGTCCTCATTTAGTCCCGGATATTGAAATCGTGAAAAGGAAATCCAGGCCTGCAAAAGATCCTTGCAGTCATGCTCGAAGGCCTGGCTCAATTCCTTAGCGACATTGTCGAGGTTTATCCGGTACAAAATCTCTTCAATACGGCTTTGTACGAGAGGGTCGAGACAGTTTTCCCAGGCATTTTGAAGGAAAGGAATTGCCTGAAGGCCGAAACCGTGAATTTTGGCCGATACCTGATTGAAAATGTTTGCGTCAGGATCGTCAAGAAGACTAACCAGCGCCTGCATTTCGTGATTCAAGGTATCATTTTGCATGATTATTAAGTTTTATGTGGTTAACCTCTCAAGTACTACCTGAATCATCCTTTCCACCGAGGCTTTATAATCTTTACTAAATTTTTTAGAGACCCTGTTAGCTATGATATCGCAAATTGTAATAGTGTTGTGTCCCAAAACTTTGCCGAGGGCATACAGTGCCGAAGTTTCCATTTCAAAGTTTACAATCTTCAATCCATTAAAGTCGAAACTTTCAATCCTTTGATTGAGTTCGGGAAAAGCAAGAGGTATGCGGAGCTGGCGGCCCTGAGGACCATAGAAGCCATTGGCAGTTGCGGTAATCCCTTTGGTCATATCAAATGCAACCTTTTGTATGAGATTACCTGAGGCCTTTACTATGTATGGGTTGGGCAGGCGCTGGTTCCATCCGGTATGCCTGATGAAGGCAGATTTTATTTCTTCTTCGGTTATATTTTCCGGAACCTGGTAAAAGTTGAGAAGGCCGTCGAACCCCAGACCGAAAGATGAAGCAACAAACGTATCAACTTCAATTTCGGCCTGCAAAGCGCCACTGGTTCCTAACCTGATAAGGTTTAGTGAAGTGTGCTTATCTTTGGTTTCCTTAAGAGAGAGGTCAATATTTACAACTGCATCCAATTCATTAACAACAATATCTATATTGTCTGTACCAATGCCAGTGGAGGTAACGGTAATTCGCTTTCGGTTGAGCGTGCCTGTATGCGTTACAAATTCCCGGTTTTCTTTCTTTAATTCAATTTTGTCAAAATATTTCGAAACAACCGGCACACGATTCTGATCGCCAACCAATATTACGGTGCCGGCAACATCTTCGGGTCTGAGTTTTAAATGGTAAATGCTTCCGTCGGGATTAACAATCAACTCCGATTCTTTAAACTTAGTCATCTAATTGCAATTTTTTATATTCAGCCAGTATCATGTGAAACTTGCCTGTAAACAAAGGGCAAATTTATCAATTTAATCGAAGAGGGTAAGCATAATTGTTAACTTAGATGCCAATATACATCCTGAAAAAATGCATGCAGAAATTCTTACAATCGGTAATGAGTTGCTAAGTGGCAAAACACTGAACACAAATGCTTCATGGATAGCCGAACGTCTGACTGAAGAAGGCTTTTACATCAGGCAGATAACGGTTGTTTCTGACCAACATTCAGAGATTATACGGGCTTTAAATGAATCCTTTCATCGCTCGCGGTTGGTAATAATAACAGGAGGCCTTGGACCCACCAGCGACGATGTTACAAAAGTTGCCTTATGTACTTACTTCGATTCAGAAATGGTGCACAACAATGAGGTTCTAAATGATATAGTTGATTTTTTCAGTAAACGCAATCTGGAGCTTTCAGAGCGCAACCGCCAGCAGGCAGAAGTTCCCGAAAAGGCCAAAATATTCCGGAATAATACGGGGACAGCTCCTGGCCTCTGGTTAGAAAAAG
>DATIKK010000128.1:0-2763 GCA_035477635.1 Bacteroidales bacterium | reverse complement strand
CATTAAACCCATCGGATTCAATTTGATTTATCGTCAGCCCGTAGTTTTCAGAAAGGTGGGTGCCAAAGGCAATGATTTCAGTGTTGAACAGAGGCTCTACCTTAAACTTCCTTAGCAGCGGCAGGTAAATTCCATAATCAGCGCGGGAGCTGGTCAGCACTCCTATGTTTAACTTTCCAGGTCTTCCCATTGCAACAGGTAATCTTCTGTAAGTCTTCGAAGCGTTCTTTTTCCCAAAATCACATCAATATCCATAGGCGAAATTCCATTTCCGGGTCTTTTCATCACCAGGTGGTGGGAGTTCAAAATCGTTCCTGCTTCAATTGTTTTGCTTATATGGATGCTTTTTCGGGCTATGGGTATATTATGTCTTTCAGATTCACTTGGTTCTTTTTTGCCGTTGCCCGACAAGGCCAGTTCAACATTCCGAATGGCATGAATCATTTGTTTTAACTCATTGGGCTCTAAAGAAGCCCTGTGGTCGGGACCGGGCAGATTTCGATCTAAGGTAAAATGCTTTTCAATAACCGTTGCGCCCAACGCTACTGCGGCTATTGGAACCTCAATGCCCAAAGTATGGTCGGAATAGCCTACTTTAACCCCAAAAGCCTCCCGGATGCTTAGCATCGCCTTAAGGTTCACATCATGCATTGGAGTAGGGTATTCGGTATTGCAATGCAATACAACTATCTGCTCCTTTTTCAATCCCTGCTTCATCAAAACATCAATGGCTGCCCCAATTTCTTCCATAGTGGCCATCCCTGTGCTCATAACAACCGGTTTTCCTATACGGGCAATGTGCTGCAGATAAGGTTTGTTGGTGATTTCACCGGATGGAATTTTGAAAAAAGTTTGTCCAATCGAGTTTAAAAAATCAATGCTGGGGAAGTCGAACCCTGTAGATAAAAACCCAATCTTTTTCTGAACACACTGCTGATTTAAAAACGCAAAATTTTCGAAACTCAATTCAAGTTTTTTTACCATCACCAGTTGACTTTCCAGCCCATCTTGAGTGTTTTGTTTTTGATAATTAGCTTTAACCGCAGTTTTTGAAATGTTTAGCTCTGCCTTAAATGTTTGAAACTTAACATAATCGGCACCGGCATCTGCAGCGGCTTCAATGAGTTGCTGCGCCAACTCAATCGAACCGTTGTGGTTTACGCCCGCTTCGGCAAAAATTAACACTCTCTTAAGCATTTTTTAATGGTTTTGCAGGTATTCCAAAAACCCTTTCGCTCTTTTCTACATCTTTTACCACAACAGCCCCTGCTGCAACTAAAGCATTCGCTTTAATATAAACACCTGATATAATTTTTGCACCCAGAGCGATTAAAACATTATCTTCTATTTTTGAGTAGGCACCCACGGTTACACCTGCCGAAACTAAAACATGATTTCCAATTTCAGTTTCATGATCAATAGTGCTCCCTGTTGCTATAATAGTGTTGTTTCCAACAAATACATCTGTATTTAATACTGCTCCTGGAAAAATTACAACCCCTTCGCCCAATTTTACTGTTTTAGAAACGATGGCAGAAGGATGGATTATATTTATAAAAGACAACCCAAGTGCTTTTATAAACTCAAAGACATTTTTCCTTTGGCTGTTGTCTCGGTAGCCTCCTATGCCCATAGCTACATATTTAATTCCTCTACGCTGATATTCTGACAAAACACTATCATTTCCCAAGACTGGATATCCCTGAAAAACACTACCAGGGTTCAGTTCTTTTGAGGTTATCCCAACAATGTTAAAAGAGCCCATCTCATCCATTATGTCCACAACTACTTTTGCATGCCCTCCGCTCCCGACAAGTATTATATCTTGTTTCATCACATTTTAAATCAAGTTGTAAATCAGGTCTCTTTGCAGCTACTACTTGGTATATTTACAAGTCGGCTAGAAACAACTCTTGCATTTTCCAATCCGTCTTGCTGTTCACATGCATGCATTTTCAGATCATTCATCAGCCTCCAGGCAGGCCGGGTCATTAATCCATTTTCAATGGTAAATGTAAGAAAAGCATCCCGGGGTTCCTTGTTAAGCAAAGCCTCGTGTACAGATTCAAAGACGGGGGTTAAGGTTGAGAAAACATTTTGTTTTTCGGTGATAATGGGGCCCAATTCTTTTTACATTTTTGAGTCCAAATATCTGCCAACGTCTTTATGTTCAAAACCGGGTATCATTTCGGCAAAGACATCAACAATTTCTTGTTTTGTCCACTTGCCTGCAGCCTTCATTTTTTGAATTGCTTCTGAGAAATAATCCAAGCTCTCATCAAAGCTTTCTTCTTGGTTTTTAATGATTCCAAGGTTGTGAAAGCGTACCATGTCAAGCAGCTCCTGGTCGGTATAGAACTCTTCAAAGTCTTTTTCGCCTGTAGTGTCGCTGGGTGTGAACAGGCATGGCCATGCTTCGACCTCTCTTCGGCGCCACTCAGGGCTGGCTCTCAGCACCCTGTCGTTTTCGAAAAAGCTCCTGGCTTCATTTTCAGTTTGGCAAAGGTAAGGTTCGTAACCAAGGGCTTTCAGGTAACGAACGGCTATTTCGGAAAAGGTTATCAGATGCAGGTTTTCACTGAGTTTTGGAAAAAAGATGTCGCGGTTTTCCCCAAAAATGGCGGACATCAAACAAAGCTCACCCGATTCTTTGGGAGTTACAAAGTACCGCTTCACATCGTTTGGGGCAACAATGGGTTGTTGTTTTTGTATGCGCTGATTGAAACCATGCAATAAAGAGCCATCCGAAAAAGCAACATTGGC
>DATIKK010000127.1:0-2668 GCA_035477635.1 Bacteroidales bacterium | reverse complement strand
TTTCAGTGTAAGTCTCTTTGAAAAAGTGCCTATATATGAGTTAGTTACAAATCAAAATTACATAATTAACCGGCCGGAGAATCCTAACCAATTGATTTTGTTTGAGTATTAACCGGACACTAGTGATACTCAATATATTTTTTATTTATTTTTGTCGGACAGTGGTGTTAAAAAAAACTTTTCTTAAAAGGGGAACTCAATATCAAAACCTAATCTTAAATTTTTTTACGGATGAAACAGAGTTTAATTTTATCGGCAATTTTATTGATTACCTTTAGTAATTTTTCGTGTAAAACCAAACATATGCCTGACGGCAGGCAATTTGATATTCAATGGGAAGTGGTAAGCAACACCTTCCACGAAAGGCCGAAGGTAAAAGCCAGGTTTGTTATTAAAAATAACAGCCAGTTTGTCCTCACCGATAAGAACTGGACGCTTTTTTACAACAAATCTCCACGGAGGCCATTGAAAACCCACGAAGAAGCAGGCGTATCTGTAGAACTTATAAATGGAGACTGGTTTCGCATAGTTCCCTTGCCTGGATTTAGTCTTTTGCCTGGTGAAACGGTTGAAATTATTTATGAAAGTAGATCCTGGTTGATTAAAGAAGCTGAGGCCCCGCGTGGATTGTATTTTGTTTTTACGGATGAAGCTGGAAGAGAAAAAATAACAGAAGTTCCAAACATCAAAATACTTCCTTTTGTTCGGCCAGAACAGACCCGGCGTCACCTGCACGACCACGAGCCATTCTATTCCCCTGAAGTATCCTTTCAGGAAAACCTGAAAATGAACTTGTTGGCGGAGGAAGAATTGTTGCCATTGATTCCATCGCCGGTTGCGATCGAATTTATGAATCATACAGTGAAATTAGAAGGGCTTGTTACGATTTTTTATGAGGATGAATTAAAGCCTGAGGCAGAGTGGCTTCAGAATAAGTTGACCGGGCTAACTGGATTGAGGTTCAGGCTAAGACCCCTTGTCGGCGCTATTCCGAGGAATCAG
This sequence comes from Bacteroidales bacterium, assembly GCA_035477635.1. Classification (GTDB taxonomy): domain Bacteria; phylum Bacteroidota; class Bacteroidia; order Bacteroidales; family UBA7960; genus UBA7960. The sequence continues at coordinate 1,666 of DATIKK010000127.1, read as the reverse complement.
TCAATAATTCTATCAAAAGAGGATTTGAACATAAATGGGAGGACAACAGAATCATACTGGCTTACCATAAGCAGTGATAACCCCATAACCATCAAAGGGAGCGACAGGGCAGGAGTATTTTATGGCATTCAGAGCCTGGTGGCTTTAATTCCGGTTGATGTTTTACTGGGGGAAAGTCAAGAAATAACTTTACCAGCCGTAAAGATAGAGGATGCCCCACGGTTCGAATACCGGGGTTTACATATAGATGTATCCAGGAATTTTCAGGAAAAGGAAACCATTAAAAAGGTTTTGGATCTGATGGCTTTTTATAAGCTTAATGTATTGCATTTGCATTTGACCGACGATGAGGGCTGGCGTCTTGAAATACCCGGGTTGCCTGAATTGACGCAGGTTGGCGCACAAAGGGGTCATACTACAAAAACTGCCGCTGCCCTTCATCCTGCATTTGGTTCTGGTCCTTTTCCAAATGCAAAGGGGCGCTTTGGTTGCGGGTATTATTCTGTAGAAGATTATATTGAAATTTTGCGTCATGCAAATGACCTGCATATTAAGGTAATCACTGAAATAAATCTTCCGGGTCATGCCCGTGCTGCCGTCAAAGCCATGGAAGCCCGTTACGAACGGTTTATGGCCGAGGGCAACGAAGAGGCGGCCAACGAATTCAGATTGATTGATCCGGATGATACTTCCAAATATAGTTCCGTTCAATTTTTTACTGACAATACTGTAAATGTGGCCCGCGAAAGTGTCTATCATTTTTTGGAAAAAGTTCTGGATGAACTTATTGGGATGTATGCCAAGGCAGGAGCGCCTTTAGACATTGTTCATATTGGAGGCGATGAGGTTCCGCGAGGCGCCTGGAGTAGGTCGCCAATGATTGATGCTTTAATGAAAACTATGCCGGAAATAACCCATCCTGCTAATATGCATGTGTATTTTACAAGGCGCGCCCTTGAGATTTTTAGGGAAAGGAACCTCCGAATGGCTGGTTGGGAAGAAATTGCATTGCACAAGTCGATTGATAGCGTTCGTGTAGTGAACCCAGACTTTGCCGGAGGCTCTGTAATACCCTTTGCATATAACAATCTCTGGGTTTATACAGATTTGGCATATCGTTATGCTAACACAGGTTTTCCCGTAGTGCTTTGCCATGTTACCAATTTTTATTTCGACCTTGCCTATAACAAAGATCCTAAGGAACCCGGGTTGTACTGGGGTGGATTTATCGGGGCAAAGGAGCCCTGGCACTACAATCCTTTTAATATTTTTTATTCTACAATGGAAACGATAATGGGAGCCCCTATTGATTACGAAGTAGCCTTTGCAGGTATGGAGAGGTTGCAACCTGAGGCTCGCAAAAATATTCTTGGACTTCAGGCCCAGCTTTGGAGTGAAACCATTTTTGGACAGGAAATGTTGGAGTACTACCTATTGCCGAAGCTGATCGGATTTAGCGAGTCGGCCTGGGCTCAGGAAAGGATTTGGGAAACAACTACTGATCCGGTTCTAAGGAATAAACAAGTGCAGGATGGTTGGAATATTTTTGCCAACACGCTGGCAAGGAGGGAACTACCGAGGCTATCTGAGTTGCACGGAGGGTTCAATTACAGGATTCCATTACCGGGAGCAATAATAAAGGAAGGCAGGTTGCATGCAAACATTG
>DATIKK010000126.1:0-7903 GCA_035477635.1 Bacteroidales bacterium | reverse complement strand
GGCTGGCTCGGTCTTATTGAGAATGGCCTGATACACCTTTATTACTTTTCCAGGGAAAAGCAATGGGAACGTGATAATGTGGCTGCCTTTGAAATTCCACAGGATAGCGAGGGTCTTATGGGAATGGGCTTAGGAAGTATTGGGGTTTTGAAAAGCGGTGTAATTCATATTTACACCCTTGATCCAAATGCCGAATGGATGCCAGCCCCGCATTATAATTTCAGGCTTCCAACGGGTTATGACCGAATATTTTCTATCAAGCAGGAATGGGAATTGTCTGTTATAGGCATGTCATTCGATGGCAAACTTGAATTTTATTATTACGATGATGAAACAGGGGAATGGACCCGCGACGAAACAGCAACTTTTATCTTACCAAAAGGTATTGATCATTTTTTCTCGATGGGAAACATGACCGTTGCAGTAACTGACAAAAACCAGCTTGGTATTTATTACCTGAACCCCGATAGTAAATGGCATTTTGCAAAAGACCATGTGCTGGAGGTTCCCAGAGAAAATCTTGGGATTATTCCATTTGAGCCAGGTATTATTGCCTTGCTGATGCCCGAAGGTGATACCAACCGCCTCGATTTCTACGAATTGGATACCCAAACCAACATGTGGATTACGGATGAGAGTATTTCTTTCATTCTTCCATAGCTGCCTTAAAAAGAAACCACTCTTTTGAAGCACCGACTTGGGATGCGTCGGCGTATCCAGATCTGATTTTTTTCCACTAATTTTGCAGATTAATTTTTTCCTGCCCGAAAAATGCCCGAAAAGCAATTCACCGGGGTTACCGACGACCGCCTTGAAGTATTCGGCGCCCGTGAACACAACCTGTGCAATATTGACCTGACCATTCCCCGCAATAAACTGGTTGTGATTACCGGCCTAAGCGGAAGCGGCAAGTCTTCGCTCGCGTTCGATACAATTTATGCCGAAGGTCAGAGGCGATACATTGAAACATTTTCAGCTTACGCCAGGCAGTTTCTGGGAACGCTTGAGCGTCCCGATGTTGACAAAATCACGGGGCTAAGCCCTGTCATCAGCATAGAACAAAAAAGTACCAGCCGTAATCCACGGTCAACCGTAGGAACCATAACGGAGATATATGATTTTTTAAGATTGCTGTTTGCCCGTGTGGCCGAACCCCGTAGTTATGTTACAGGCGAACGAATGGTTCGTTATACCGACGAGCAAATTCAGGAGTTGCTGCTTGCCAGGTTTGCGGGCGAAAATGTCATGATACTATCACCTCTTGTGAAGGGGCGTAAAGGTCATTACCGTGAACTGTTCGAGCAAATAAGGAAACAAGGTTTTTTGAAAGTAAGGATTGATGGGCAACTTAAGGAACTTGAAATTAATTTAAAGGTTGACCGGTATAAGATACATGACATTGAAGTAGTAATTGACAGATTGCGTATTGACAACATAGACCGACGACGCCTGGGTGCATCGCTCCAGACTGCCATGAAGCAGGGCAAGGGGGGAGTCATGGTGTTGCGTGAAAGTGACAATAATGTCTTCCATTTCAGCAGGCATCTAATGTGCCCAACTACTGGAATTGCCTATAACGATCCCGATCCTAACACTTTTTCGTTCAACTCGCCATACGGAGCTTGTCCTCAATGCAACGGACTGGGAACCGTCAGCGAGATGGACCTCAATAAAATTTTTCCTGACAAAACCCTTTCCATTAACCGGGGTGGCATTGCACCGATAGCCGGCAGCAAAAACGGGTGGATATTCAGGCAACTGGAAGTCATTTGTCAAAAATATGGCTCAGACCTCGACACACCCCTGGCCGGGATCCCTGACGAAGCAATTAATACTATTCTGTATGGCTCAAGTGAAGTATTCCGGGTTAAACATGGACAGCTTGGGGTGGTAGAACCATACTCTATGACTTTCGATGGTATTTTGAGTTTCATAAGCCACCAGCATGAAGAAAGCACAAGTACAGCTCTACGACGGTGGGCAGCCGGATTCATGCATCAGAAAGCATGTCCTGAATGCAATGGAAAAAGGTTAAAGAAAGAATCCTTGCATTTTTTCCTTCCCGGCGACTACAACATTGCCGACTTTTCTGAGATGGATATGGTCACTCTTAAGAAAGAGCTTGCCCGCTTACCTGAGCTTTTTGACGAGCGAAACAAACGAATAGCCGGAGAAATATTGCGCGAACTAAGCCTCAGACTTGGCTTTCTTCTTGGTGTCGGACTTGACTATCTTTCACTGAACCGCCCTGCCGGAAGCTTATCGGGAGGGGAAAGCCAGAGGATAAGGCTCGCCACTCAAATAGGCTCTCAACTCACAGGCGTGCTGTATATCCTCGATGAACCAAGTATTGGCCTTCACCAGCGCGACAATCAGCAACTTATAAATGCCCTGAAAAACCTGCGTGATATTGGAAACTCGGTTATAGTGGTCGAACACGATCGCGAAATGATCATGGCTGCTGACCATGTGCTGGATATTGGGCCCGGAGCAGGCATTAAAGGTGGGCGCGTGGCAGCTCAGGGAAGCCCGGTTCAAATCCTAAATCAAAACACTATTACTGCCGATTATCTGAGTGGACGCCTCAATATTGCGGTACCTTCAATTCGCCGTAAGGGTAACGGAAAGTCCCTACTGTTGAAGGGTGCACGAGGACACAATCTGAAAAACATTAATCTGAAGCTGCCCTTAGCAAAATTCATTTGTGTAACTGGGGTTTCGGGAAGCGGAAAATCTTCGGTGGTGAACGAAACCCTGTACCCCATCCTGAGCAGGCATTTTTATAAAAGCGAAATCATTCCATTGCCATATGAAGCCATTGAGGGAATGGAAAATATTGATAAGGTTATTGAGATCGATCAAAGTCCCATTGGGCGCACACCCAGGTCAAACCCAGCCACCTACACCAAAGCATTCGACGAGGTGCGCAAACTTTTCTCCAACCTTCCCGAAGCTCAGGTGCGTGGATACCAACCGGGCAGGTTCTCTTTCAATGTGAAAGGCGGCCGTTGCGAAACCTGCCAGGGCGCAGGACTTCGTACCATTGAAATGAACTTCCTGCCTAATGTTTATGTAGAATGCGAAGCCTGCCAAGGCAAAAGATACAACCGCGAAACACTTGAGGTTCGCTACAAAGGCAAAAGCATAAACGATGTACTGAACCTCACAATATCGCAGGCAGTACAGTTTTTCGAGAACATTCCCGCCATATTACAAAAAATCAACACCCTAAAAGAAGTAGGTTTAGGATACATCACCCTGGGGCAGCAAAGCACAACACTGTCGGGTGGCGAGGCGCAGCGCGTTAAGCTGGCCTCAGAGCTGGCACGCCGCGATACCGGAAAGACCTTTTATATTCTTGATGAACCCACAACCGGTTTACATTTCGAAGACATCAGGGTTTTGCTTGATGTACTCAATCGCCTGGTTGATCGCGGCAATACCGTTCTGGTGATTGAGCACAACCTCGATGTGATAAAAGTTGCTGACCAAGTCATAGATCTCGGCCCTGAAGGCGGCGCCCGGGGCGGATACATTGTGGCTGAAGGAACCCCTGAAGAAATTGCCAAAGGCCCAGGTTATACAGCAGCATTCTTAAAGGCATGCCTCGAAAACATATTCGAAGCAAAAATGCCAGTCCGGGAAGGAGAATGAATTCCTTCCTTTTTGAGGTTTTTTGCTAAATTTGGAAAGAATCCTTTAGTCATTTTTAGCAATGCGATCGCTCTACCTGCTGATTATTTTGTGCCTGCTTCCGTTTGTATTAATTGCATTCTATGTATATCCATCGCTCGATGACCTCTCCATTCCCCTCAACATACGTGAGCACGGAACATCGCGTATAGACCTATTTACCTCCCTGATGCAGAATTGGAACGGCCGTTACACAAGTAACTTCCTGGCTGTGTTTTCGCCCTTAACCTTCGGGAGCCTTCTGGGATACCGCCTGGCTCTGATGCTGCAAATTCCGGCGCTATATTTTGCAATGTACTATTTTTTGAAATGCCTTTTGCGAAGCTCAGATCTGCAAACAAGCAATTTTCACATGCTCAGCGCTGCCCTGCTTCTGATTTATCTGAACCTGCTTCCGGATATTACCGAAACCATCTATTGGCTTTCGGGAGCAAAAGTTTACACCTGGGCGCTCATAGTGCAATTATTGGTGGCAGGACTCATGATTTCATCGGCTGAAAGACAAAGGGTCGGAAAAACTTTACTCATTGCATTTTTAATTTTTATCCTTTGCGGATTTAATGAAATTGCCCTGGCAATAAATTTGCTTCTTGCCATTGGATACTTTTTATTGCCAATCATCCAAAATAGATTTCAACGATTTAATTATACAGGTTCTCTGCTGGCCGTGAAAAAGGCAAACATTAAGTGTCCTTATAATCACGAAATTGAAAGCACACTTTCAACCTCCAAGGCATCAAACGTTACTTTGATCAGCGCCTTCTTATCCTTTCATCGTCTTTTACCAAGCCTGGTTGTTGTGATTGCAGCCATAATTGTACTTACATCTCCGGGAAATGAGGGACGGCTCTGGCATTTTCCCGAAGGGGGTCAATCAGGGTCATCTCTAATAATTGCAACTGTTTCAACTGCTAAGCTCTTTGGCGTTATTATGCAGAGTATTCCGTTGTTGCTAACCGGATTTTTTCTGTTTCCGTACCTGAAAGCCAACCTATTTCACCCAGTCATCAGGCCCTTTGTTTTCTGGAACCCTGCTATGGTAGCTGCTTTTACCCTGTTGTTCATTTTCGGGGCATTTATTGTTCCGGCATGGGCAATGGGTATAAATCCGCCCATGAGGATTTACAATTATCTTGCTTTGTATGTTATTTTTTTCATTTTTTGGTTTTTGTTCAGTTGCCATGCGTGGCTCCAGGGCAAAGGAATTCAGCTTTATCCGGCATTTACCGGAGCGGGTAAATGGATTGTTGCGGGGTTGATTTTCATTGCTATGGCCGGCGATTTTCACAAGGAACCAGGACCCGAAGGCCCGTTCACTTACCGTGGAAATCTGGCAAGGGTAACCTCTGACCTGGTTTTGCGCGCAGAAACTTACAGGCGTGCATTAATGGAACGTGAGGAGATTATTTTGCGCGAAAAAGCTCTGGGAAACAAGCATATTGTTGTTCCCGCCCTCTCAGATCCTCCTTCATCAATTCTATATCTGGATATAACACCCGACCCCAACCATTGGATGAACTTGCTCCAGGCAAGGTATTATGGAATTGAAAAAATAGAATTGGAACAGGAATAAGGAGTTTGGTTGATTTCAGATAGTCGGTGCTATCAACCGGGATTTTATTCCTCCCTTTCAAAAACGCATAAGCGCAGCCGGTTTTAGATTCTATAAAAACATTAAATCCCTCCGTGATTAATGTAATCAGCAAATGACAAACCCTAACCTGCAAAAACAAAACGGCCTTATGAAAAATGCGTAAGTTTTCGAGCGAAGGGGCGTGAGGGCGGGGCTTGATGTGATGATGAGTTGATTTGAAGATTTGGTGATGTAATGATTAGCTGATTATAAACACCGTAGTGTTCTACCCGGCCGGCTCGGATTGCGCGGCAGCCCCAAGCGATAAAAAACAAGCATTTTACATGCAGCCTTGATTTTTTTGTAACTTTTTAATCTAAAGCAGGAAGGCTATTATATTGACCTTAAACGATTTAAAGAATAAGACATAAAACCTTGCTTACAAAGTTGTAACTTACAAATTTGTTAGTTACATTTGTGTATCAAATTTATAGTTGTATGGAAACGCCCTTTGCTTACGGAAAAATTGTTGCTGACCGGTATTTTACAAACCGTGTCGCAGAGACAGAACGACTTAAAAACAATTTCCTTACTGGCACAAATACCATTCTAATTTCGCCGCGGCGCTGGGGCAAATCCTCCCTGGTACATCATGCAGCCGGGCAGGTTCGGAAATACAATTCCGGTGTTTTGTTTGTTTTCTTAGATTTATTTAACGTTCGTTCCGAAACTCAATTCTATCATTTGCTTGCAAAGGAAACCCTGAAAGCTTTCTCTAAGAAAGTGGATGAAATACTTGAGCAGAGCCGCCGTTTCTTAGGAAAATTAATTCCTAAGATCACATTCAGTTCCGAACCTGGCACAGACTTTTCATTAAGCTTCGACCGGGAGGAGATTAAAAAAGAGCCCGATGAAATCCTGTTTCTTGCAGAGCGCCTGGCGGCAGGCAGGAAAATGAGGGTAGTTGTATGCATTGATGAGTTTCAAAACATTGGTTTTTTTGAAGACCCGTTATCCTTTCAAAAAAAACTCAGGGCTAACTGGCAGTTGCAGCAGCATGTATCCTTTTGCCTGTTTGGAAGCAAAAGACATATGATGATGGAAGTATTCAACTCACAATCCATGCCTTTCTATAAATTTGGCGATGTATTATTCATGGAAAAAATTAAGCGTGAAGATTGGGTTGCCTTCATTGAGGAAGGGTTCAGAGCGTTCGGCAAAAGCATTAATCCAGACGAGTGCAACTTGATTGCCCAGTTGGCCGACAATCATCCGTACTATGTGCAACAGCTTGCACAACTGGCTTGGCTCAGGACAAATGAAAAATGTTCGAAGCTAATTATTGAGGAAGCTTTTGAGAGCTTGGTATTGCAACTCGGAATGCTTTTTCACTCTGCCACCGACAGGTTGAGCACAACACAGGTAAATTTTCTGAAAGCATTGATTAACGGGGAAAAGAATCTCAGCGCAAGGCATAACCTTGAAAAATATCAGCTTGGAACTTCGGCTAATATTCAAAGGATAAAGAAAGCCCTCGTTGAAAAAGAAATTATCGATACCATCGAGGGCCGGTTACAAATTCTTGACCCGCTTTATGTCTGGTGGCTGAAAAACTATTACTGGAAATAAGAGTATCAATGCACTTAACACCATACGCCACGCTCCATACTCCAGCCCTCTTTATCAAATACCCAAAAATCCTGTAATTTTAACCTTCTAATCAATTACTGATGCAGGCTGCCGATATCTGGACAAGGCCACTTTTCCCCTCTTTGATGGACCTTACTGCAATAGGGTTCTATCTGATTCTGATGTTTATGGTTGCCAGGCACATAAAAAGCAGGAATATTGCTCAAAACCCTGTTTACAAATACTATGTATGGGGGATGTTTGCAAAGGTGGCAGGGGCTGTTGCCATGGGGCTTGTTTACACTTTGTATTATGGCGAGGGTGATACTACGGCTTATTATGTGAGTACCGAGGCTATGGTTAATTTGCTTCTACGGGAGCCGTTGGTTTTTTTCAGAATTGTGTTCGGCGACATGAGCGCAGAGGCCTACTCATTTTTTACGGCCCAAACCGGGTGGCCCATATATTGGGGAAAACCCGATTCGTTTATCGTGGTGCAGCTTTCCTGGCCTTTTACCATTTTGGGGTTTGGTAATTATTTTACTGCTACTATACTGTTTGCATGCTTTTTTTACAGTGGCACATGGAAATTGTTTCTGCTTGTTACGCGTATTTATCCAGCCTATGCCAAATCATTTGCAATTGGAGTGTTGTTTTTTCCATCGGTATTGTTTTGGGCTTCGGGTATTTCGAAAGATGCCATAACCCTGGCTGCCACAGGGTGGTTTCTTTACAGTTTATACTTCATTTTTTTGGATAAACAAAAAAAACCAGGAATGATTCCGATGCTAATAGGCTCATCGGCGCTTCTGATACTTGTTAAGCCTTATGTTTTTGTTGCAATTGTTCCGGGTGTTTGTATCTGGCAGGCCTGGCTGATTCTGAAAAAGATCCGAAACCCTTTACTTCGTGCTTTTGTTATGCCTGCAATTGTTGCGTTTTTTATTGGCGGAGGGCTATTGATTTTAGAAATTTTTGAGCCCTTTCTTGGTGAATACGGGAGCCTCG
>DATIKK010000125.1:0-20145 GCA_035477635.1 Bacteroidales bacterium | reverse complement strand
CCGGCGATGCCCGATTTAAGCACCAAAGAAAAAGCGCAAGCATTCATTGGATTGAATATGGAGCAGCTCAATAGGGAAAAAGATGAGTGGAAACAAACGGTGTTGCCCGCCTGGTTGTCGAACCTGTAAATCGGAGGCATTTCCCAAATCAAATACTGGTCTTCGTTGAGCAGGATGATTTAGTTGTGGAAAACTATGTAAATGGCATTGCAAATGATCATTTACAGATAGTTGCCCCGGAATTAATATTGGGTAAATTACCGGTAAATCGGGTTACTGACAATAAACTGTAAATTCAAAGGCACTTGTGGAAAGTGCAACCAAAAAACTACTTATCCTTTTGCCCGGACATCACTTCAGCTATCGAATAAAGATTGTCGCCAACCTTTTCGCATGCAGTAATCAATTTGCTGAAGTAAAAGGCGCTTCGGGCCGGGACTTTGCCTTTTTGTGTTTCCCCGATAATCTCTCGGGCTGCTTCATCCCTGAATACATTGATTCGGAGTTCAATTTCGCGTGCAATCGAAAAACTCTCTCCGGCAAATTGTTCTCCTTTTTCAAGAATTTCAAAAACATGGTCAAAAGCCTGATTAGTTAATTGAAACATTCTGGAAAGGGTGTCGCTTTGCCCGGCGGTAAATTCAATCTTTTCCTTTTTTAATTGCGCAATCAGGAGCGAAATCTTGAAACAAATATCTCCGATTTTTTCTATTTCGCTGCAGGCTTGTCTAATTCTGTTCAGTTCTTCAATAGCCTTGCCTGTCAGGTTACTTTTTGAAACCCCAAATAAAAATGAATTTATTTCAAGATCGACCTTGTCGATTATTTGCTCATACTTAAGCATTCGTTCCTGCAAGGTTACGAATTCCTTTTTGCCTTTATTATTTAACATTTCCGGCAAAAAGTTAAACATCCGGTGGGCAAGTTCGGAAAACCGTCTGGTTTCTTTCATTGCCTGAAAAACTGATAGTTCAACCGCTTTTAAAAAACTACCCTGGAAATATTCGAGTTGTATCCTCTCCATAGATTTGTCACGTAAAGGCAGAATTCTTTCTAACCCATTAGCAAAGGCTTTAACAAAGCTAAAAAGGAATATAGTATTGGCTATATTGAAGGAACTATGGAAAATGGCGAGACCCACAGGAACTATCACCGGAGATACAAACGGCGATGGGAGCCCGCCATGAACCATCAGCCAATCTATAATTCCAAGAAATAAGTTTAGCACAATGAGCATCCATATTACGCCAATTACATTAAACAGAGTATGGGCGAGGGCGGCTCTTTTCGAATTCAGGTTGCCGTTCAAACTGGCCAGGTTTGCTGTAATGGTGGTTCCGATATTTTCGCCAAGAATCATTGCTGCGCCGAATTCAAATCCTATCCACCCGTTGAAGCATGCAACCAATGTAATAGCCATGGTTGCGCTTGATGATTGCAAAACCAGTGTCAGTATCAGTCCAATGCCAAAGAAAATCATTGTAGAAGAAAACCCGTTACCTGTAAGGGATTCGACCCATTCAAATACCTCATTATGGCTGACCAAGCCGGGCAAAGTTTCTCTTAAAAAATTCAACCCCAAAAAAAGGAATGCAAAACCCAGGGAAAAGCTACCAAGAGTTTTGAACTTTTCGTTGGAGACCATTATCAACACAAAACCGATAGCAACAGCCGGGACAACAAGTGGTGCAAATTTTTCCTGAAAACCTATAAACGTAATAAGCCAGGCCGTAATGGTAGTACCTATATTGGCACCCATTATAACCCCAATTGCCTGCGTTAGATTTAGCAATCCAGCATTAACGAAACTAATCACCATTACAGTTGTAGCCGACGATGACTGTACAACCAGGGTTAATAGAAAACCGGTAAAAACTCCCAATAACCGGTTTGAGGTCATGGCACTCAAAACCATAGGCATTTTCCGGCCAATAAACCTCTGCAGGCCATCACTCATAGTTTTAAGCCCATAAAGAAACAAACCCAGCGAACCTAATACACTCAATATTTCGTACAAGCCAATATTCATAGTTTATTGATTACTGCATTATCAAAAATACAAAAATATAAAACATATGAGTGGGTTGACAAAGAAAACCCATTAGTAATTCCTCAACTGTAAACAAAGGGTTTGTTTCTGGCTTTTGTGCTTAGCACAATGAATCATTAAATGCTTATTAAAAGGGAAAGCCCCGGCAATCCGGAGCTTTTTATTTAATTATGAAGTAAAATTTCTATTTTCCCCTTAAAAATCATGGCGATTAAAACCGCCCTACTCAATATTGAGCCCCGCCACTGCTTCGGCAATATTGTGCAGATTGTCACCCACTTTTTCGCAGGATGTAATGAGTTTGTTAAAATAAAATGCACTCTTCACATGAACGGTGCCCTTTTCAATATCATCAATAACAGCATCGGCGGCTGCATCGCGAAAAGCATTTATGCGCAATTCCAACTCTGTTGCTCTTGCCAGGTTTTGCCTTGAAAATTCTTCGCCTTTGCTTATACTTTCAAGTACGTGTTCAAAGGCATCGTTTGTAAGTTTAAACATTTCGAACAGTTCGCTGCGCTGGGCAGGCGTGAAATATACCTTCTCCTCACGTTTCTTGGCCAAAACTGTTGACATTTTAAAACATATATCGCCAATTTTTTCGATTTCGGAACAGGTTAGTCTGATGCGACGCAATTCCTCCAAAGAATGATCGCTAAGCTGTTTTTTTGAAACAGCCGATAAAAAGGTGGTAATTTCGACTTCAACCCGGTCGGTTATCTCTTCGTATTTACTAACCCTTTCGTGTATCTCCTCAAATTCTTTTTTGTCGGTTTCGATGATCATTGCCGGGACAAAGTTAAACATGCGGTGAGATAGCTCAGCAAATTTGAGGGTTTCATTTCTGGCCTGAATTACCGAAAGTTCAGCAGCTTGCAGGAACCCGCTGTTAAAATACTCAAGATGAGGCCTTTCAGGCTTAAAAGTTCGAACCGGAATAATTCTTTCAACAAGAGAAACAAAAGGCTTTACGAAACCTATCACAACCAGGGTGTTAAAAATATTGAAGGTGGTGTGAAAAATAGTTAAACCAATGGGTACATTGGTAGGATTATTTAAAGGAGAGTCCATTCCCATCCAGACCATAGCCTGGGTAATTCCATTAACAAGATAATTGAAGACAAACAGTACGGCTATAACCCCTATCAAATTGAACAAGGTATGCGAAAAAGCAGCGCGTTTAGCCTGACGATTGCCCATAAGCGCAGCAATATTAGCGGTAACTGTTGTACCGAGATCCATGCCCAGTACCAAGGCTGCTGCCTCTCCGAAACCGATCCAACCATTGTAACTGAAAACGAGCGTAAGCGCCATTCCGGCGCTTGACGATTGAATTACGGCCACAATTGCTGCACCTAAGGCCATTAATTTTATTACTGAAAGTAATCCATGACCAGAAAACCGGTGAAGCCAGTCGAAATACTGTGGGAATTGGGTCAGATCGGGCACTGAATCCTTCAACATCTCCAATCCGAGAAAAAGCAGTGCAAAACCCAAGAGGAAAGAGCCTATTAATTTAAATCTTTCTTTCTTCATCATCATCAGCGGGAAGCTTATCCCGATAAGTGGCAATGAGAGTTCGGATAGTTCCAGTTCAAAGCCAAGGATGGTAACTATCCAGCCAGTGATCGTGGTTCCTATATTGGCACCCATAATTACCCCTACTGCCTGTGCCAGTGACATGATTCCGGCATTTACGAAGCTTACCAGCATTACAGTAACTGCAGATGAAGACTGAATCAGAGCAGTAACTGTAAGCCCAGTAAATACACCCATTACCGGATTGGAGGTTACAGCACCAACAAACCATCGCAGCTTTTCACCAGCCAGCATTTGTATGCTTTCACTCATGGTTTTCATACCGAATAAAAACAAACAAAGCGAGCCAATCAATATTAAAATTTCATAAATACCGTATTCCATACACGCCGATTTAAATTACAACAGTACAAATTTATCCAAATCATAAGGAGTGCGACTAAGTTAACATAAACTTAACAATGCACCCTGAGGCAATCTAAAAAATCAAAATTTGATTAACATTTTACTAATTGGAAGCTTATCCTGTGAAATAACCCTGATAATGTAAATACCAGGTTTCAAATGCGATACATCAATCTGAAGGGTAAAACCTTCATATAAATATTTTGGCCCTGTAAGGTGCACCCGATCTCCTGTAACCGAGTAAACAGAAACCTCTGCCACTCCTGTAAGCCCTGAGAAATGGATATTCAAATAATCTCTCACAGGATTGTTGAAAAGAATCCTGCCATATTCTTCGGGATGCCCGCCAATAGTCTGGGGTAATTGACGGGTAACAAGTTGAAGGGCTACCGGAAGGTGGTCTGACATGTTATACAGGGCATTGATCACTGCAGCGGGAGCGCTGTTGTTGACAGGTGAGTTTAATGATTGGTTTAAGCGCATACCATCCTGCCCGACAACCTCATAGCTTGCACTGACATACTGAAGACCTTGATCTCCCAGTAATAACGAACGCGAAAGCAATATCATGTCAAATCTGTCATCAAGCCCTCCTGCGATAAAGCAGTCATGATTTGATGCGCGGGTACTTTGGGAGTGGTACATGACCACTGCAGGATTTTCGAACCAATCTCCGGGTACTTCGACAGGGTCATGGAACCTATACACTGCAGTATGGTATTGGGTAAGGGTCAGAAATGCCTGCTCGAAGGCATTTTTCATGTTGAAGTCAGCCAAAAACATTACGTTGCCCCTGATGTTCCGAGTGTCTAAATAAGCCATCACAGCCGAAGCTTCATTCGCCCGGCGGGTAAGGTCATCACCTGCAGAACCTGCTTTAAAGTGTGCAACTATCGCAATAATAAAGGTTGTATCTCCCAGAGCAAGTCTGGGCATATTGTTGATATACAATCGGTACAGATTTATGTCGCGGGTTATGGAGGTAACTACATCCTGCGAATGCAGTGTGAATTTGTGGTGATTGTAGAACAACATGTTTACAATATCTGATCCCCTGACATTGGTATAACCTGCAGCACTGAATTGTGTGCGTCCCTGAGTATTTAAGACATTGTTTAATATGCGTGTTACATTTACCGTTGGATTTTCTGAAGGCCCCCTGCCAAGTTCATTTACAGAAAAAATATCGGGCCTGGTATAGTTTATTATTGTTGAAAGCCATTGGTCTTTTTGGTCGGGATTATTATTGCTGCTGGTGCAGCCCGAAAAATTGATGCCATAATATAGTAGATTGTAGTGCAAAACTCTGATAGTATCTTGCGCACTAATATTTATAGTCAGAATCCCAAGCCAAAGCCAGACACACAATCTTTTCATCCGCAAATAATTTTAAAAAAAAGGGGCACTTAAGCCCCTTCTTATTCCCTAAGGGTTGCGTATAATACCAGGTTTACTTTTTAAAGTATTTGAAATCCTTTCCAAGATACCTTGCAGTTGTACCCAACATTTCCTCGATGCGAATAAGCTGGTTGTACTTTGCAATGCGGTCTGACCGGCATGCCGAACCTGTTTTAATCATTCCGGTGTTAAGGGCCACAGCCAGATCGGCAATGGTAGTATCTTCGGTTTCGCCAGAACGGTGGCTCATAACAGCAGTGTATGAATTCCGGTATGCGAGGTTCACGGCTTCGATGGTTTCGGTAAGCGTTCCTATCTGGTTCACTTTAACCAGTATTGAGTTTGCTACACCTTTTTGAATTCCTTCGTTCAAACGGCTCACATTGGTTACAAACAGGTCGTCGCCAACAAGTTGAATTTTGGAACCAAGTTTTTCAGTCATCAGTTTCCAGCCATTCCAGTCGTCTTCGGCCATTCCGTCTTCAATTGACACAATGGGGTACCGTTTAACCCAGTCGGCCCAGAAATCGACCATTTGGGCAGGAGTCAGTTTCTCGCCTGAGGATTTATGCAAATGATAAACATTTTCTTCGGATTTGAAATACTCGCTTGAAGCTGGATCAAGGGCAATAAAAACGTCTTCTCCCGGGCGGTATCCAGCTTTTTCAATAGCTTGCAGAATAACGGTTATGGCCTCCTCGTTCGATTTCAGGTTTGGAGCAAAGCCTCCTTCATCGCCAACATTGGTCGAATAACCTTGTTTTTTCAAAACCGCCTTCAGATTATGGAAGATTTCAGTTCCCATTTTTATTCCATGCGAAAAGGATGAAGCTCCAACAGGCATTATCATAAACTCCTGAAAGTCGATAGAATTATCGGCATGAGACCCTCCGTTGATAATATTCATCAATGGAATCGGAAGCACGTTTGCGTTAACCCCGCCTACATACCTGAAAAGGGGTTGACCTGTTTCAATAGCAGCAGCCTGGGCAACTGCCAGGGAAACTCCAAGAATTGCGTTTGCACCCAAATTTCCTTTATTTGGTGTTCCGTCCAGTTCAATCATTGTCTGGTCAATAAGGCATTGGTCGGTTACCGGGTATCCTTTCAATTCATTGTTCAGGACGTTGTTTACATTTCCAACCGCTTTAAGCACGCCTTTGCCAAGATAGTTCAATGCATCGCCGTCTCTGAGTTCAACAGCCTCGTGCACTCCTGTGGAGGCCCCCGATGGAACCATGGCACGGCCCATGGCGCCGTTTTCTGTAACTACTTCTACCTCAACCGTTGGGTTTCCTCTTGAATCAAGAATCTGTCTTCCATGGATATTTAAAATAGCGCTCATGTTATTGAAATTTATTTAATGGTCACTCGGTTTATAAAATTACAAAAAAGTAAATATCAAAAAATAAATAGGATAAAGCCTTTGTAAAACTTTACCCTATTTCTGATTTAAGAAGTATGGCGGCAAATACTTTCAGATTCACCCGAACTAAGACTTTTTATCAGTTTGTTCCTGGTCCTCATCAGTTTGCAAATTTGACCCGGATTCAATTGTTTTTTTTACTTTAGGTTTAGCCTTCGATTTTTTTTCCACAGGCTCATCTGAAGGGGAATCGGTTTTAGCTCCAGGTTGAACTGAGGTTTCCGTTTGGCTTATGGGTGCTTCTTCAGTTTCACCTTCAGTTTTTTTGCGGCGACCTGCACGGCGGGTCTTCCTGGTCTGGTCAACTTCAACTTTTTTAAACATAGCCGGGTTGTAGTCAACAAGTTCAATAAGGCACATTTCTGCGCCATCGCCTGTTCTGAATCCCGTTTTCAAAATCCGGGTATATCCACCGGGGCGGTCGGCCACCTTTTGAGCTACTTCGCGAAAAAGTTCACTCACTGCGAATTTATTTCCCAGGTAACTAAATACCACACGTCGCGAATGTGTGTTGTCGCTCTTTGATTTGGTTATGAGAGGCTCTACGAATACCTTCAAAGCTTTTGCCTTGGCGAGGGTGGTGTTAATCCTCTTATGAAGAATTAGGGAAGAAGCCATATTCGACAGCATCGCCTTGCGGTGCTCTGATTTCCGTCCCAGATGGTTTACTTTCTTTCTATGTCTCATGTAGGTTATTCCTTATCTAATTTGTATTTTGAAAGGTTCATTCCAAAACTAAGGCTTTTTGATTTGACGAGTTCATCAATTTCGGTAAGCGATTTGCGGCCAAAGTTGCGGAATTTCAGCAGGTCATTCTTGTTGAGCGAAACAAGTTCAGCCAGGGTTTCGACATCAGCGGCTTTGAGGCAATTCAAGGCACGCACCGATAAGTCGAGGTCAACAAGACGAGTTTTTAGAAGTTGCCTCATATGCAGGGATGATTCATCAAATTCTTCGCCTGTTGCTTTTTCCTCGGTATCAAGGGTAATTTTCTCGTCAGAGAAAAGCATGAAATGAACAATCAGGATTTTTGCTGCTTCTTTCAGAGCTTCTTTTGGCTCGATCGAACCATCAGTAGTTATTTCAAGAATTAGCTTTTCGTAGTCGGTTTTCTGCTCTACCCGATAGTCTTCGACGTAATACTTAACGTTTTTTATCGGAGTAAATATAGCATCCATGCATATGGTTCCAATGGTGGCGTTATGAGGTTTGTTTGTTTCGGCCGACACATACCCTCTCCCCTTTTCTATCACAAACTCCAGGTTGAGTTTTACTCCTGGCTCCATATTGCAGATGGTTACTTCGGGATTCAACACCTGAAAATTTGACAGGGAATTGTTAAGATCGCCGGCAGTAAAAACTTCTTTACCCGTAATGCTAATTGCAAATTTTTCACCTTCAACATCCTCCACCTGCCTTTTAAAGCGCACTTGTTTCAGGTTAAGGATCATTTCCGTAACGTCTTCGACAACGCCCTTTATGGTAGAGAATTCATGGTCGACCCCCTCTATTTTAACTGAGGTAATGGCAAATCCTTCGAGCGAAGAAAACAAGATTCGCCTCAGGGCGTTGCCAACTGTTATACCATACCCTGGCTCCAACGGACGGAATTCGAATTTTCCGAACCGGTCGGAAGAATCGAGCATGATCACTTTATCCGGTTTTTGAAAAGCTAAAATTGCCATTATAGTTGGTTTTTAGATTGAAAAGAATGAGCTGTTATTTGGAGTAAAGCTCAACAATTAATTGCTCCTTGATGTTTTCAGGAATTGATTCCCTGTCGGGCATGTTCAGAAATTTGCCATTCATCTGGGATTTATCCCATTCAAGCCATGAATAATTTCCTGATCGGGAAGCAAGAGATTCAACAATTACCCCGAGGCTTTTTGATTTCTCGCGAACACCAACAATATCGCCGGGTTTAACAGAATAGGAAGGTATGCTTGCAACAGCGCCATTTACTATAATATGACGGTGCCCGACCAATTGCCGGGCAGCTCTCCGCGAAGGGGCGATGCCAAGGCGATAAACCACGTTATCGAGTCTCGATTCAAGCAAGCCCAGCAGGTTTTGACCTGTAATGCCTTTCATGTGCAAGGCTTTATCAAAGGTTTTAGCAAACTGGCGCTCCAAAAGCCCGTATGTATATTTGGCTTTTTGCTTTTCAAGAAGTTGAACACCGTATTCTGATGTTTTCTTACGTTTTTTAGCCTGGCCATGCATGCCAGGGGGATACTTTTTCTTTTCAAACGCCTTATCGGCTCCGTAGATGGCTTCACCAAACTTACGGGCTATCTTGGATTTCGGACCTAAATATCTTGCCATAAATTGAACTAACTTTTTTACTACACAAAAAAATGGTTAAACTCTTCTTCTTTTCGGGGGGCGGCATCCATTGTGTGGCAGCGGAGTAACGTCAGTTATCTCCGAAACCTCTATCCCGGCCGAATGCAAATTACGAATTGCAGACTCTCGGCCAGCGCCTGGTCCTTTTACGAACACCTTCACCTTACGAAGCCCCAGGTCATAAGCCACTTTTGCAGCATCGCCTGCAGCCATCTGCCCTGCATAAGGAGTATTTTTCTTTGAACCTTTGAAACCCATTTTTCCGGCCGAGGACCAGGATATTACCTGACCGTTCAGGTTGGTTAGGGAAATAATAATATTGTTGAACGAGGCGAAGATATGGGCATGGCCTGAAGGCTCCACCTTTACTACCCGTTTTTTGACGCTCCTTGCGCCCTTGGTTGCTTTTGCCATAATTTGTATTTGATTTTGCTCTGGTCAAGGGGATTAATTCATCCCACTTCAAAAAAAAATTATTGTTTATTTGGTCGCTTTTTTCTTGTTGGCAACGGTTTTCTTCCTCCCTTTCCGGGTTCTGGCATTATTCTTGGTTTTCTGCCCACGAAGAGGAAGGCCTATACGGTGCCGAATACCCCGGTATGAACCAATGTCCATCAGCCGTTTGATGTTCATCTGAACCTCAGAGCGAAGGGAACCTTCAACTTTGTACTTTTCATTTATAATATTACGGATGGAAGTTAGCTGATCATCACTCCACTGGTCAACCTTGACTGATTGATCAACACCGGCTTCGTCAAGTATCCGGGCTGCGATATTTCTCCCAATACCGTATATGTAAGTCAGGCTAATTACGCCCCTTTTGTTCCTTGGAATATCAACTCCAGCTATACGTGCCATAATTTTTAGTTTTTATTTACAGGTTATTATCCCTGACGTTGCTTGTACTTGGGATTTTTCTTGTTAATTATATAAATCCTGCCTTTTCGGCGAACAATCTTACAATCGGCCGTCCTTTTCTTAACCGAAGCTCTTACTTTCATTTTCTCAACCTTTTTATTTCTAAACTTTTTTACTTGTACCTGAACGTTATTCTGCCCTTAGATAAATCATACGGAGACATTTCAACCTTAACCTTATCTCCAGTCAGAATTTTGATGTAATGCATCCGCATTTTTCCAGAAATGTGAGCAATAATCATATGTCCGTTTTCAAGTTCAACCCTGAACATTGCATTACCCAGCGACTCTTTCACTATTCCATCCTGTTGAATTGATGCCTGTTTTGTCATGTACCCCTTCTTAACGAACAACTATTGAACTATTTCGGTTTCCTTTTAAGGCTTCCTCAATGTAACTAAAGGTTGAAAGCACCTCACTTCTCCCCTTTTTTATCGCAACCGTATGCTCATAATGTGCCGAAGGTTTGCGATCTTTTGTACGAATGGTCCACCCGTCGCTATCCTGCTTTACATAACGCTGACCCATGTTAATCATAGGTTCGATAGCCACTACGAGACCTTCTTTAAGCTTTAGCCCCTGGCCCATTTTGCCAAAATTCGGTACTTCGGGAGCTTCGTGCAAGTTGCGACCTATACCATGGCCTACCAATTCGCGCACCACCGAAAAGCCTTCCCTTTCGGCAAAACTTTGAATGGCTCCGGAGATATCGCCCAAAGAATTTCCTTCAACTGCCTTCTCAATACCAAGAGTTAAGCAATGAAAAGTAACTTTCAACAGGCGCTTGAGCGCATCGCTTACTTCGCCAATGGCAAAAGTAAAGGCAGAGTCTCCATAAAACCCGTTTTTAAGCACCCCGCAGTCGATCGAGAGTATCTCGCCTTCCTTCAATTCCTTTTTTGAAGGAAACCCATGAACAACCACTTCGTTTGGCGAAACGCAAAGGGCAAATGGAAAACCATTGTAGCCTTTAAATCCCGGAGTAGCGCCATGGTCGCGAATAAATTCCTCTGCAACCTTATCGAGATGCTGGGTTGTGATGCCAGGCTTTATGTGCCGGGCAACCTCTGCCAACGTTTTTGAAACAAGCAAAGAACTTTCCCTAATTAATTCAATTTCTTGGTCGGTTTTATACTGGATCATTATGGCCGGCTTTTAGCCCGTCATTGAATACGGTGAGCGTCCTTTGATCCTCCCCGATTTGGTGAGGCCATCATAATGACGCATCAACAGATGACTTTCAATTTGCTGCAATGTATCCAATACAACCCCTACCAAAATAAGCAAAGATGTTCCGCCAAAAAACTGGGCAAATTGTGAAGTTACCCCCATAATACCTGCCAAAGCAGGCATAATGGCAACAAAGGCAAGAAATATCGAGCCTGGCAGGGTTATTTTCGACATAACATTGTCGATAAATTCAGCGGTCTTTTTTCCTGGTTTAACACCGGGAATAAAACCACCGTTTTTCTTCATATCTTCGGCCATTTGGTTAGGATTAACCGTTATGGCTGTATAAAAATATGTAAACAAAATGATTAGAACAGCAAAGGTAAAATTATACCAAAACCCATAAAAGTTTGACATTACTGCTGCAAAACCTTCCAATCCTTCCGAAAATCCTGCCAGTGTAATTGGCAAAAACATAATAGCCTGCGCAAAAATTATAGGCATTACGCCCGAAGCATTTACTTTGAGCGGAATATACTGCCTTACACCACCGTATTGCTTATTACCAACAATACGCTTGGCGAATTGCACCGGAATCCGCCTTGTTCCCTGAACCAGTAAAATACACAGCACAACTACACCCATCAGCACTGCAAGCTCAACAAGGAAAAGGACCAAACCGCCACCGGCGCCACCGGTAATACGTGCAGTAATCTCTGCAAACAGGGCAAATGGCAACTGGGCAATAATTCCAACCATTATTATCAAAGAGATACCGTTTCCGATGCCTTTGTCGGTAATCCTTTCTCCCAGCCACATCACAAACATGGTGCCTGCAAGCAGAATGATTATTGAAGAAATCATAAAGAATGTAGTAGGCCCTGGTGAAGCAGGATCGAAGGGCGAAATGGCTTCAGGGGGCAACTGCCCAACCAGGTTTGTCAGATAGGCCGGTGCCTGGGCAAGCGTAATAAGAACTGTAAGGTAGCGCGTGTACTGGTTAATTTTTTTACGGCCGCTTTCACCTTCTTTTTGCAGTCGCTGAAAATAAGGGATAGCTATACCCAAAAGCTGAATAACAATAGAAGCGCTGATATAGGGCATTATCCCCAAAGCCAGAATGGATGCATTGGAAAAGGCGCCCCCCGAAAACATATTTAGCAGGCCAAGAATGCCTTCCTCGGCTTGTGCCTGAAGACGACCCAATTGCTCAGGGTCAACTCCCGGTAACACAATAAATGAACCCAGACGATAGATCAGAATAAACAACAGGGTGTTTATTATCCGGATGCGAAGATCTTCGATCCGGTAGATGTTTTTCAGGGTTTGAATAAATCGTTTCATTTGGCAGTATTAAATCTTGTTAACCTTCCCACCAGCGCCTTCAATGGCTTTAATGGCTGCAGCCGAAAAGGCATGCGCAGTAACATCAACCTTTGCCTCAAGTTCTCCACGACCAAGTATTTTAACCAGGTCGTTTTTTGAAGCAAGGCCATTCTCAATTAATACATTTAAGTCAATCACCTGCAAACCTTTTTCCTGGGCAAGTTTCTGAATTAAATCAATATTTATTGCGGCGTATTCAATACGGTTTCGGTTTTTAAACCCAAATTTGGGCACCCTGCGCACCAGGGGCATTTGTCCGCCTTCAAAACCCGCTTTGCGGCTATATCCCGAACGCGACTGGGCTCCTTTATGACCTTTGGTAGATGTTCCACCCTTGCCCGATCCTTCACCCCTGCCAATGCGTTTGCGGGTTTTACGGGAGCCTGCCGCTGGCTTTAGACTGCTCAAATTCATTATATTTTGCAAATTTAAAATTTTAAACTAATCTTTGATTAAGAACCTACTTCTTCCACCCGAAGAAGGTGTTTTACTGCATTGATCATTCCTTCGATCTGTGGGGTGCCCTCCACAACCTTAGAGCGGTTCATCCTTGTTAGGCCTAAGGCCTCAAGGGTCCTTTTCTGGCGGGCGGGTTGTTTGATACTACTCTTTACCTGAACAATTCTGTATTTTTTCATCCGAAAATAATTTATCCATTAAAGACTTTCTCTACCTTAATGCCTCTCTGTTGAGCCACAGTAAGCGGATCCCTGAGTTTCGACAAGGCATCGATAGTGGCCTTTACGACACTATGTGGATTTGAGCTCCCTTTTGATTTGGCAAGAACGTCGGTAATGCCGACACTTTCCAAAACAGCACGCATTGCACCGCCTGCTATTACTCCAGTACCGCTTGAAGCAGGTCTAATAAGCACTAAGGCCCCACTGTATTTTCCCTCCTGGCTGTGCGGAATTGTTCCTTTGTGCACAGGCACCTTCATAAGGTGTTTTTTGGCATCATCAATCCCTTTGCTAATAGCTGTTGTTACCTCCTTGGCCTTGCCAAGCCCGTAACCAACAACACCATTTTCGTTGCCAACAACAACAATGGCAGAAAAGCTGAAAGTTCGGCCACCCTTGGTTACCTTCGTAACTCGCTGGATACTAACAAGCCTGTCTTTAAACTCAATTTCGCTTGTCTTAACTTTTTTTATGTGCGTGTTTGTCATATCCTTAGAATTTTAAACCGCCTTCGCGGGCGCCTTCTGCCAATGATTTAACTCGTCCGTGATACAAATAGCCGTTACGATCGAATACCACTTTGTCGATCCCTGCTTCAATTGCTTTACCTGCAATAAGTTTTCCTACCTCTTTTGCTATTTGAGTTTTGGTCATCTTTTTTTCAACCAGTTCCTTGGAGGTTGAAGAGGCTGAAACCAGAGTGCGTCCTTGCAGGTCGTTTATAACCTGGACATAAATAGACTTATTGCTTCTATAAACAGATAGGCGGGGGCGATCGGTAGTACCATGTACCTTCTTCCTGATGCGATATTTAACCTTTGTCCTTCTGTTTAGTTTCTTTTGTTTTGCCATCCTGAAAAGGAAATTAAAATTGTACTAAATTACTTGGAACCAGCTGCTTTACCAGCTTTGCGACGAAGCACCTCATTCTGAAACCTAACACCTTTGCCTTTGTATGGCTCTGGCTTGCGCAAAGAACGAATTTTGGCTGCTACCTGACCCAAAAGCTGTTTGTCGTGCGATTCGAGAATGATGGTAGGGTTTTTTCCCCTTTCGGTAACGGTTTGAAGCTTGATCTCCCGGGGTAACTCAAAAAAAATGGTGTGAGAATAGCCCAGCGAAAGTTCAAGAAGATTTCCATCGTTGGAAGCTTTATAGCCAACACCAACAACCTCCTGCACTTTTTTATAGCCCTCAGAAACACCTATCACCATATTGTTTATAAGCGCTCTGTAAAGCCCATGTAAGGCTTTATGCCTTTTTTGGTCTGAAGGTCTTTCGACTACAAGGGCTGTTCCTTCAACCTTTACGGCAATATCCGGGTCAACGGTTTGTTTTAACTCCCCTTTCGGTCCTTTAACCGTAACAACATTGCTCGCAGAAACATTAACGGTAACTCCTGCAGGCAGGTTTATAGGCAATTTTCCTATTCTTGACATTTTCCCCTCCTTTAGCTTATATAACAAATTACTTCGCCACCCACCTTAAGGTTGCGTGCTTCTTTATCAGTTACCAAACCACTTGAGGTAGAAATAATTGCTATACCCAGGCCATTCAATACTCTGGGAAGCCTATCTGCGTTGCAATATTTGCGCAGGCCTGGCTTGCTTACCCGGGTTAAATCGCGGATAGCAGGCATTTTGGTTACAGGATGATACTTCAGGGCTATTTTAATCAAACCAGGCTTGTTGTCTTCCTCAAACTTGTAATTGAGAATATAGCCTTTTTCAAAAAGAATTTTGGTGATCCCCTTCTTGAGATTTGATGCAGGAATTTCAACAATCCTATGATTGGCCCTCACGGCATTCCTTATTCGGGTCAGATAATCTGCAATTGGATCGGTTATCATTTCGACAATTTATGAATTTTGTTTTAAAAAACTACCAGCTTGCTTTGGTCACTCCAGGGATAAGCCCGGTATTTGCCATTTCGCGAAAATTAATACGGCTTATTCCAAACTGGCGCATGTATCCTTTCGGACGCCCTGTAATTTTACAGCGGTTGTGCAGGCGCACAGGCGATGCGTTTTTGGGCAGGCTCTGAAGGGCCTCATAATCTCCATTTGCCTTCAACTGGGCTCTTTTGGCGGCATACTTTGCCACCAGCTTGGCTCTTTTTATTTCACGTGCTTTGATTGACTCTTTTGCCATTATTTCATGTTATCTTTTAAGATTCTTAAACGGTAGGCCAAACTCCCGGAGAAGAGAATATGCTTCCTTATCGGTTTTGGCAGTGGTAACAAAAGTGATGTTCATACCACTAATCCGGTTTAACTTGTCGATAATTATCTCAGGAAAAATTATCTGTTCGGTAATTCCGAGTGAGTAGTTTCCCCGACCATCAAAGCCTTTTTCGCTAACGCCCTTGAAGTCGCGGATGCGCGGAAGCGAAACGGCTACAAGCCTGTCGAGAAATTCGTACATGCGTTCGCCACGAAGTGTAACCCGGGCGCCGATTGCCATACCTTTGCGGAGTTTGAAGTTCGAAACATCTAATTTTGATTTAGTAGAAACGGCCTTTTGCCCTGCAATCAGTGTCATTTCCTCAAGGGCTGCATCCATAATCTTCTTGTCAGCAATTGCAGCGCCAACACCCTGATTAAGGCTAATTTTTGCCAACCTGGGAACCTGCATACGGCATTTATAATGAAATTCCTGCATAAGGGCAGGCACTATTTCATTTAAGTATTTGTCTTTTAATCGCGGTTTATAGCTCATTACTTGATTACCTCCCCTGTCTTTTTGGAATATCGGACTAATTTGCCCTGATCGTCACGTTTGCGACCAACACGGGTAGCATTCCCTTTTCCATCAATTACCATTAGATTTGAGATATGAATAGCGGCCTCTTTTTTTACAATACCGCCCTGAGGAGTTCCGGCTTTTGGCTTGGTATGCTTTGATACCATATTGACGCCCTCAACAAGTACTCTCAATTTTTCGGGATAAACCGTAAGGACTCTGCCCTGCGAACCTTTATCGTTGCCGGAGATCACTTTTACGGTATCACCTTTTTTTATTTTTAGTTTGGCTTGCATAGCTTGCTTGGTTTACTACATTAAAGCACTTCGGGTGCCAGTGAAACAATTTTCATGAATTGTTTTTCGCGTAATTCACGGGCGACCGGCCCGAAAATGCGGGTTCCGCGAATTTCTTCACTTGCTGTCAACAGTACTACGGCATTGTCGTCGAACCTTATGTAGCTGCCGTCTGAACGCCGAATATGTTTCTTGGTACGTACAATCACCGCCTTCGATACAGTTCCTTTTTTTACGTTTCCACTCGGAAGCGCATCCTTTACGGTAACGATAATTTTGTCACCTACACCGGCATATCTGCGACGGGTTCCACCGAGTACTCGGATGCAAAGAACTTCCTTTGCACCGCTATTGTCTGCCACGGTTAATCTGCTTTCTTGTTGTATCATATCTACTTCGCTCTTTCAAGTATTTCAACTAATCTCCAACATTTATGCCTGCTCAAAGGGCGGGTTTCCATAATGCGAACTGTATCGCCAATGTTGCACTGGTTGGTTCCGTCATGGGCCATAAACCGAGACGAGCGCTTTACAAATTTCCCATATTTAGGGTGTCTAACTCTTCGCTGAACTTCAACCACTATAGATTTTTGCATCTTGTTACTAACCACGATGCCCGTTCTTTCTTTTCTGAAAGTTCTGGTTTCCATTGTTTTCGTTTACTTTTGTTTTAGGTCTTCTAATTCCCTTTTCTTTAGCTCAGTAAGCATGCGGGCAATCGTTTTGCGATATGCCTGAATCTTTAATGGGTTCTCAATGGGGGCAACGGCATGGTTCAACTGAAGTTTTTTCAGATGCCTACTTTCTTCTGCCAAGCGTTCTTTAAGCTCGCCTGTTGCCATTTCACGTATTACGTTTGGTTTCATCTTGTCTCGTGAATTTTAATTTTTGCCACCTTAACCCACCATAAAATTTTGGGAGTTATTTTGGGAGAACTTTCAAATCAGGTAACGGCTGCATTTGTTCGTGGTTCCCTGCAAAAAGG
Organism: Bacteroidales bacterium; assembly: GCA_035477635.1. GTDB lineage: Bacteria > Bacteroidota > Bacteroidia > Bacteroidales > UBA7960 > UBA7960. Next base: position 2,807 of record DATIKK010000125.1, on the reverse strand, counting down.
CTGCAAAGTTACAAATAATAATTTGAATAACAAACCTTATTACTCAGCATAATCCTTCCTTATCACAAATCTGGTAATAATGGGCAATTTTTGCGACCCCAGACGCATTGCTTCCTTAGCAGTTTCAAGGTTTACACCTTCTGCTTCGAACAGGATGCGCCCTGGCGAAACACGGGCAACGAAGTATTCGGGCGCACCCTTACCCTTACCCATACGCACCTCGGCAGGTTTCTTAGTAACCGGCTTGTCGGGGAATACCCTGATCCACAGTTGGCCTTCACGTTTCATGTGACGTGTTATTGCCTGCCGGGCAGCTTCAATCTGCCGTCCTGTAAGCCAGCATTGATCCAGAGCCTTTATGCCAAACGAACCGAAAGAAAGCTCAGCGCCACGCTTGGTGTTGCCTTTCATTCGGCCTTTCTGCTGTTTCCTGAATTTAGTTTTTTTAGGCTGTAACATTATTCAACAGTTTTTCTTTTCTACAAAATCATATTCTACCTTTTGCCTTTTGGCTTGCCCCTGAAGCGACCGCCACCGCCAACTCCAACTGGGGCTGGACGTCCTTTGCCTGGTTCTTCAGTAAAAGGGGACAGGTCGCGCTTTCCAAACAGTTCACCCTTGCAAATCCACACCTTTACCCCTATGCGTCCGTAAGTTGTATGTGCCTCGGCTGTAGAGTAATCGATATCGGCCCGCAGGGTATGCAATGGAATACGCCCTTCTTTGTAAGTTTCTGTACGAGCCATCTCGGCTCCACCCAAACGGCCTCCCACTGTAACTTTTATGCCCTCGGCTCCAATACGAATGGTCGAGGCAATGGCCGTTTTGACAGCTCTACGGAAAGATATCCGGCCTTCGATCTGCTTTGCTACTGCAGTTGCCACCAGGAATGCATCCAATTCGGGACGTTTTATCTCGCTGATGTTGATCTGGACTTCCTTTTGGGTTATCTTCTTCAATTCTTCCTTTAGCTTGTCAACTTCCTGTCCGCCTTTGCCAATAATTATACCTGGTCGGGCTGTATTTATGGTTACTGTAATAAGCTTTAGTGTGCGTTCAATTATAATTTTTGAAATGCTTGCTTTTGAAAGACGAGCATTGAGGTACTGACGAATCTTCACGTCTTCAACCAGCTTGGTTTCATATTTGCGTCCGCCATACCAGTTCGAGTCCCATCCCTTGATTATACCTAGCCTAAAACCGATCGGATTAGTTTTTTGTCCCATTTGAAAAAAAGATTAATCGTTTTTAATTTTACTGTCAACAAAAATGGTAACATGGTTCGACCTTTTCCGAATCCGATTGGCCCGGCCTTGGGGGGCAGGGCGAAGGCGTTTCAATGAACGGCCTCCATCTACGTTGATGCTTTTTACAACCAGGTTGCTTTCTTCCACCCTTACGCCTTCATTTTTGCTTTGCCAATTGGCTATGGCCGACAAAAGAAGTCTTTCGAGTCTGTTGGAGGCTTCCTGTTTCGAAAATTTTAGTATTCCCAGGGCTCTGTTTACTTCTTTGCCCCGAATTAGATCGGCCAAAAGCCGCATCTTTCTGGGTGAAGTGGGGCAATTTCTGAGGCTGGCAAAATACTGAGTTTTCTTCTCTTCCCTGAGTTTCTCAGCTCTTAAGTGTTTTCTTAATCCCATTGTAAGATGAAATTTTTATTTTTTTGCTTTGTCTTTTTTTCCTGCATGACCGCGGAAAATACGCGTTGGTGCAAATTCTCCCAGCTTGTGTCCAACCATGTTTTCGGTTATATACACAGGGATAAACTTATTGCCATTGTGAACGGCAACAGTTTGCCCGACAAATTCGGGAGAAATCATTGAAGCACGTGACCAGGTTTTTACTACCGACTTGCGGTTGCTGCTGGCCATGGCAAGGATTTTCTTCTCGAGCTTTACGCTGATGAAAGGTCCTTTTTTTAGTGAACGGCTCATATCGATGTTTTTTTCTTGGTGCAGATTATTTCTTCCTTCTTTCAACAATCAACCTGTTCGACATTTTTTTCCTGTCGCGGGTTTTGAATCCTTTGGCTGGAATACCTTTACGGCTCCTGGGGTGACCTCCTGAGGCACGGCCTTCGCCACCGCCCATTGGGTGGTCAACGGGGTTCATTGCAATACCCCTTGTACGCGGACGACGTCCTAACCAACGGCTGCGGCCGGCCTTGCCCGACATTTCGTGCATGTGATCAGGGTTGGAAGTGCTACCAATGGTTGCACGGCAGGTAATAAGCACCATCCGCGATTCGCCCGAAGGGAGTTTAAGAATGGCATACTTGCCTTCGCGCGACATCAGTTGAGCATAGGTGCCGGCGCTGCGAGCCATCTTACCACCCTGACCCGGGTTCAGTTCAATATTGTGTACCAGGCTACCCAGCGGGACATCGCGCAAATAAAGCGTATTACCAACATCAGGGGTGGCACTTTCGCCCGACACAACTACCTGGCCTACCTTTAGGCCATTCGGAGCAATAATGTATCTCTTTTCACCATCGGCGTAAAACAACAATGCAATACGTGCCGAACGGTTCGGATCGTATTCGATCGACTTAACAGTTGCGGGCACACCATCTTTCTCCCGCTTAAAATCGACAAGACGATAGCGCTTCTTGTGTCCACCGCCCAGATAACGCATAGTCATTTTACCACCATGATTTCTGCCTCCCGATTTCTTTTTCCCAACCACAAGGCTCTTCTCAGGAACCGAGGCAGTAATATCGTCGAAAGCGCTAATAACTTTATTGCGCTGACCAGGTGTGGTTGGTTTAAATTTCCTTAAAGCCATTTATCCTTAAATATTGCTGT
>DATIKK010000124.1:0-3555 GCA_035477635.1 Bacteroidales bacterium | reverse complement strand
TGCGGATAATTTCCCATGTCTGCCTGACATGCCTCTCGTCTGTCCTTGGCTGGCCCACTGAAATACGCAGGCAATATTTATCGTTTAACAAGGTATGCGTCAGGTATATCTTGCCGGTCGCATTTACCTTTTCGAGGAGTGTTCGATTCAGCTCGTTGAGGATTTCATTTCATTTCTTGCGCCTTGCCTGCGGTACCTGAAGCAAACAAGGCTTTGTTCTACAGGCGCCAGTAACTCAAAGTTTTCATCCATTCTTTTATATCCGGCAAACCAATCTGCCAGTTTCACATGCTCGGTTATCATCTGCCTGATTCCTTCCACTCCATATATTCGATAATTACATGCTCGATTTTGACTCCACAGTACTTACCCGTTATATGTGTCAACACGGGGCCAGTAAGGGCTATAATCCACAAAAACCGGGTCGGGCTTCTCACCACCCTATTATGGCATTTGTTCACGAATGCCTTATGGTTGCTAACTGCTGGCTACGTCCGGGCAACAATTATCGACCAATAATTTTTTGAGTTTTCTGGAATATACCATTGAAAGCCTCATTTAGCTGGCTGCTCAGAAAACACGGCTGACATTAGACGAAGTTGTTTGCTGTAGGGGGTTATATGATTAAAAACGGGAACAGTAGAATCCTGAAATTATCCCTGCAAATGAAACGAAAAGAGTGGTTTGCCGGGTTATGAAGTTCTGCTGGAGAAATGAGTTGGCCCTTGGTGGCACCAACATAAATCCCTAATGACGGATTGGGGATATTCTATTTCACTATCTTTGACCGCATCCAGTTTATAGAAAAATATGCTTTTAACTATAATACGACATGCCTGGTTAGGTATCGCCCGTTCCGACTTTTTTCATAAAGGTCTAATGGTTAAAGTATTGACTTTGTTTTTTATTTTTTTATTTGGCGTTTTTACCTATGATTTTGCTCATAGTCTCCCTGCTATATTGCTTGAGCATTTTCCACAGCGCCAGCCCGCTGAGTGGGTGTTTTCATTCCTTGTTTTTATCATGATGTTCGACATGATAACGCGGTTTGCAAGCCAGAAGTTGCCTATGGCTTACTTTATACCTTACACCCATCTTCCCCTTCCAAAATGGAAACCAGCCAGTATCTGGCTGATTAAATCGGTATTCGATCCTGCGAATGTTTACTTTCTGTTCTTTTTTTGGCCTTTTATTACCCAAACTATCAATCCTGAATTGTCGAGTCAGGGGTTGGGTGTTCTGGGTATATTTATGCTATTGTTGCTCAACCACAGTATTTACATTTACATAAGAACTGCCCTTCGGGCCAGACTGCTTTCAGGCAAAATTATCGGTTTGTGTTGCCTGTTTCTGGTTGCTCTTTCCATTATTTACAACGATGTTGTAATGCCCTTGTCCCTAAATATGTTTCTGGGATTTTTGAATGGCAATGAGCTGCTTTTTGTAGGATTGGCGGGGTTTATTATACTCTTTCAGGCGCTTACATTTATAAATCTGAAAAGCGGTTATTTTGATGTTGCAGGACACGGTGTAAGGAGAGTTAATCTAATTGCAAGCAAGGGGAGGCCATTTAATCTGATTTCGCTTCACCCTTCCTATGGTATTTATTGGTGGCTCGAATGGCAACTTGTATTGCGCAACAGGCATATCAGAAATAATTTCTGGATTTTACCCCTTATAGGAATAGGTATCACTATCTTTATTGCTGTCTTCGCTGATGATATGTCTTTATTTTATGCAACTATCTTATTGATGTTTGCAGGTGGATATGGAGTAACTCATTTTCAGAATATCTTATCATGGGAAAGTCGCTTTTTTGATTTTCTCGCCACACGGGATATCAATTTAAGGGACTTTTTGACTGCCAAATACTATTTTTATCTCTTCTTTGCCACTGTACAATTTTTAATTGTCATTCCCGTGTTGGCTTTCCTGAAACCCTCCTTTATAATTCTATACATGGCGTTGTATATTTATGCGTGCGGGGTGGGTTATTATATTTTGATACGGTTGGGTGTCAATAATTCCTGCAGGTTTGATCCCAACGGCTCAATATCTTTTAATTATGAATCGCTTAGCGGGAAATCATTTCTAGTCAGTTTGCTGTTGTTTACATCAATTATCCCATTTTATATTCTCAACACCGTTGTTGATATCCCTAATATTGGCATGTGGATAATGGGTGCAATTGGCCTGGCGGCGATCCTTTTGCACAAATGGTGGATAAATGGGATTGTGCAAATATTAGAGAATCAATTGCACCGAAATCTCGCTCTTTACCGAAGCAAATAAAAGATGTATGCATATAAAAATTGAAAATCTCCAAAAGGCGTATGGTACCCAAATGGCACTTGATATACCTGCCATTGTGATTAATCCGGGCGAAATGACTGGCATAGTTGGAAACAACGGGGCAGGCAAGACCACCCTGCTTAGGCTTACACTCAACCTCATAAAAGCCACATCGGGGAGCGTATTGATCAATGAACAAGACGCATCTAAATCCACAGGATGGAAGATTCATACAGCCAGTTACCTTGATGAAGGCTTTCTGATTGACTTTCTTACACCTGAGGAGTATTTCTACTTTACCGGTAAGGTTTATGGCATTACACCTCAGGGGGTGGATGCAAACCTTTCAATTCTAAACAAATTTCTTGGTGTCGAAATAGTGGGAACACGAAAATACATAAGGGAACTTTCGGCCGGAAACAGGCAGAAGGTGGGTATAGCGGCAGCTTTGCTTGCAAATTCAAAACTGCTCGTGCTTGACGAACCATTTAATTTTCTTGATCCAACCTCACAGATTTTGTTGCGAAATATCTTCAAGGCAAAAAACATCCAGAACAATACAACCATGGTGCTGTCGAGCCACAACATAAATCATCTTACCGAGATATGCTCCCGTATAATTCTGCTTGAAAATGGAAAAATAATAAAGGACATATCAGCAGCAGAAGGGGATCTGTCAGAAGTAGGGTCATATTTCCTTCAACAAATAGACAATGAAGCCTTTTCTGGCAAGGACACAACTGAAGCAATTTAATTTGTGATATTGTCGATTGGTGCTCTTATAAAGCCCCAAGCTATGGCATAAATGGCCACAGTTACAGCACAAACCAGAAATATTTTACTTTAATCTGGAGCAGCTTCTACCAACTCACCGATTCCTAAGATACCCTCGAAAACCTCTTTTAGCTGGCTGCTCAGAAGACACGGCTGACATTAGACGAAGTTGTTTGCTGTATGGGGTTATATGATTAAAAACGGGAACAGTCGAATTCTGAAATTATCCCTGCAAATGAAACGAAGAGAGTGGTTTACCGGGTTATGGAGTTCTGCTGGAGAAATGAGTTGGCCCTTTGTGGTACCAAAATAAATCTCTAATGACGGATATGGGTTGAATTACGGATATTTTGCGGGGTTTTCCAAATTTGGGTTATTTTCAATCCCAATTTGACCCCTGATAAGGGCGAATGCCAAATATTCCAACTGGAAGCACTTCTCAATTGGTAAGATTTTCTCAGTCAATCAGATTATTTTTCCTAAGGATTG
>DATIKK010000123.1:0-5290 GCA_035477635.1 Bacteroidales bacterium | reverse complement strand
CCTACAAATCAAGCGCTTTCAAGTACCCACATGTTTGGTTAGGCTCGTTTGCCATTTTCCTTTATTTGGGAATCGAAATCGGTATCTCAAGCTTTTTCCCCGATTATGTAAGGAGTCTGGGCGTTGAAGGCATCAACGTAGTAGATATGCTCAGTTATTATTGGGGTGGGTTGATGGTTGGCCGTTTGCTTGGCATTTTTATCCTGCGCAAATACAAGCCGGCGTTGATTCTAACCATCTGTGCCATTGGCGGCGCCGCTCTCCTGGCTGCTTCTTTTGCACTTTCAGGAACCATGCCCATGGTTGCCATATGGTTGTTCCTTGCTACAGGGTTGTTCCATTCCATCATGTGGCCTGTGATTTACAACCTTTCGCTTGAAGACCTTGGCCCTCACGCCAAAATCGCTTCAGGCATCATCGCCACGTCCGTTATTGGAGCAGCCATCCTGACCCCTTTAATGGGCGCAGTACAGAAAGCTACCGGCTCAGTGATCCTTGCCGTTGGAGCTTTGTTTATCTATTACGCTTACCTCGTATTTTTTGCACAAAAAGGTTCCAAAATCAGAACCTAAAGATTGTCATAGGTTCTTGAATTACAGCCCGGCCCGAAAAGCCGGGTTTTTTGAAAGTTTGCATGCCCAAAAAAATTGAGCCCACTTTGAAAAATCATTTTCAAGTGATACTTGACGCTGAGTCTCGCCTCTGGTGGGGGGAGACTCAGCGTCCTCATTATTTTCGGAATGGACAATCATTTCTGAAAATGATTATGCTTATAATGACCTGTTGTAAATACCTGACCTGAAATCGGTGTTGTAGCCTGCAGAAGCAACAAGGAGCCAATCGAAGATTATTCAATAACCACCATTTTCAGGTAATTGAAATGTTTGGGCTTTTGCCCGGCTTGGGGTTTACGACGAAAGAACTTTTGCTCATAACCACTATTTTGGACTTCTTCTTGCTGCCAATGCCCCGCTTAAGAGGTTTATCTTTTCGATCCTAAGTGACCATTGTAGTGATATAGGCATTGCCAGCTCCAGCTCACCGGCAAAGTGAACATAATGAATATCAGTGAATTATACAAATTTTTTTAAAACTTATTATTAACTCAATTTGCTTGATTTACTTCATTTTAAGGAGCGACTCATTATTATTTGCCGGTGGTTGATGTACAATTACGCCCTTACCAACTTCACATTTTGAAGGTTTTGTTGTATCTTTAGGAAAATTTCAGCGATAGGGCAATCAGGCAGGTCAAATCAGAGAAACAAAATTTTCTTGACGCCATTCCGCGTAATAAATGGAATGCCTTAATTGACTATTTGAAATTCGAACAAATTTTCTTCTTGATGCAAAAGCGATGACTTAAATCAAAATTAACGTAAACTCAAACCTTCTCTGCCCATGAAGACCAAAACCATTATCGTTGTGGTGATTACGGCGTTGTTACTTGCTGTGGTATGGATTACCAGGCCGTATTTGCCCGATTATCCCGAATCTGCCACTGTTGATGTGGTGGACAATTATTTTGGAGTAGAAGTGCCCGACCCGTTTCGTTGGCTCGAAGACCATAAGTCGGACAAAGCCCGTGAGTGGATTGAAGCACAAAACAATGTTACCTTCGCTTATCTCGAAAGGATTCCCTTCAGGGAGGATATCCGCAACAGACTCACCGAGATATGGAATTTTGAGCGTTACACTGCACCTTTTTGGGAAAACGGCCGGTATTTTTTCTACAAAAACGACGGGCTGCAGAACCAGAGCGTCCTGTTTGTAAGGGAAGGCCTTGAGGGAGAACCAAGGGCGCTGCTTAACCCCAACCTGATAGCCGAAGACGGTACTGCAGCGCTGGCGGCAGTTGGAATATCGAACGATGCCCGTTATCTGGCATACAGCATTGCCCAGGGAGGCTCCGACTGGAATGAGATTTTTGTGAGAAATATTGATACCGGCGAAGACCTGGATGTGCGCATCCCCTGGGTGAAATTTTCCGGGATTGCATGGCGTGGCAACGGATTTTATTACAGCCGCTTCGATGCGCCTGCTCCCGGTCAGGAGTTGCTTGCCGTGAACGAAAACCACCGTGTGTATTTTCACCAGTTGGGCACCCCGCCACATACCGATCGCCTGGTGCACAGCAACCCTGCACACCCGCGCAGAACTTACAGAGCATTCACTACCGACGACGAACGCTTCCTGCTGATCAGCGAAGCCGAAACAACTTTCGGTAATGCGGTGCTTTTTAAAGATTATTCAAAACCCGCTGCCAAGCTTACCTATCTTATCGAAGGGTTTGATCACGACAACAGGGTGGTTGACCATATCGACGGGAAGTTCCTGGTGCTTACCAACAACAATGCTCCCATGTACAGGTTGGTAAAGATTGATCCTGCAAACCCTTCCCCTGAAAACTGGAAGGAAGTAATCCCGGAATCCGGTTACTTATTAAGGGGGGTTAGCTTAATTTACAACAAGCTGTTTGCCCATTATTTCGAAAATGTAATGAGCAAAGTGTATTTCCACACCCTTGAAGGCGAACGGATCGGCGAGCTCGAACTTCCCGGCATAGGCACTTTAGGGGCATTCAGCGGTAAAAGGGACGAGCCCGGAGCATTCTTCACATTCAGTTCATTCACTTTCCCAACAACCGTTTTTCAATACAATGCTGCAACGAACACCCATGAGGTGTATTTTGCCCCCGAAGTAGATTTCGACCCCAATGCTTTCGAAACCCGGCAGGTGTTCTTTCCAAGCAAGGATGGTACAATGATTCCCATGTTCATTACACACAAAAAAGGCCTTAGGATGGATGGCCGAAATCCTACGCTGCTCTACGGATACGGTGGCTTTAATATCAGCAGGCCTCCCAGGTTTGATGTGTCGCGACTGATTCTCCTGGAGAATGGAGGTGTGTTTGCCGTTGCAAACATCAGGGGTGGAGGCGAATTTGGGCAGGAATGGTACAAAGCAGGCACCAGGCTCAATAAGCAGAATGTTTTCGACGATTTCATTGCCGCAGCAGAATACCTGATAGCCGAAAACTATACCTCGCCCCGAAGGCTTGCAATACAGGGTGTTTCCAACGGTGGCTTGCTGGTTGGGGCGGTTACCAACCAACGCCCCGACTTGTTTGGTGTGGCATTTCCCGATGTTGGAGTAATGGATATGCTGCGCTTTCACCTGTTTACCATCGGATGGGCATGGGTTACAGATTATGGCTCCAGCGAAAATGAGGAGGATTTTCACAACCTGCTTGCATATTCTCCATTGCACAACATACAGGATGGGGTAAGGTACCCGGCAGTTTTTGTTACCACGGCCGACCATGACGACCGTGTAGTGCCGGGGCACAGTTTTAAATACATAGCTGAACTTCAGCGAAGCAAAGTTGGCAACAACCCCGCCCTGATTCGCATCGAAACCCGTGCCGGACACGGAGCAGGAAAGCCGGTTTCAATGGTTATAGAAGAGTTGACAGACATTTACTCTTTCATGTTCTACAACATGGGCATCCGGCCAAGGTACTAATGCAAAGGCCCCGAAAGGGGCCTTGCTGTTTCATAATATCTGGCTTTTGTATAGCCCTATTTTATGATGGTCATCTCATCTATCAGGTGGCGTGCGCCTGCAAACTTATCAATGATAAACAGGATGTACCGGGCGTCAACGCTGATGGTTCGTTGGGTTGCATTCTCAAACATGATGTCGCCACTCATAGCCTCCCAGTTGCCGTCGAATGCCAGGCCAATCAGATGCCCGTCACCATTTATTACAGGACTGCCTGAGTTACCACCGGTAATATCGTTGTTTGATATAAAGTTTACATACATTACCCCATTCTCAGCATAAGGGCCAAAGTTCTTGGTTTCGTAAAGCTCCCTGAGTTTGGCCGGCACGATAAACTCATGGTGATTGGGGTTTTCCTTTGCCATAACCCCACTCAAGGAAGTCAGGTAGTTGAAAAACACTGCGTCAGCCGCCTGGTATCCGCTTATCGTTCCGTAGGTAAGCCGCAGGGTGCCGTTGGCATCCGGATAAAACGGTGCATCGGGGTTCATTTCCCTTAGACCTTTGATGTAAATCCTCTCTGCCCTGTTGAAACGGGTTACATATTGCTGCAAACGAGTATTTGCCTCATTGAAATGCTCCTGCACCGACCGTGCCGCCTGAAAAAGAGGATCATTTCTAAGTGTCCTTGCATTGGGGTTATCCAGAAACTTTTGCAGGCGGTCGGCACTTGCAAAAATGCTCCTTCTGAAAACATCCTCGGCAAAGCGGTTGAAATCATTGCGGTAGCGTCGTTCGATGGTTTGGAAAATGCCCGGCAGTGTTTCTTTAGGAAGCCTTACGTCGTATTCTTCAAAAGCAGCCGCCCACAAGTCTCTTTCCACCTGAAGGTTGTAGTTGCGGAATGTCCTATCGGCGGCGCCACGCAATCTGGTAATCATTGCGTTACGTTCATCTGCTTTATCCTCTGCTTCCAGCAGAGGTAGCAACTCCATGAAACCGACCGCAAGATTGAAGTTTGACGGCCCGGTTGCCATCGCTTCCATATATATGAAATTCAGGGAGTTGAATGTGGCCATGCCTTCGTAAATAGCACGGTACTCATCCATAAGCCAGCCGTATTCTGCTTTGCGGGCCTCGTTGCCCATGGCCCATGCCATGAAAGCGCGTTCCCGCTCCCTTTTGCTTTCGGCTACATCGTTTAGTTCCAGGGAAAGCTGCATTCCGATAAACTTTTTCCACCAATTGGCAACTCCCGACTGCCTGGTGGCATACTGTATGCGGGTTTTATCGTCAGCAGCCATTGCAGCTTCAATAATGTCGAGTTTCCTCCTGCGGATTTCTATGCGTGGAGGATACTGCATCTTTTGGTTGAATTCGATGCCGTAGGAGGTTAGGTAGCGCTGTGTGGCTCCGGGGAATCCCATTACCATGGCAAAATCGCCTTCATTTACTCCCCTGATCGAGATGGGAAGGTAATGGCGTGGTCTAAGGGGAACATTTTCGGGACTGAAGTCGGCCGGCTTACCGTCGGGGCCTGTATAAACCCTGAACAGGGTGAAGTCGCCCGTATGGCGCGGCCACATCCAGTTGTCGGTGTCTCCACCAAACGCTCCTATGCTGTTTGGCGGAACGCCTACAAGGCGCACATCGGTAAATGTTTCGATTACAAAAAGGTGAAATTCATTGCCTGTGAACATGGGCCTTACGGTAGCTGTGTAGTGTGTGCCATCCACTGCTGCTCTTTCCAGTTCGGCACTTTTGGTGCGGATGGCCATAGCCCGTT
>DATIKK010000122.1:0-24135 GCA_035477635.1 Bacteroidales bacterium | reverse complement strand
AGATTATGCAATAGTGGGTGGATTATCGGCCGTGCACCAGTTTGTAAATATAGGCCCACACGTTATGATATCTGGAGGTTCTCTGGTTCGAAAGGATGTACCTCCTTATACGAAGGCTGCCCGCAACCCTTTATCTTTTGTTGGAATTAACTCTATAGGCCTGAGAAGAAGAGGCTTCACAGATGAAAAAATAAATGAAATTCATGAAATTTATCGTTTCGTTTTCAATAAAAATCTGAATGTTTCTCAAGCTGTTGCCTTTATTGAAGCCGAAATGCCTGCAACTCCCGAGCGCGACACAATTCTGGGATTTATATCTGGTTCGACCAGAGGTATAATGAAGGGATACAACTACCGTAACGAAAGGTAAATCCGGTTTCATGCTTATAGCTCTTACCAACACTGGAAAGCGTTTCTATAAGGAATGGGTTTTCAAAAGTCTTAATTTTCAGTTTCACCCGGGTTTCCATTATGCCATTACCGGAAAAAACGGATCCGGCAAATCGACCCTCATGCTCATGTTAGCCGGTTACCTGATGCCCAGCGCTGGTGAGGTAAAATGGCAATTAGATGGAAAAAGTGTAGAGCCTGAATTGCTTTTCAATCACATTTCTCTTGCCTCGCCTTATCTTGAATTGATTGAGGAATTTACACTACTCGAATCAGTAAAATTCCATCAACGTTTCAAACCATTTTTGCCCGGTTTTGACCCAACAAGTCTGATAGGTCTTTCAGGGCTGCAAGGTAGCCGCAATAAACTCATTAAACATTTCAGCTCCGGAATGCGGCAAAGGCTAAAGCTACTATTTGCCATAATGAGCAACACAACAGTTGTTTTGCTCGATGAGCCATGTTCAAATCTCGACAAAGAAGCTGTGGAATGGTACCAGCAACTTAAAGAGGCCTTCGGAAAAGGACGGCTGTTTATTGTCAGCTCGAATCACAACCCGAATGAATACCCAAATTCTGAAAGCATTTTATCCCTCGTATAATTATCAGGCAGACTTGCCCGTTACTAATGGAAAGTAAATTTTTTTTTAACTTTGAGGCCAAATAAATAAACTTGAATAATATCTTTTATGGCAACTACTGCAGACTTTCGCAATGGCCTCTGCATAGACTTTAATGGCGAACTTTACACTATTGTTGAATTTCAACACGTTAAACCTGGCAAAGGGGGTGCCTTTGTCAGAACCAAACTCAAAAACCTGAAAACCGGCAAGATGCTTCCAAATACCTTTAATGCGGGAGTAAAAATTAATATTGCCAGGGTTGAACGCCGTCCTTATCAATATTTGTACAAGGATGAAACCGGCTACCATTTTATGCACGCCGACACTTTCGAGCAAACCTTTATTCCGGAAGAGATCATCAACGCTCCGGGTTATCTGAAAGAAGGACAGGAAGTGGAGATTGTTTTTCATGCAGAAACCGAGACGCCACTTACCTGCGAGCTCCCTCCATTTGTTGATCTGGAGGTTGTTTACTCTGAACCCGGAGTAAGGGGCGATACGGCCACCAACACCCTGAAACCTGCAACACTGGAGACCGGGGCTATTGTTAACGTACCCCTATTCATCGAGGTAGGTGAAAAAATCAGGGTGGATACCCGGGATTATTCATACTCCGAACGCGTAAAATGACCAATTCAATGCAACTTAACCCACCATTAACCTTACAGCAAACAGCAGAACTTCTTAAAGCCGAATTTCATGGATCACCAGACTTTCAAATAACCGGAATAAGCGAAATACACTTAGTAAAAAAAGGGGATATTACCTTTGTTGACCACCCAAAGTATTTCGAAAAAGCTTTGAAATCGGCAGCTTCGACCGTAATAATTAACAAAAAGGTAGCTTGTCCCAATGGAAAAGCCCTGATTTATTCGGAAGATCCTTTTAGAGATTTTGTTTTTCTAATTAAGAAATTCAGACCGTTTGAACCGGCATCAGACATGATCAGTAAATCCGCTAAAATCGGTTCGGGTACTGTTATTCAACCTGGTGTCTTTGTTGGAAACAATGTAACCATTGGCGAAAACTGTTTATTACACCCCAATGTTACTATTTACGACCATACGGTAATTGGCAGTAATGTAGTAATTCACGCGGGTAGCGTTATCGGATCCGATGGCCTTTACTTTAAACGAAGACCTACTCACTACGACAAACTTGAATCGGGTGGCAGGGTGGTCATAGAAGATAATGTTGAGATTGGCTCCTGCTGCACTATTGACCGCGGTTCGACCGGCGATACCACTATAGGCTGGGGCAGCAAACTGGATAACCATATTCACATAGGGCACGATACCGTAATCGGCAAAAATTGCCTTTTTGCCGCTCAGGTTGGAATAGCCGGTTGCGTAGTAATTGAAGATGACGTTATCCTCTGGGGTCAGGTCGGCGTTCAAAAAGACCTTACCATTAAAAAGGGAGCCGTGGTATTGGGCCAGTCGGGTGTATCTAAAACCTTGAAAGGTGGCATAACTTACTTCGGAAGCCCGGCACAGGCTTCTCGCGAGGCAATGAAGCAACTTGCGCTTTTTAGAAAACTCCCTCAAGTGTTCGAAAAATTGAACTGACAAAAGAACCCGGGTTAATTAATCCGGGTTTTTTTAACCCTAAATTTTCATGAAGGCTTCAGACCAGATAAATTGATACAAATGGCTAACAAGCTGATTAGGAATGTAATGAACAAATTAGCCTAATTAACAGGCGAATAAACTCCTCCATCCGAAGTAAAGGTAGTTTGCTCAAAAGAACCAGGAATATACTTCGACGGGCATTTAAGCAACAAGCTTGATGCAATAAAATTACCCTGATGGTATCTTCCAATCAAGACCACCTGATCAGATTTTTCAAAATCCTGGGGTTTTGGCCCAAAGTAAGTAACCTTGCTTTGTCCACCACGTCCGTCGGTCATAAAAAAGGTCAGCATGAGGGTTTGCTCCTCAACTGTTTCGGTAATGGGTTGGTCATTTACAAGTTCCCCGATAATCTGAACTTCTTTTCCAGGATTCTTACGGGCTTCATCAAATCCTGAATACGGATCAATATTGTAAACCGTGCTGATTATAATTCCTATTGCTACTACAATAAAAAGTAAACCAGCGATTTGGGCTTTTTTCATTTCAACATATTTTTTTCAGGTCATAATACCTGCCTGGACATGCTTCAGCAGAACTGGAAGGTGCTTCGATGTTCAGTTTCTTTACCGGTGGTTGAGCGGAGCCAAAACCATCGGTAACTACATTATATGCCCTGTTACATAGAAGTCCCATCCCGATTTTTCAAATTTTGATGCAATTCTTTCAGCTTCTTCTCGGCTTTTTTAAGACGTCTTTCAAGATAGAAAAGCAGAAGTCCCAGGCCAGCAAGAATTAGTGCAAAAGCCAGTACCACAACAATCATTTTATCTCCGGACTCAATCATAACCTTTTATTTTTCAATAAGTTCATCAACCTGCTTGTTCAATAATATAACCCTGTAATACACTCTGAAAATCCACCAGGCAAAAATAAACCAACCCGCAATGGCAGGGAAAAAAACTTTTTGCATCCGGGGGTCAAGGTCACCGGTTGCAAGCGCCGGATTACCGTCAATACCCGGATGTATGGAGGCCGGAGCTAACCGCGGCAGAATCATTATAAAAACAAAAAAAATAACAAACGCAAAAACATTGTAAACCGCAGCCAGTCTGGCCTTTTTATCGGGGTTTTCGACCGATCCTCTCAACACAAGGTAGGCCAGATAAGTCAGCATTCCTACGGCAGCGCCATTTAGCTTTGGGTCATTTATCCAAAACGCACCCCATGTGTTATATGCCCAAACCATACCTGTTAAAAGGCCAAGTGATCCAAATACCAGCCCTGTTTTAGCGGCAACTACGGCTTTCAGATCGTCGTCCGGGCAAAAGCGCCGCAGGTAACGCAGGCTGAAAAATACTGAAACAAAAAGGGTGAACATCATACTGAACCACATGCCCACATGAAAATATATGTTTCGCACCGATTCGCGTATAACCGGCAGTTGTGGCACTTCGAAAAGAAATCCGCCCGCAATTACATACATAAGAACGGCTAAGCAAAGTAGCTTCCACCAGTTTTCCCCTATAAATTTTTTGAATTGCATCATTCTTTCCATATAAATGGAAATAAAATATTCGATAAAACTAAGGTGATCCCTGAAAGCAAAACAATTACAAGCAGGTTGCCTAAGTGCTCCTGTATGGTCATGCCCTCAATTGCTGCAAGCGAAACCCGGATAAGCACCAGGAGCAAAGGCAGGGTAAGAGGAAAACTTAGAATTGACATCAAAGTAAAATTATTCCGGACTTTGGAGGCAATGGCCGACACCATACTTAAAACAGACGAAAAACCCACAACTCCAAGTATCATATTGATAATAAACAAGGGAAGGTTAATGATCGGGTTTCCCATAAATACCACAAAAACAAATAAGCCTGCAAGCGAAAGTACAACAAGCAACATGCTGTTGTAAACAATCTTGGCGTTTATCAACCATTGAGGTTTCAGCAAAAGATAGTAGTACAATAAAAGGCCCTCACGCTCCTGTACGAAACTTTTTAGGGTAACGTTTACCGAGGTAAAAAGAAGAATTATCCAGAAAAGGGAGTTCCAGGTGGATGGATCAATTGCCTGTTTAAATGAAAGGTAACAAACAAACACAATCGAAACAAAATAAAGAAACACTCCGTTTAAGGCTGCTTTTTGCCTCCATTCGAGTGTCAATTCTTTGGCAATAAGGCTGGCTAAAACCCCTGGCATAGCATTTTACTGGTTAAAGCAAAATTAACCAAATTATCTTTCTGGATTTTCTCAAAGGCTTTAAAATTGCCAAATCACCGAAGGCTGACAATATTAGGCAGGGTTCCTAATTCTTAAAACCAATTCATCAAATTGATACCTGCAATCTTCGGATACTTTAGTTAAATAAGCGAGATTTTGAAGTCCGGAATTTATGACGCTAATAACTTTATCCTCAGCCATGACACTCGCATTCTTGTTCGAGGAATAAAAATACTCAAAAAGTGAAATTGTAAACAGCCACTCTGCGAGTTCTTCAAATTGTTCCTTACTGTAAAACCGTGTATCGTTGTAATTATTTACCCTGAGAAACTTCTGTACAAGATTATCGGTTAACAGGTTAGCCATTACGACCGGGTTAGAAATGACGAAATCGCTATCCTCTGGCTTTCTGCACAATATCTGATTTTGGTCGGCTAAGGCACAATCCGGATCAAACACCTGAGTCCCAGATTTATTAATTATTTCGAGCAACAACAGATCATTTTCGATATCAGAGTCACTAAGGCCGTTAGTTTTTAGAACTTCTCCCATAGGAAACTCCAACTGCAGGAGTTTCAGGCAACTGCTTTGCCAGGCGCAACCGTTGGTTAGGGTTGCCAGCGCTTTTTGGGCATATATGGCTGTAATCAGCAGCAAACCCCTTCGGTACGCCCCCTTTGTACCTGGCAATGGAATTGATTTTAAACCGGAAGCATCCTTGTTTTTGGAATTTCTTATATTTTTTCCGAAATATTTATTTGAAAGATGGTATGCATTATGAACTGTCTGCATGTAGGCAAGGAATTCATTCGAGGCAATCTCCGGATCTTTATTCAGACTGAAATGTGAAATTATGCAAGAAACAAAGCCCTTGTACTTATCCAAAAGGCCAAAAGTTAAATCATCTAAATTCAAAGGGTAACCGGGTTCTTTCATACCTTTTATTAAAAGGTCGAATATTGCCGGATCGAAAATTTGCTTAAAATGGCTATAAATTGACTCAAATTCGAGCTTGTTAATGGCCTGGTCAATACTTATTAATCCTTGACCTCTGTGGTTCTTATAAAGGCGTGTATAAATTCCGGTTTGATCATAAACCTCCCTGAACTTCCAAAAAATTCTGTATTCAAATCCACGAAGGCTCCAATAAAATCCTTTTTCAGATATTTCTGCCCCGCTTATCAAATACTCTAATCCTGATATGTGTTCAGTAACAACATAAAACTGGCTTAGGTCAGAGCTCAGGCAAAGAAGCCCTGCTAAATTTTTCGATTGTATTTTTTCATTGGGATAAAGTTTCTGGCATGACCAGTTTATATAACCTGCAGCCGTTTCGTATCGGTTGTTGTAAAGAACCAGCACCCGTTCATCTCCATTCCGGTTGGTAAATGCCATTACGCTTTCATTCACATTTCCATATTCATCAATAGAATCAAAAAAATTAAAATGCTCAACTTCGCTGAAGAGGTATCGTTTGCCAAGTAGCGGGAATATTTCCTTCTCATGCCGGTCGATATGCCATTGCTGAGGCATTTCCTTGTAATAAGCCCTTTGGTACTCCATGCCATATTTTTCGTTGAAACCTTCAATCTGGCCATGAGCAAACATTGGCAGGCCAGGAAGGGTGCTCATCATTACGCAAACTCCAAAATACTTGTCGCCCGAACCAAATTGCCTAATGGCAGTTTCTTCATCGGGGTTACTCATAAAGTTTACGTACCGTTTCAGTATTTCTGGTTCAAATTCGAGGGTGTTGGTAATAAGGTCGCGAAATTTTTCATTCTCCTCGTTTTTGAGCATATGCATAAAGGCAGAATTATACACCCTGTGCATACCCAGGGTACGTACGAAATACCCTTCCATGAGCCAGAAAGCTTCAGCAAGCAAAAGTGTATCAGGCAATTCGGCATTAATCCGGTCAACCACCTCGCGCCAAAATTCAACCGGAAACAAGGTATCGAACTCTTCCTGTGTCATTGAATAGTCTGCCCGGCTTGGGATGTCGCCTCCTGTGCCAGGACGCGGGTACCACAACCGGGCAAAATGCTTTTTGGCAAGAGTCATGGCTGCATCGAACCGGATAATGGAGAAACGCCTGGCCACCTTGAAAATCATCTGAATGACAGCTTCGCGAACTTCGCTTTTGAGAATGTCGAGTTGGGCTGTGTCATTCCAGGGCATATTGGTACCATCGTTGCCATGATACAGATACCTTATATCATCGTTTCGGCGGTCAATTCGCTGAAATACCACTGCAGCGTCAGTTCTGGAATAATATCCGTCTTCTATGCGAATTTCTATGTCCGGATTTTCAGAAAGGTTTTCACCGGTAAACCTGTAGGCGGGGAATGGGGATACTGGCGTTTGGATGAAATAATCAGGATTTTCAATTATCCACTTAGAATAAATTCCTGTATGGTTGGGAACCATATCGCTGGCCAGTCGTATTCCTCTTTGCAAAGCACGATGATTTAGGTTTTGGTAAGCCTCTTCCCCTCCTAAACTTCGAGCTATCTGATAATCGAAAAGCGAATAGGCTGAAGAAACGGCATCTGAAAAACCAGTGATGTGCTTAATACGGCGTGAAGCGCTACTCCTTTCCCAAATTCCGATAAGCCATAATCCATTAATGTTCCAGTTGGCCAAACGATCGAGCTCCTCGTCAGGAATCTGATCGAGACGGCTTATTTCCCTTTGGTGCCAGTTTGACAACTGGTCGAGCCACACAGAGGTGTTTTTTGCTATCATTACCACGCGGGGCATCCAATGATGGTCGGTGGTAAAAGCCTTGTTCTCTTCATAATCCTTTGGCGATTCACTTCCAATATCAAAACCCGATTTACCTATTACCAGTTCTCTTGCAATTTGTCCTTTATATCTGGGTGCTAATGTTTTTTCCCCGCCTCCGATTCCCTGTGGGTGGAAATCCTCTTTCAGCAGGTCTTTCCCTTTGAGCAACCTCATAATAAATTGTTCGGGCAAGTAAGCTTTCCAGTACTTTAACACAAATTCGAGTTGTGCATATATGTTATCGGGAGCCGCAAGCATGGGCGATTTTAGCAGAGTAAGAATGTCGGTTTGGTCGGGGCCAAACGGGGGCTGGTTTTGAAAAAACTCCTCAAGGTTATACATGAGGGAATCAATTGCCAACTGGTTTTCGAGATATGACCTGTCGAAAAGGTCTCTGAATTTTAAAGTGGCTGGGTTGAGGTTTGCCATTTCCAACATTAGCAACTCCTCCAGAGCGATGACATTATTATTTAGTCTGCCTGTAGTCTCACCAATCCATCCGGTTGCGGTTTTACGTCCCTGGTAAACATCCATAGGAGGGAACTGAAGAGTAAAATCGAGCAAAAGTCTGCGAAGAGGTTCAACACCCAATTTCCGGATAACATAGTGATGGGCTTTTTCAATTGCACGGGGATTAATTTTCTCCTCGTATTGCCTGAGGAGAATGTGAAATGCCTCATCGAGTAATCCTGCCGCATTTAATTCTCCAGGATACACGTGCTTTGTGGGCGGCCGGTGTTGATTCATTTGATAAGCAAGTTGCCTTATAACCAAGGGATTCGAAAAGACCATCCTTCCATCGCTGGCAAAAAGGGCATCGCTCACCTGGTATTTCTTTCTTAATTTTCCGGCAATGTGAAATTCGAAAACCAGTTTATTTTCTGCATTTTTTGCACTTAACATACTGTCAAAACCTCCCATTAATTTATCTGATAAAAATAAACATACAATGAATAGAAAACTAAAACAAAGGGGAGGTTGAAAAAAAAGCCTGACATTGCTGACAGGCTTTTGGGTGGAAGATGGGATTCGAACCCACGACCCTCAGAACCACAATCTGATGCTCTAACCGACTGAGCTACATCCACCGTTTGTTTGGGAGTGCAAATATACAAATATTTTTTTCTGGTAAAAAAACAAACAATTATCCTTCCGGCAAAAGCAGGGGGATTCAACTTCCGGGTGTTTGCAACATATGTTCCAACTCGCTTTCTGATATTATTTTTACCTTTAGCTCTTCGGCCTTCTTTCTCTTTTCGGGTCCCATATTTTCGCCTGCTACCAGATAAGTAGTTTTACCTGAAACCGATCCGGAAACTTTGCCTCCGTTCCTTTCAATCAAATCTTTTATTTCATCCCGGCTGTAATTGGCAAATGTTCCTGAAACAACAAATATTAAACCGCTCAACAAGCCCTGTTGGTTGATGGACTTTTTCTCTGTTTCGAAATGAAGGCCGGCAGACATGAGGCGGTTGATAATTTGTTTGTTTTCCTCTTTTTTCAAAAACTCCACAATGTTTTGCGCCATTTTCCCGCCAATATCATTTACCTTCAAAAGGTCGTCATAACTTGCCTGCATAATTGCATCAATGCTCCCGAAATGCAAAGCTAATTTGCGCGCCATTGTTTCTCCGAGCAGCCTTATGCCGAGTGCAAACAATACCCGTTCGAACGGTACATCCTTCGATTTGATCAATGCTGCCAATATGTTTTCTACTGTTTTTTCCCTGAAACTTATTTTTTTCGATTCCTGGGTCAAAGGATCGCTAATAGTTTTTTCTAAACCAAACAATTGGTCAAATTTAAGGTCATACAGGTCCGCTACATTTTTAACTAACCCATTGTCAATAAGAAGTCCAACCCGTCCTTGTCCAAGGGTTTCAATATCCATAGCCCTGCGACTGATAAAATGCTCTATTTTACCCTGTATTTGAGGTGGGCAAAAATCGGAGTTGGGGCAATAATGAATTGCTTCTCCTTCGGTGCGTGCCAGCGTGGTATTGCATTCAGGGCAACTTTGAATAAAAACTACGGGTCTTGCTTCAGATTTTCTTTTCTGTAAATTTACCTCTATTATTTTCGGAATAATATCGCCACCTTTTTCTACAAAAACCTCATCGAAATAGTGAAGGTCAAGTTCGGCCATCCGGTCGGCATTGTAAAGCGAAGCCCTTTTTACAATGGATCCTGCAACATGCACCGGCTTAAGAACGGCTACCGGAGTGATAGCTCCGGTTCTCCCAACCTGATATACAATATCGATGAGTTGTGTAGCTGCTCGCTCTGCCTTAAACTTGTATGATATAGCCCAGCGAGGCGATTTGGCAGTGTAGCCAAGCATTTCCTGCTGAGCGTATTGGTTTACTTTAATTACAACACCATCAATGTCGAATGGAAGTTTAGGTCGATCCATCCCGGTTTGTTCAATAAACTCAAAAACCTCCCTGAGATTCAGGCATTTTTTGCTTCTTTCAGAGACTTTAAAGCCCCAATTTTTCAGGGCTTCGAGACTTTCAGAATGAGTTGCGAATAGAGACGTTCTTGTAAAGAGGCCATACAAATAGCAATCGAGCCCTCGCATGGCCATTTCTGACGAGTCCTGCAACTTTAAACTGCCGGCTGCAGCGTTGCGGGGATTGGCGAAAGGTTCTTCACCCCACAAATGTTTTTTTTCATTAATCTTTAAAAATCTATTATGAGGCATGAAGATTTCGCCCCTCACTTCAAACTCATCAGGAATACTTTGATCAGAAATCGAAAGGGGCAGGCTACGTATGGTTTTTACATTAGCCGTTACCTCATCGCCCTGAATTCCATCGCCCCGGGTTACTGCACGCAGTAGTATGCCATTTTGGTAAGTTATACTTATGGCAACTCCATCGAACTTCAGTTCACAAAAATATTCAAAACCTTGCCCAAGGGCTTTTGCAATCCGTTGGTCAAATTCCTGAAGCTCTGCTTGTGAGTAGGTATTGCCTAACGAAAGCATCGGAAAAGTGTGCCTTACAACCGGGAATTTTTTTGTTACCTGTCCGCCAATTCTTTGACTTGGCGAATTTGGGTCAGTCAATTCAGGAAACTTTTTTTCAAGGCTAACCAATTCTTCCAAGAGCATATCGAACTCATAATCGCTAATGGTAGGCCGGGCTAATACGTAATAAAGATGATTGTGCCTGTTAATTAATGCTGATAATTCCTGAATGCGCTCCTTTGCCTGTTCACGGTCCATTGACATAATTTTATTTACTGGTAAAATTAAAAGTATAAAAAAAGCCGGAAAATCCGGCTTTAAAAAATAATTTCTTAGGGGTCCTTCTCAGTAAATTCCTGGTATAATGTTAAGGTCTTTGGCATTTATACAAAGAACAGGTACGCCCTCCTGGTTGTAAATGATCCGTTCTTCGACCGATCCAAATGGGTTCCATGGTATTTTGTCAGGATTTGTACTCAGCATAATAGCGCTTGCATTTTTCTCAATGGCATATTTAACCAGCTTTGTTTCATATCCTTTCATTCGGTTGTGGTATGCTATAGTATAAGGAACCCTGTTATTATCGAGGATTTTGGAAACCTGCAAAACATCTAAATTCATTTGTTTTTTAAGGTTGCTATCAGGAGGACTAAACACGTACAAATGAAAAACCGCTCCGAACATTTTGTGCAAATCCAGTGCAAATTTTACTTTTTGTTTAGAACCAAACGAAAGGTCGAGGGCAAACACAATATTCTTGTAATCGCTCCCTGAGGCAGGTTTCTTTACAATACAAATTGGAGCCGGAGAACTCGTAATAACTTTGAGGGCAAAACTTCCAAGCAAAAACTGGATGCCTTTTTTACCATGAGTACCCATGAAAATGTATTTAGCTCCGGTTGTTTTAGCAGTATCGGCAATAGTAGAAAAAATGCTTCCCGATGGGGCGAGATAATTGACATCAATACCAAACCTTTCGCGTACTGTGCTGCAGATGTCCTGAAGCAATTTACCTACGTCATCCTGACTTTTTTTCTCTTTTTGAAGCTTATCTCTGGTGTCCTGGTTTATTACATGAAGTACAATCAGTCTTCCGTTAATCAACCTGGTCATGTTGGCGGCATTATCAACAGCATACTCACCTATATGGGTGAAGTCTGTGGCTACAAGGATAACTGGTTTATTTTCTGGTTCCATTTTAGGGGGTGGTATTTGGATCAAAAAAAAATAAATGTTTGGAGTTTAAAGGTACAAAAAATATAATTATAGAAAATAATTAAATTTAAATTAGTCGTGTTTTAATTTTTAACTGAGTTTTCCTAATGGTAGTTAATAGGAAACATGCTGCGATGCTAAGTATGTGATTCCTTTATAAATTGGCTCCGGAGCAGCATCAGGTTGGTAGAGTGATCCATAAGATCAAGTAATTCAATTACCTGACTGAGATTTTTCAATTTCTTTTCGTTTCGAAGTGATTGGGCCGAATTTGTAAAATATTTGTGACTTTTCATAAAATCCCGCTGCTTTTCGTACCAATCTTTGAAAGGGATCTTTTTACCGCTGTTTTCGCTCCATTCTCTGTGCAGACGAAGTGCTGTGAAGAAAAAATCTTCCCGTCCAAGATAATCCAGATCGGCATCGCACAAAATCATTTCCAGCTTGTTTTGGGGTCTTTGTGGCATAGATGTAGCCATAATTAGCCCTGAAATTCGGTCAATCTGTTCCTGGGTATATCCAAACCTGATTAACTCTGATTCTGCAAATCTACAAGCATAAACTTCGTTGTCGTGGTATGACCAGATAAACCCGGTATCGTGAAACAAGGCTGCAGCAATGATCATCGCAAACTCTTCCTCGTCAACCTGTTCTGATACTGCCAGAATCTGAATCGAGCATAACACATCTACAGTGTGACTAAGGTTATGGTAATATAGGGAGGGTTTAAGTTCTTTGGAAAGTTTGTTTAGAACAACTTCTTTTACAGGCTCGAAATTTAAAAGTATTTCTGAGTACAAAGCATTTTTTAAGAACTGCTTGCCATCGATTGATTGCAATGGTTTTATGGTTTCAGGCCTTAAACGTATCCGGTTTTTATTATAAAATTCTGTCATATAAAGAATTTTATGCAATCAATATTATTAAACGATATTTTTACGATTCTGGTATTTAGTAGCGCTATTTGACCGGAAATTTATAAAAAATAAAATATTGAAAACCCACTGAGGAGTTATTATGGTTTCTGCCAAAGCCGCCAATATAGTAGGGATTAAGCTCTGAGCCATGGTTTCGGGCCATCATCAATCGAAGCCTTACGTCCCAACCGATAAAAAAATTTCCGAAAAGACGTGTTCTAAGACCTCCGCCAATCTCTGCCCAGTGTGCAAGAAAATTTGCTTTTTCAAATGAAACACTTGCCTCACCCCAATAACCATCATTTATAACAATTAATGGAGCTTCATGTGTAAGGAAGCCAAACCCGTAACGCATCAGCAAAAAAATTTGGTTGCCCTTAAGGTCGGGCCGCTTCTGGAGCAGGTTATAGTTGATTCCTGCTTTTAAGAAACCTCCGCTTGAAGAATAGATATGCGATGGCTTTTTTATATCGACTCCTGAGGTTCCTGCTTCTATAGCTGCCATAAGGTGGGGTTGCCATTCAAAACTTAGCGAAAGGCTGTGCCCCTTCCTTTCCGGGTAAAGAAAGCGCAATACTTGCCCCGCCACCTCGTAGCCAAGTGTAACATTTGGTCTGAAGGGCACAGTGTCGGGTTCGGCTGCTTGTGCTGACAGGTCAACTGCCAGGATCATTATCAAGAATGATACGAATATGCTCTTCAAGGGTATTTCTAACTAAGGGTTGAATAATTTGAAAAGAATTTATTCTCCTGCTGGTATGCAAAAACTGCTCTATTTCATAATACATTGTAAATCCGCATTCCGCAGAAATCAAAAAAGGTTGGCGGTTGTAAAAAACCCATAAGGTATCGATTACATTGCCTGGAAAAATCACAACGAATCCCGTACTATCGGAAGCAGGGTTTAGGGGAGCTTCAATATTTCGTACACCTTTCCGGTTATTATACAAAAGGCTGTCGGGCCGGTTTACTCCATACATGGTCAGGCTGTCGAGAGAAACAGGACTGAAACGATCTGTTCCGGCTACAGGCAGGTAAAACCCTATCCGCATGGGATTTGTGGCTGCCTCCTCGCAGCCTTCACCCGGAAGACAGGAAACAAATACCATTAGAATTATAAATGGAATAAGACGCAGCAGGGATAATTTGGAGTGGAGAACGGGTTTCATAAGCGGCAAAATTAAATAAAAATGGCAGGCAATTACTTTACCTGCCATTAGGGTTCAACTTTTAAAAATCATTTACCGGCTTCCTGCAAAACCGATCTTGATGCCGGCTCTGATTATTCTGAGTGGCATAGGGCGGTTTGACAAAATTTGGAATCGTGTATTCCAAATATTTTCCACGGTTAAATTTAATCCTACTTTGTAGGCCGATATGGCACTGTTCCAGTGTATTGCCAGGTTGCCCGTTTGGAATGAGGGAAGCCATGTTGTGTTATCGCTGGAATTGAATCGTTTTCCGGAAAATTCGTGATCATATATTAAACCCAATTGTTTGTATGTTAATGCCAGGTTTAACATTGCCCGGTTAAGCGGTACATAAATAAGTTGCTTGTTGAGTGAGGTGTCATTTGGTCTTGTTTCTTGTACATTGCGGGCTATGGTATGATCGTATCTGATGGTCCAATGTGCCTTAATAGTTGCTGTCTGCCAAAATCCGCTCATGATGCTTTCTAATCCAAAGCTGTTTACCTGTGCCCTGTTTTCGGGCATCCATAACCATGAGTCACCCTGGGGCAACCAGATAATCCAGTTTCTTATCGAACGGTTATAGACTCCAGTACTTAAATACTGAAACGGTACAAAGTTAGATTGCTGTGCCTTATCCCTTACATCAAACTCAACCCTTAAGTCGCTGTTCCATCCTTGTTCGGGTAACAGATCGGGATTCCCTCCCGGATTCCAGTACATGTCATTCATTGAAGGCAAACGGAAGCTATAGCCTGTATTGGCTTTAACCTTCCAATTCGGGAAAAAGGTAAATGAGAATCCCAGGGAAGGGGTAAATGGAATTTCCATTCCACTGATAAGTTCCTGCCGGCCACTCACCACAAAGTCAAGTTTCCCGGGCACAGGGGCCCACCTGGCCGATGTGAATATTGCCCAACTTGTGCGGCGTTTCTCGCCAGCGTAATCGGTTGCCAGTGCTTTATTGTCCTGGAACAATATGCCGCTATTCATGGTAAATCTGGGGCCAGGCACCCAACGGGCCTCAGCCTCACCTGCATGGACAACAAAATTGCTCGAACTGCTAAAACCGAAATTGTCCCTATAAGAAAGTTCCTCCCTGAAGCGCGCACCTCTTAAAAAGAAGGAAACCTCCGGTAAATTAACCTGGTATTGAGCGCTCACACGGAGGCTTCTGTCGGATTGTTCAGATAAAAATTGAGGAAATTCGAGCGAAGGTGGAATATTGCGCTGATTTTCCTGCCACCACCACCTTAAATCAATTTGATGGTCTGGCCCCAGTCTGAACCAGATTTCGTGAAGCAAGCCTGTTAGTCCGAATCCGGCATTTTGTTGTTTTTCGATTGGTGCACCGGATATCAAGTCATTTGAGAACCTGTAATTGTTTTGGGCATCCCTGTTAAAAAACCGAAGGGTAGAACCAATATATCGGCTGCCATATTCGAGCCTGACGGATTGAGAAAAATCATCACTACTGCCTGCATTAAGTCCAACCTGGCCTGACAATCCTTGGGTTGCATTTCTCCTATTATTAAGAAAGATAGCTCCTCCCATTGCTCCACTTCCCCATATGGCGCTGCTTCCGCCCTGCTGAAGTTGTATCTCATCCGCAAAAAAAGCGGGCAGTGAAGAAAGATCAGTTTGCCCGTTCATGGGACTATGAAGGCTGAATCCATTCCAAAGAACTGCTGTTTGTCCGGCAGTCCCTCCCCTGAGGTTAGTGGTGGCTAACGAACCGGGTCCGAAACTTCTTATTGGTACCCCTGAATTCCATCGCAGCAGGCTCCCAAGGTCAGAAGCCGAAAACCTGCTAATTGTTGTGCTGTCGATAGTTGTGGAGTGATGGCCAGCCCCGAAGTCGCCGAGCTTGCGGGCGCTAACAGTCGCCTCATTAAGCATGATCAGGGTGTCGGGTTCCTCACCGAATGCACTGTAACAAAACATTTTTACAAAAACACAAACGCATAAAATTACCTTTTGCATGATGCATAATTTTACTCCGGATAGTTCCGGAATGTTAAACAAACGATTATTTGTCAATCATTTGCAACAAACGGTAAATTTAAGGGAAAGAAAATGGTACCAGTTTTCTTCGCTTTTTCTCCCGAAAGCTACAAATTTTGTATGGACATGGCAGGTCTTCTGACTTACTCCTTGTTTACCGCCTTCCCGACCTGCCTGGGGCAAGTCAGTGGCAACGGATGGTAAACAATCACAGGGAGATTACAGCAGCGGGCACTGTCCGGGATTTACACCCGGTTCCCTTTTAATCCTGAAATCACGACGGATTTCTGGAACCATTTCCGGGGTAAAGATATGGTTTTAAATTTTCCCCAAAAGGAATGTTAACAAAATTAATGTATAGCAGCAATTTGGCTCCCAGCAGGCTTTTCAAGAGCAGGACTTATCAGGCAAGTTTGAATGTAAAAAGAGAGTGTCCAAAAAGCCAGGTATGTAATTATATTTACTTTGCGTTACTATTTGCATGAAGCGTTATATTCTGTGTATCAGTGGCCTACAAATTTCACAGAGTTTCACAGTGTTCTTCACAGAGTTTCACAATGGACTTTTAGACACCCTCATTGAATCAAAAAATTATGGTTTGACAATCAAAACCGGGCAATGAGCTAATTTGCTCACTTTATCGGCCACGCTGCCCAGAAGGAACTTGTCAAGCCCTTTTAAGCCATGTGAGCCTATTACAATCATGTCTATACCAAGCTTTTTAGCGATACCAACAATTACCTGGGCTTCATGACCCCTTTCAATAATTGTTTCGAGCTTGATGTTGTACTTTTTTGACAAATATTCGGCAACTTCAAGTCCCGCTTCGCCATGTATCATGGTAACCGGCTTAACTGCCTGTTCATAATGACGGCCAAGTATTTCCGCAATTTCACTGCTCTCTATGCTTTTAATCTCCTTTAACTCTTTTTCATCTTTAATGTCCTTTATCAGGGCGTAGGAGAAATATCCCCTCGAATCCATGTCATCGGCGGTAGTGTCAACATAAATTGCAATGAGCTCGGCGTTTTTTTCCTTAGCCAATTGTACTGCATGTTCAATGCCTTTGATGGAGGCCGGTGAGCCATCCACAGCAACCATAATTTTTCTAACTACTGGCGGGTTTAGTCCTGCTCCGTACATCTGGGTTCCTCCGGAATTTTAATTTTTTAGTCTTTGATAAAGATATTTAAAATTATGTAGAAATCCACACAACTTTTATTGCAAAACAAAACGTATGAAGATTTCTTTTTACAGTACTGCCGGTATTCCCGGAATTAATCCGGCCAGCGCCATAAAGGTTGTACATGCAACCAGGGTAATAAGTGGAATAACCAACCTGTCAACATTTGAAAGCGCCCTGGCACGTTCTGTGTCAAATATTCCCAAATTATCGAGAAGCATGGCCAAGGCCCAACCAAACACAGGATTTATCAGTATGGAGCTAAAAATGCAAATTCCGGCGCCTTCGGCATCTTTGGTTGTTTTTACCATGGCCATACCTGCTTCGAGAAGGGGAAGAAAAACCCCTACAATCAAAGCCACCTTTAGTGCTGGGGCCCAAACAGCAAGGTCCATTGGCCAGCCAAGTACTACTGCCAGAATACAAAAAACTCCTGTTAGAATAGCGCCACCTGGAATAGGCCTTTTTGCAATACCTGCTGGGATCATGTAGGTACCCCATGAAGAAGTTACGTTACCTCCTCCTAAAACGCTTCCAACCACCTGTCTCACTGAGCAGCTAACCATCGTATCGTCAACATCCATCAAGGTTTTGGTTGCTCCCTTGGGGTAATTCATTTCCTGAAAAACCCTATGTCCGAGAAAATCGGGAGGCCACATGGCTATTGCAAGGGCAGCGAAAGGTATTACGGCAATGAAATGCGAAACACCTGGTAAACCAATTTTCCATCCTGTGTCTTCACCCCACCAATACAGAGGGTTCAAAGTTGGAATACCGGGTTGTGTTTCAAAGCCAAATGGAGCCCCCATTAACAGGGCAATTACAATAGCCAGACCGGTACACAAGGGTATGGCCAACCACCGTTTTCCCAGCCTTGCCAGAACCGCATAAACTAATACGGTAACCACAATTACCACCAGAAAAACACTTTCCATTTGAATGCCTACGGCCCACTCCCTGAAAGCCCGCATTTGACCCAAAAGGCCCAGAATGCCCAATATTATCAGCAAACCGGCTCGTACACTGTTTCCAGTCAGGCTTACAAGCCTCGATCCACCCTTTGTAATGCCAAGTATTAACCCAAAAACTCCAATCATCACCCCAAGCGCCAAAGGATGGCCTCCTGCGAGAATGATTAGTCCGATAAGCGGAATAAGCGGACCATGACAACCGGGGAGATTAGCCCTGGGGTTTAAAAAACCGCTGATCGGAATTACAAACAATAAAGCAGCAATTAACAATTCGAACCTTACGTTTTCAACAACGAACTCGGGTGTAAGGCCGAAACCAGCTGCAAATGCAGCCACAATGGCCGTCGTCATTACAATTTTACCTATTGTTCCCGAAAGGGCAGGAACAAGGTCTTCCAATTCAAATTTAAAATCCCTGCCCGGAAGATTTATTCGCCACCTTTTGGGCGACATCACCTTCAACTCATTTTCAAGATAGGCTTGCCTGGAAAAGAACTCACTCCTGGGTTTTCTCTGTTTTGTGTATTCACTCACTTTTATTCTCCTTTTTCGGTGATAAAAAAATCAAATTAATTATAGTTAAATATTTATAGTAGCAGCATTTTTAATGACTAAGATCCGGCTAAACAAACAATTAAACAAAAAGGGTATAAAAACAACTACCTGCGGCCTTTTTAAAGGCTGCAAATATATTAAATTCTTTGGTCCAATCGCTGCCTGAATAATGATACAATTGGCATTTACAAAATCAAAATCAGGCAAACCACTATTATTGCAATTGAATAGGACAATTTTAAAAATGTCCCTGCCAATAACCCCAAAAAGCTGCCTGTTGCTGCTTTAAATGCCTGGGCAAAATCTTTTTTGTTCGACAACTCAGCAATCAGAGCGCCAATAAATGGCATAACAAAAATTCCAATAGGGGGAAACAGAAAAATGCCAAGAACCAATCCAATACTCGCGCCGTACATTCCCCTTTTGCTACCCCCGGTTTTCTTAGTGCCATAGACTGGTAAAAGAAAATCAATAACAATGATAAAAACAGCCAGCAATCCAAAAAGGACCAGTTGGAAGGTTGGAAATGAATAATCCGGAGAAAAGTGAATAAGCAACATTCCTGCAAAACTCAGGGGAGGGCCTGGTAGAACAGGTAAAAACGAACCCAGTAAACCTAAAATTAGTAAAACAATTGCTATTACTAAAAGCAAGGTTTCAGGCATAATCATTAGTCCTTTTGCGGCACGATTATGGCCATTATCAGGTAAACCAGAATTCCTGCGCCTAATACGCCAAACAATACGAAACCAACCCGGACAAGGGTCGGGTCAATTTCAAAATATTCGCCAATGCCACTGCAAATGCCAAACAACATCTTGTTGCTGCCTTTGGTTAGTTTTTTTACCATGGGTTTTAAGGATTTAGAGCCCATAAAATTAATAAACGTTATGAAACGAGCATGATTTGTAAAGCACAAACACGCATTAAAATTTATCTTGCGAGTTTGCTTTCAGCGAGCCCTTCGGGGTTCATCCGACATCAACATAAAAATTATTTACGGATGAAACGTAACCTTAAACATTGGTTATTGACTGGCAAAATTTTTTTTTATTGTTTTTCGGATTTATTCTTTTGTGAACGGGGGTGATACGAGGTCAGGATTTCCCTCAGGTAGGTTTTGTCGAGGTGTGTGTAAATTTCGGTAGTAGTTATTGACTCGTGGCCAAGCATATCCTGAACTGCTCTAAGGTCGGCCCCGCCTTCAACCAGGTGGGTTGCAAAACTGTGGCGGAAAGTGTGCGGACTTACATTTTTTCTAATCCCTGCCGCTTTACACAGGTTTTTTACTATTGTGAATATCATAACCCGGCTCAGCCTTTTGCCCTTAATATTGAGAAACAAAAAATCCTCATGTCCTTTAAGGGGCGGGGTGAAAGGCCGGCACCCGTTAAGGTAAATAAGGATATGCCTGATGGCTTCAGAGCCCATTGGAACTAACCTCTGTTTATTGCCTTTGCCAGAAATAAGGGCATACTCTTCTTCTATGTTTAAATTGCTTATTTTGAGATTAATCAATTCCGACACCCTTAAACCAAGCCCATAAAGTGTTTCAACTATGGCCTTGTTGCGTGGTCCTTCGGGTTTGCTTAAGTCAATTGCCGAAAGTATTTTGTCGATTTCGGCAAGTGTTAAAAAATCGGGCAGCTTGCGCTCAAGCCTCGGAGACTCCAATTGCAGCGCAGGATTACTGCTGATGACATCTTCGATCAACAGATACCTGAAAAATGCCCGTATGCCTGACAGTATCCGTGCCTGGCTGCGGCTGCTTACATTTTTAGTTTGAAAATTCCATTGTACAAATTCCGAAAGATGCAGTATGGTGATTTCTCCCGGCTGCAGTCCGGGATACCTTTCGTTTATATACTCTGACAGCTTTTCCAAATCGTTCAGGTAAGCTACGATCGTATTTCCCGAAAGCGAACGCTCCAGTTGCAAATATGCCGCAAATCCCTTCTTCCAGCTTAGCCAGTTCATGCTTGCAAGTTAAACCTAATTTTGGCCTTCACCAAGAAATCCTTATTTTTCGCCAAAATCAATTTTATTTCGTTCGTTAATTTAATAAGTATTTTTGCACCAGTTCAGAAATTTCAAAATTTGCTTTTGCATGCCTCTAAAAATAAAGCCTCAGTTAATTGTCGGACTGGCCGTTTTCTTGGTTGCGTTAATTTTTTGTTCTTTTTTAGTTTTTTCCGGTTTGTTATTACGATTTGAAAGGCAACCTGAAGCTGAGGAACCGGTTGTTGAATTGGATGATTTTGGGATTGCTGTGGGAAGGTACAAGGTTAAAAGCCACGTGGTGAGGCCAAATCAAACGCTTTCGCAAATTCTGACTGACATACCACTTGCTCCGGAAACAGTTCAGGCAGTTACAGAAGAAATGCAGTTGCATTTTGACCCGCGTCGAATTCGCTCAGGACAGCCATTTCATGCCTATGTTTCGTCTGACAGCACCCAGCGGCTGCAATATTTTGTTTACGAAATTTCGATGATCGATTTTCTGAAAGTCATCTTTGGCGATTCATTGACTGTAGAAAAAGGTCAGAAAGAGCTAACTACTGTATCTCGCATTTCTTCAGGCATAATTGATACCTCATTATGGAACACCCTTTCAGAAAATAATCTCAGCTTTGAACTGGCCATCCGGCTTTCGGAAATTCTGGCATGGGAGGTTGACTTTCACCGGATTCAGCAGGGAGACTTGTTTAAAGTAATTTACTATGAGAGCTTTGTGGGTGATAAGTCGGTCGATGTACCCCGTGTAGAGGCTGTTTATTTCAGGCATCACGGCCGCGAAATTTTTGGTTTCTATTTTGAGTCAGATACAGTAAAGGGGTTTTTTGACAAGGAGGGCGATAACCTTCGGAAAATTTTCTTAAGGGCCCCATTGGAATTCGTACGAATTACCAGCCGTTTTTCGCACAGCCGCCTTCATCCGGTTTTGAGGCACAGACGCGCCCATCATGGCACCGATTACGCGGCTCCATACGGAACTCCCATTCTGGCAGTTGGCGATGGGACTGTAACCAGGACTGGGTTTAATTCAGGAAACGGTAACTATGTGAGGATTCGTCATAACTCAGTGTATGAAACTCAGTACTTGCATATGTCGCGTTTTGCTGCAGGTATAAGGCCGGGAACACGGGTTACACAGGGACAGGTAATCGGATATGTTGGATCGACTGGCCTTGCCACCGGGCCGCACGTCTGTTTCAGATTTTTTAAAAATGGAACCCCTGTTAATCACCTCAACCTTGAATTTCCTTCGGCCGATCCATTGCCTGACGCATATCGCGAGCAATTCATTGTAATTCGCGACAGGTTGTTGCGCGAGCTCGGGCAAATTCCCTATAGTGAAAAATCTCCAGCCACATGGTTCTAATATCCTGAAACTGCCTCCCTTACCCGTATCAACCTCTCGAGAAGTTGTTCAAGGTTTTCAAGTTTGAGCATATTGGCTCCGTCAGATTTGGCTTTGGCGGGTTCAGGATGGGTTTCGATGAAAATCCCATCAACCCCGGCAGCAATACCTGCTTTAGCAATTGTTTCAATAAGGTGTGGTAGTCCTCCGGTTACTCCGCCAGCCTGGTTAGGCTGTTGCAGCGAGTGGGTTACATCAAGAACCACCGGCACACCAAACCCCTGCATGACCGGAACTCCACGAAAATCGACCACAAGGTCGCTATACCCGAAAGTGGTCCCACGCTCCGTAACCATGATATTTTGGTTACCCGCCGAACGTATCTTTTCAATGGCAAACTCCATTGCATGTGGCGACAGAAATTGCCCTTTTTTAACATTGACTGCCTTCCCGGTTTTGGCTGCAGCCAACAACAATTCAGTTTGTCGGCACAAAAAAGCAGGAATTTGCAGCACGTCAACAAACTGAGCCGCAAGAAACGCTTCCTCCTGACTATGAATATCGGTAACCACGGGTATGCCGTATTCCTTACCAATGGCTCCAAGCACATTCAATGCAACGGTGTCGCCTATTCCGGTGAAGCTTTCGAGTTTCGACCTGTTAGCTTTTTTGTACGAAGCTTTGAAAATATACGGAATGTTTAACCGGGTTGTGATGCCGGTAATTTTTTTTGCAATTTCAAACCCCATTATTTCATCTTCGAGCACACATGGTCCGGCCATTAAAAAAAACGGTTTATGTACAAACGGCTCTCGCTTTAAGATGTTTTCAAGCTGGTAATTCATCCGTGAATAATTTTTAAATTAAGGTCGGATGGAACTCGCATGACGAATTTTTATCCGTGTTTGTGTTTTGCGAATCATGCTCGTTTCATCCGTAAATAATTATAAATTGCACTATACTTGTCCTCTTACCTTATCATAGTCCAAACCTCCTCAGGCAAGGCGGAGTGGATTGTTCGTTTCATTTGGCTTAAATCTGAATTACTTAAAATGCACTGCCAGCCAGACACATATTGGCCTTTTGCTTGTATAAGTTACCCGATGTTTAAGTCCAGCAGGTATAAAGTAATAATCACCTGATTTCATGAGCAACCTCTCGCCAAATTCGAACTCAAGACTAGCCTTTCCTCTTAATAAAATAACCCATTCATTCTCCCGCTGACTTAACCAGACACCTGGCGGGGTAACCTGCCCCTTGCTTACAATACGTTTTATTTGGAGTTTATTGTAGTTGCAAAGCGTATCAACGATTTCGAGGTCTGATTCTTTGGTGTCCCGAATTTTCATATATAGGTTATTAGCCTTTAGGAGTTGATTTTTTGCCTTCATTTAATAACCTTTTAGGTTAGACAACTGCTTCAAAATCTCCTTTTCCCTGCCTTACAACCTCCATCTTATCACCCGTGCAGTCAACAATAGTTGAAGGCTGATTATCGCCAAAACCTCCATCGATAACAAGATCTACCTGGTTTTTGTATTTCTCGTAAATCAACACCGGATCGGTAATGTATTCGAGCACGGTATCCTCATCGTAAACCGAGGTTGAGATTATAGGATTACCAAGTTCCTTAACTATCTGGCGTGCTATGGAATTATCGGGAACCCTTATGCCTATTGTTTTCTTTTTGCTCTGAAACAATCTGGGTACATTATTGTTAGCATTCAGAATAAAGGTAAATGGCCCTGGAAGAGCTTTTTTCATTGCTTTATAAACCTGTGTGCTGAAAGGCCTGGTAAAATCGCTGATGTGGCTCAGATCATAACAAATAAGCGAGAAATTTGCTTTTTCCACCTTTATACCTTTAATTTGAGCTACCCTATCCACAGCTTTAATCTGAAAAATATCGCAACCAATGGCATAAACAGTATCGGTAGGATACACAATAACTCCTCCTGACCTGATGCACGAAACTACCTGGTTTATATGACGAGGATTTGGGTTTTCGGGGTAAATACGTAATAGCATTGTCAGTTTGAATTAAAACCATGTAAAAGTAAAAAATTTAATTTCATTCGGTTTATTCTGATTGTTGACGAACCTGGAATTTTCTGGTCGAACCAGCATATTGCGGTTAAGATAATGCAGCGTTAATTGCATCAATTGCCACA
>DATIKK010000121.1:0-1718 GCA_035477635.1 Bacteroidales bacterium | reverse complement strand
TTAAAGAAAAAATTACAACTAACCCGAAAATAGCCTTATACAATCCGGCCCTGATTGATTGGGGAATTTTATAATTGTTAAATAAATCTATTTGATTGTTCATCTGGGTGTAAATTGAGTTAAAGAAAGCAAAATTATCTGTTTTAATGCAGTGCAAACATTTCCGCAAAAAAAACTCTATTTTTGAACACCAAAATAGTGAGTCAGGTTTAAAAAAGTAATTAACAAAACAGCAGAATTATAATCCCGGGAAAATTTCACGCTGTTTTAAACAATTCTCATTCAGGCTTCCAAATGGTTGATTTATATAAACCGACGTCTAACCAAACGATTGACCATCAAGGTGTTGTGGTTAGCATTACCGGACGCAAAGCTATTGTTCGTATTGAGCCACAACCTTCGTGCGGCTCATGTGGATCGAAATCCTTTTGCAACCTTTCAGGAGATGCCGGAAAAAATGTGGAAATAAGCCTTGATGTAAATGAAAAAATTGCGCCCGGGCAGGTTTTAACAATTTCGCTTGAGCGGTCGCTCGGCTACCGTGCCTTGTTGCTGGGATATTTACTGCCATTAGTTATCATTGTTGGAAGCCTTTTTTTATTAGTTCATGTTTTGGGAAACGAAGGCATAGCATCCCTTTTTACGGTGGTGATTTTGGTTCAGTACTATGTAATACTTTATTTTTTCAGGCATAAGATCAGAGACCGCTTTGTTTTTCGGATAAAAAAATGAACCTGGTGTGTTATTTTTTATGTTTTCCATAATTTTTGGTATAATTAAAGGGTCGCGCTGTATAAGCCTAAATCAGTAATTATGGGCTTCAGAATTATTGAGTTAAAACTCCCCACTGGCTTTGAAGAGGAATTATTGCACAGACATATAGCCCATGTGCTGCAAATAAGGCATTTCTCGTACCAGATTGTAAGTCAGAGCCTTGATGCCCGAAATAAACGCAATATCCATTGGCTGATGCAGGTTGGGGTATCGTCTGAGGAATTATCCGGAGGGAAAAGTCCTTCGCCCGAAAAGATTGAGATACCCTATAAAAAGCGCCATAAACGTGTTTTGGTTGTGGGAAGCGGCCCTGCAGGTTTTTTTGCTGCTTTTGTTTTGCAAAAAGCTGGTTTTGAAACATTGATTTTGGAAAGGGGCGCAGAAGTTGAAAAACGCTCACTTCTCCTAAAACAATTCGAAAAGACAGGGGTTTTCAGCCCTATTGCCAATTATTCATTTGGTGAGGGTGGTGCTGGTACTTTTTCCGATGGTAAGTTAACTTCCAGGAGCAAGCATATTTCGAAAGAAAAAGCGTTTTTTCTCAAAACGTATATTGAGGCAGGAGCACCGCAGGAAATAGCATGGCTTGCCCACCCGCATGTTGGAAGCGATATCCTGAGAAAGGTTGTAGTAAACCTCAGGCGACTATATCTTGAATCGGGAGGAGAATTGTTGTTCGAAGCACTGCTGACCGACCTTGTGCCAAAAAACGGGAGAATCCTTGAAGCTGTTTCGACTGCTGGCTCCTTCGAATACGACTATTTTATCGTTGCGCCGGGACATTCTGCTTATGAAACCTATCGCATGCTCATAAACCGAGGTGTTATCTTCAGGTTAAAAAACTTTGCATTGGGCTGCCGGGCAGAGCACCCACAGGAGTTTATAAACCTTTCTCAGTGGGGATCTGTAAGCCTCAAAGGAGTAAAAGCAGCAGAGTACCGACT
>DATIKK010000120.1:0-26933 GCA_035477635.1 Bacteroidales bacterium | reverse complement strand
AGGTACTATGGGTCGCTCGACTTTTATGTTCGCGAAACACGAAACCTGATTAATTTCATACCTGTGCCAGCAGGAACCAACCTTACCAACTTTATCACCACCAATGTGGGAAATCTGGAAAACATGGGAGCGGAATTCAGCCTGTTTACCCGTCCGATAATCAGAGATGATTTCACATGGCTTCTCGGCTTTAATGCCTCATGGAACCAGACAGAAGTAACCAAGCTGACCGTGGTTGACGATCCCGGATATCTTGGTATTTTAACCGGCGGCATAGCCGGAGGTGTTGGGAACAATATACAGATTCACAGTGTTGGATACGCTCCTTATTCTTTCTTTGTATTTCAACAAGTGTATGATCCCAATGGCAAACCGATCGAAGGGGTGTTTGTTGACCGAAATGAAGATGGTATTATCAACGAAGGCGACATGTACCGCTTCCAGAACAGGGCTCCCAGGTATTTTATGGGCCTAACTTCTGAGTTCAATTACAGGCAATGGACTTTATCATTTGCCGGAAGGGCAAACATTGGAAACTTCGTTTACAACAATGTTACTTCCACTGCCGGAGAATTGGGCTGGTTGTATGATTCACGTGGTCCATTCATAAACAATGTTCACCGTGAGGCTATAACGGTAGGTTTTAACAGGTCTCATTTCTTCTCGGATTATTATGTTCAGGATGCTTCCTTCTTCAAGATGGACCATATCACTTTAAGCTACAACTTTGGCAATATAATGGGTGCAGGATCAAACCTGGTACTTTCAGGAATTGTACAGAATGCCTTTGTAATTACGCAATACGAAGGAATTGACCCCGAAGTTTTCAGTGGTATTGACTATAACTTTTATCCTAGGCCACGCAATTTTGTACTTAGCCTAAGCCTGCAATTTTAACCAAACAAACCAGTTAAAAATGAAAAAATCATTATATTTCATTGTTTTATTTGCAGGATTTTCAGTTTTGTTTTCCTCCTGCATGGATGACCTTGACACCCGACCATTGGATGGAAGGGAACTAACCGCGGCTGATGTTTTTGACGATCCCGCCTCATACCAGCAGTTCCTTGCCAAGATTTACGCCGGACTATCGGTAACAGGTCAGCAAGGTCCACATGGTTCACCCGACTTAGCCGGTATAGACGAAGGGTTTAGCCAGTACTTGAGAGCAATGTTTCATCACCAGGTGCTTTCCACTGATGAGGCTGTGATTGGATGGGCCGACCAAACCCTACTCGATTTTGTTCACCAGGACTGGACATCGACCGATGTGTTTGTTGCTGCATTTTATTACCGGATTTTCTACCAGATAGCTCTGGCCAATGAGTTTTTGCGAGAAACCACTGACGTACAGCTCGACAGAAGAGGGGTAACAGGGCAACTGCGCACCGACATACAGGGCTACAGGCTTGAGGCCAGATTTTTAAGGGCTTTAAGTTACTGGCATGCTCTAGATGTGTTTGGCAATGTTCCTTTCATTACAGAAAACGATCCTATGGGAGGAGGCTTTTTGCCCCCTCGAATTCAAAGGGCCGATTTGTTCAATTTTATAGAAAGTGAACTTAAGGATCTCTATCCAAATATGGCTGCTCCCAGGTCGCCGGGTTTTTACGGCAGGGCCGATCGCGGCGCTGCCTGGATGCTTCTGGCTAAGTTGTACCTTAATGCAGAGGTATATATCGGTCAGCCTCGCTACACTGAGGTTATTGCCTATACCACCAACATTATAAATGCCGGGTATAGCCTCGTTCCAACCTTCAGGCACCTCTTCAATGCAGATAATCACCTCAGCATGCAGGAAATTATTTTCACCGTTCCATTTGACGGAGTCAATACAAATACCTGGGGAGGCACAACCTTTATAATCCTTGGCGGAACAGGTGGAACCATGAACCCCCTTGCATCGGGAATTGAAAGCGGTTGGGGGGGATTAAGGACCACAAGGAATATTTATGACCTTTTTACTCCGACCGACGGACGTCGTTTATTTCACACAGACGGGCAAACCCTGGATATTGTTGAACTTACCAATTTCAATCATGGTTATGCAAGCAACAAATTCACCAACATTAGGCGTGATGGTACTCCGGGTTCAAGGTTGTCGCATGTTGATACGGATTTTCCAATGTTCCGTCTGGCCGATGTTTATCTGATGTATGCCGAGGCGGTACTAAGGGGCGGAACAGGCGGCT
The DNA here is from genome assembly GCA_035477635.1 of Bacteroidales bacterium. GTDB lineage: Bacteria > Bacteroidota > Bacteroidia > Bacteroidales > UBA7960 > UBA7960. The sequence goes on along the minus strand of DATIKK010000120.1, from coordinate 24,741 downwards.
CGATGCCTCAGGCAATTACTTATGTGAACCTCGTTAGAAGGAGAGCCTTTGGCGGCACGGCAGGCGATGTAACCGCAATCAACTTAGATTTCATTTTGAATGAAAGGGCGCGTGAACTCTTCTGGGAAGGCCACAGGCGTACCGACCTGATTCGCTTTGGCAGGTTTGCCGGACCCAATCCCTATGTTTGGCCATGGAAAGGAAACTCGCAAAATGGCGTGGCAGTTGATGCCCGGTTCAACCTGTTTCCAATTCCTGCAGCCGATCTGGCAGCAAACCCAAACCTTGTTCAAAACCCGGGTTATTAAACAATTAAAATCGTAATAACATGAAAAGAATCATTTTCATTCTTGCCTTGCTGGTCAGCTCCGGTTTGTTCTTTGCTTGTGAACCGGAAAACCTGGTCGTCCTGGACATGGAGCAAACAACGGGGCCTCAATTGTTACTGCCAGCCGGTGGGACTACCATAACTTTGTCAATGGCCAATCAGGCAGCCCTGGTTACCTTCAGGTGGGCTGCTTCAAACTATGGTGAGAATCTGGCTGCGCCCAGATATCTCCTCCAGATGGACCGTGCTGGCAACAACTTTGCCAATCCCCGCGACCTTGTGCTTACCACAGATACTGTATTTACAATTACACAGGCCGCACTGAATACCCGCTTGTTAGATATGGGTATAGTAGCAGGTACTACCGCTCCAATGGAGTTCAGGGTAAGGTCGTTTCTAACAGATGCATCACCGGCAACCTATGTGTTCTCGCCAACTTTGGCTGTTTCTATCAGAACTTATGATATGGTAATCATAGTGAAGCCCATCTTCATGCTGGGAGGAGGAACCTCAGTCGGTTGGGACAATAATGCTGCAATTCAAATGTCGCACATTGGTGGCAGCAGGTTTGCTGTTGTTGACCGCCTGGCGATTGAACAATGGGGCATTAAGTTCATTTCGAGGCGTGGTGCATGGGAGCCCCAATGGGGAGCCGCACCCGGCGGCACATCCTTTGCCGGTAGCCTTATTTACAGGCCAACAGGTGCAGATCCGGATCCTCCACCTATCGACCTCAGACAATTGACAGTGGCAGGCGATCATAGGGTTGTTGTAGATACCCTGGCCCTGACTTATGCAATTGAGCGGGTTACAGAGCAGTTGTTCTTACTTGGTGGCGCCACAACAGTTGGCTGGAGCAATACTGCAGCCCTGCCATTCACCAGAGTTTCCCCGGGATTGTTCAGAATAACAACGCCTCTTGCAGCATCAGGAGAAATCAAGTTTATTGAAACTCTCGGGCAATGGCAACCCCAGTGGGGAACCAACGCAACCGGAACTCCAGCCAGCGGGCCTCTTTTCAGGAATCCTCCGGGACCGAATGATCCTGGGAGTATTCCCACTCCTGCAGTTGCAGGGACTTACACTATTGAAGTGAACTTGAGTACCATGACCTACAGGATTTTTCTGCTACCAGGATAAATAATTGCAGTTCCGAAAAATTCGAAGAGCCGTATCCGAAAGGTTGCGGCTCTTTGGCATAAATATTGTTCAAAATTAGTATCTTGGGGGTCCCATCATCAAATTCATTACACATGGAAAAGCGCAAACTGCTGCCTTTGTTGTTTTTACCGATAGCCCTTCTGGTGTTTAATAGCTGTATGACCACCTACCGCGCATTACCTGACCCGTTCAGAATCAAGGATTTTCCTACCCCGCCTCATAATCGCAAAATTGAAGTGGTTGAAGCAAAAGATTTATCTCCCGATAAACCTTACATTCAAACCCACTCCTTCGAAGTAAATCATTTCCCGGACGCCCCCAGAAGGTTCCAGATAGGTAACTTATTAGATATGGCAAGCGGTAGCGGTGTGGATGCCCTTGTTATTACTTCGCATGGTAACGAATGGGTATCACTGCCCTTTGGCAGAGTTTCCTATCAAAATGTTATGAGGGCAAAAGGAGTAAAATTCAAGCAAAATGTTGACTATCTGCATCTTTTCCCTTATGTTGCCCAGCTATATGTTTTTAATAGTGAAACCGAAAGGTTTGACCTTATTGCAAATCTTACTCCTGATTTCGAGGGACAGATAACCAGTGTGGAAGACCTGGCCGATGGTAAAGGCAACCACTATTACCGGAACTTTATAAGGTTGTATTCATTGGACTTTTTGCTGGCCGACGAATCAGAATCCTGGCGTTTCAGGCGCTCGCCAGGAGGCTTAGTAACCCGAAGGGCATTTTATGATCGCGGTAGAAGGACTATCGAGCTAAGAATAAATTACGAACCTCCACGAAAAGTAACAGCAATTCAAGGCAACTTTTTAACCAGAGAAAATACCTGGCAGGAAAAAGTATTCAGGTTAACCTATGGCGCCAACCGGCTCATTGAGGAAAAAACAATTATGATAAATGGCATACCCTCATTGGTTGAAAGGTTTCATTACGACGAAAAAAACCGGCTTATCACCAGCTCTTACTACAGGATTGATAACGGCCGGGAAATTCCGTTTCTGCAAACGCATCACTATTATTACGAAAACCAGGATGTTTTTGAGCGTTTTTAATCAAAGATTTATCAATTAGGGCTATCCGCCTCAACCCATTTGTAAACCTTATCCCCTCGCCTTACGAGTCCGGGAACCGGAATGGAGCATAATTCACCTTTTTTGGAATTTGCAACAGGCTGAAGCCCGACCCTTATTTCAGAAGCATTTAATTCCAAAACCCCTGTTGTGGGGCCGATGATGAGCAATGGATCGTTGATGAGCAACTCATTGGTTTCAATTTTTACTTCTGCTACATTTAATCTGGAAAAATAATTGGTAACCAACCCTATATAAACTTTCCGGCGGGTAGCCTGTGAACCGTAGCGGCCGGTCCATTCGCCCATTTTTCGGCCAAGGTAGTAACCGTCCCAGAATCCCCGGTTATAAACAGATTTAAGCTGCTCCATCCAGTGTTCAACCTTTATTTGATCAAATGTGTTGTTCACTACTGCATCGGCAGCCTCTCTGTAGCACCGGGTTACGGTTTTTACATACTCAGGACTTCGTCCCCTGCCCTCAATTTTTAAAACCGCAACTCCAGCCTGAACAATTTTGTCGAGGAAACCTATAGTACAAAGGTCTTTTGGCGACATAATGTACTGGTGATCTAACTCATACTGATGCCCATCTTCCTTGTCGGTAACCAGGTAGGTTCTCCTGCAGGGTTGAAGGCAGGCTCCCCTGTTTGCAGAGGCGTTCATATTATCGAGGCTCAGGTAGCATTTTCCGCTAATGGCCATACACAGGGCACCATGAACAAACACTTCTATCTGCAATAGTCGCCCCGAAGGGCCTTTTACCTGTTGTTGCTCAATTGCTTTAACAATATCACTGACCTGCTGAAGCGTCAGTTCACGGGCAGTTACGATAACATCGGCAAATTGCGAAAAAAACCGAACCGCCTCAATATTGGTTATATTGGTTTGCGTTGACAGGTGCACTTCCATTCCGGTGTTTCGGGCAAAGCTGATAACGCTCATGTCGGAAGCAATTATTGCGGAGATTCCCGTTTCAGCAGCTACTTCCACAGTTCGACGAACCTCATCCATATCATCGTCAAAAATCACAGTATTGAGGGTGAGATACGATTTCACGCCATGCTGGCTACAAACGGAAGCAATGCTCCTAAGGTCATCAAGGGAGAAATTTTGCGAAGAACGGGAGCGCATGTTCAACTTGCCGACACCGAAATACACCGAGTTGGCCCCTCCCTGAATTGCTGCGATAAGCGATTCGTAAGAACCTGCAGGAGCCATTATTTCAAGATTTTGCAATTTTAACTCCGAAAAACCTGAGGTCATTCCTGTTTATTTTATCCTAAAATTTTCCAGGACAAAATTAGCAAGTAAATACCGACAATTTTTTTATGGGTAATTTATTATCGAAAAAGTGAAAGCGCCAAGCTATGGTTCATGATTTTGAAATTACCCAGTCAACAGAATCCTGATTTCTATGAGCTTCCTTTGGTTGTGAATTATCTGCATTAGTGAGTTTTCAAATCTAACAGCCTGTTGTTTGACAGCTTATACTAAATATATTCATTAATTTTTCATTTTTTCCAACCCCTGATGTTCAACATTCGTCTTATAAATAAACCGGCACAAAAAGCTCGTAAATTTTTTAAAATCCTCAATAAATAATTAACTAATTAAACTAATTACAATGAAACGATTAAATGTACTTTTGGCCTTAGCGGGCTTTATTTCCGCTGGTATGCTTAGCAGTTGTGAGAAAGAAGAAAACAGCAACCTGACAATTTCTACCAGAATGAGCAGAGTCGCAATTACGCCTAAACAAGCCGCAATTCCGTCTCTTGTTTTTAACTCGGGTTATGTAGTTGTACGCGAAGTAGTTTTCGACGGCGAAACTACTGATGGCAGGTCAATTTCAATTACTGAAGAAAAAATCACAACAATCGACATGATTACAGGTGTTGCCAATCCTCCATTTCTTATGGACATACCAGCAGGCACCTATACCACAGTAAATCTTGGTATCGAAATACAGGATGAAACCGAAAGGTCTTCAGTTGTAGCTGATGGAGTTTTTACAAATACTTTAGGTGTTGCCACGCCTGTGAGATTTGAATTTAACTCAGGAGAAGTTTTTGAAGCAAACTCCGACGAACCTGTTACTCTTTCAGCAGCCACTCCTGCAACTGCAAAAATCACATTCGATCCGCATGTGTGGTTTTCAACCATAACTGAGGTTCAATTGAATAATGCAACCAGAACAAATGGTGTTATAATTGTTAGTGAAACAATAAACACAGCTATTTTCAGTATTGTAGCAGATCGTCTTGATGATGCAACCGATGCTGAATTCAGATAAAAGGAATCCATAACCCCGGTCTTTTAAGGTCGGGGTTATTAGTCGAAAGGCTGTTTCCACATGGCAGGACAGCCTTTTCTTTTTATAATAATCCCTGCCTTTCATGCCAAAATGGCTTTCTTTTGTGCTTTTGCTAATTTTTTGCATATATTGCAAATAAATTATTTTCAATACACATGAACGCAAAAAAACCTGAAAAGGCATACAAGAACATAGATTTTTTGATGTCGCCGGCAGCACGTGAACTTAGGATTTTGTCGGAGTTTGTTGAGCCAAGGGCTAGGTTTCTGAAAAACAAGGTTTATAACACTGTGGTGTTTTTCGGGTCAGCACGCACACTCTCCCGGGAAAAAGCCTTGGAAAATTTAAATGCAATCAGGCAGCAAACAGAATCAGATCCCAAAGCATTATTAAAAGCTGAAAAGGACCTAGAAAATTCCAGGTATTATGAGGATGCTGTGGAACTTGCAAAGCGCATAACCATTTGGTGCCAAAACAATTGCAAAGACCATGAAAGGTTTTATGTTTGCTCAGGCGGAGGGCCCGGCATAATGGAAGCTGCCAACAAGGGAGCTTATCTGGCCGGTGGAAGGTCAATAGGGCTTAACATTAGCCTGCCTTTCGAACAAGTTGACAACCCTTATATCGACCCCAATCTCAACTTTGAGTTCCATTATTTTTTTATGCGAAAGTTTTGGTTTGCATATCTTGCCAAAGCTATGGTGATTTTTCCGGGAGGATTCGGCACACTCGACGAACTTATGGAAATACTCACGCTTGTACAAACAAAAAAAATCAGTAAACCTCTGAAAATATTGATTTACGACCGGAAATACTGGGATCAGATATTGCGAATCGAAGGCTTTATTGATAACTATACCATTTGTGAAGCCGACCTTGATCTGTTTACCTGGTGCGATTCGGTTGATGAGATGGAAACCGAATTGGTTAGGTATATTTCGCAAACGAGCAGAAAACCCTGAAAAGGGCAAAGCAAAGGGCCTTTTAAAAAAGCCAAACCAATCCGCTTTGCTTACTGTCGGGCACTAATTTATCCGCATGCAAAATTAGCGTTGTAAGAAAAAAGAAGCAAAAAAGAGATTTTACCGGATGAAATTGCGGTTTTTTCTCAAAGCTCCCGCAACTGCTATCCTGAATCCTTCGGAGGTTCGCAAAATCATTTCAACATCTGATGGAAAGGGAAATGGTTTTGTTTGTACCAGTTTTTGAGCTTCTTCGTCAAGAGCTTCCAGATCGCCGATAGCCCTTGCCGACCGGTGTTCAAACCTACTGGCAGAACCAACAGGATCGCGTATAAGAAGACGACGCGGCTCCTCCGAAAAAATTTCTATATCGCCTTCAATACTAATGGTTTTGAGTTGCCTTGTCTCGACCATCACACAAACCAAGGTTTTATACTTAGGAACTTTAATATCGTTTCCAAGACTATCCTTTTTTACATTGCCCCTTGCATCAAGCACATATTCGAATCCATCTTCAACCTCCTTCTTAAATTGATGGTCGGATTGCATGGTCTGATCGGGGGATATCAGAATTTGCCTGAGATTGATCAGGATAAAATAGTCAAACGAAATCCTCTCATCAATGTCGCTGTAGTAAAATTCAATCCATTGGTTCTCAAGTCCACGCGGGTCAACAGTTAACAGTTGCTGTTGGTACTCTTCAGGCAAATTCAAATGTGTATGATTCTGAATCATAACAAGGGCGCGGCTCATTCCCTTTTCATGGGCTTCGTGCAGCAGATTTTTCAGGTCGCGGTAATCACCGGCAATTTCCTCTACCAGGGCAAGGCTATACCAAGCCTCACGGTAAGCCATCCGCTCGTTGCGTTGCATCAAGTCGAGCGCCCGGTTGTAGTGGAAATCGGCAGCACCCCTTCGGGCTGAAATAATCCGCTCGTCGTAGTCAATATAAGGAAACTGCACTACCCGGTCGGGGAGATTTAGTGGAGTAACGGTTCTAACTAATGTTTGCCTTGATTTCATGCGCGAATAAAGGTTCATGATTTCAACAAGGCTCCTTGGGTTGCCCTCGGCGGTCAGAAACCGAATCCGTTCGAAATTTTGCTCGTTTACAATTCGGTATGCCCGCTCAAGGCTAAGGATCTCTCTTTTATTGTCAGGATTTCTTTTAAGTTTTTCAACCGATCTTTCAATGGCGGCGTCATAATGGCCTTTTTGGATCAGTCTGGAAGAGGAAGCGCATCCCGACAATAGGATACCCAGAAGCATAACCCAGCAAGTAAATTTTAGGTTCATAAATCTCAAATTTTAGATTTTTATGTTGAAATTTCTTCTATTCGGCTGGTTATCTTTGACTTAACTTGTTTTGTCAATCATAACATTCCAGTAAATATGTTCGTTTACTTTTTACAAATGTACTAATTCCAGATACAATGAACCGTTTACGTATAATTAAAAAAAATTTCTGCCAAATTAAATTAAATATGATTAAAACGAAAACAGTAATTCACTAATTATTTTGTAAGAGTATTCTGCCGAAATCTTATTCCCTGTATTGTTGCTTATTCAAATTCCTTAATTCGGAAATAAAACCATCTTTAAAATACATTCTTACAGATAAAACATCACATAAAATCAATTGCCTTACTTCCTGGTTTCATTGTCAAGGAGCATACCTATATAATTTTGGTACCGCTCAAGGCTGATCGTTCGATTATTTACAGCTTCCTTAACCATGCACTGCGGCTCATTGTAATGTGTGCAATTATCAAACCTGCAAAGATTGAAAAGGGATCTCATTTCGGGGAAGTAATGGGAAAGTTCCCATGGTTCGAAATCGGCCAGCCCGAATTCTTTTATTCCGGGGGTGTCGATTATAAAAGTGTTGTTATGGAGTTTATACATTTCTGCAAAAGTGGTTGTGTGGCGTCCTTTTGAATGTGCCTGAGAAATACTTTGTACCTTCAGGTTCAGGCCTGGTACTATTGCATTTATCAGGGTCGATTTTCCCACGCCAGAGTAGCCGCTAAGCAGTGTAGTTTTGTTCTTTAGTGCCTCCTCGAACAGGCTGAGGTTTTGACGGGTAACTGCCGATACCCCAATGGTCTGATAGCCTGCATTTTTGTAAATCTCAACTAATTTCCCGAAAAAATAAAGATTTTCATTATCATATAGGTCGATTTTATTAAATACAATAATTGCCGGAATGCTGTAGGCCTCGCAGGTAACCAGGAACCTGTCGATAAAACCTGTTGATGTCCGGGGTTCGGCAAGTGTTACAATTACCATTGCCTGGTCAATGTTGGCTGCAATAATGTGGGTTTGTCGCGAAAGGTTGGTTGCCTTTCTTATGATGTAGTTCCGACGGTCGGCAATTGCGGTAATAATGGCGGATTCATCATCAGGGTTAATCCTAATATAAACCTGATCACCTACGGCGATAGGGTTGGTCGATTTTATTCCAGATATTTTTAATTTTCCGCGCAACCGGCACTCTAACTTATTGCCGGTTTCATCAATAACCGAGTACCAGCTACCTGTCGATTTTATTACCGTCCCTTTTATAATTTTGCCCAAATCAACATTAGCTTAAATGAGTTTTTAAAATTAGTAATTTAGCGCAAATACCAGATAGCAAATGTCGATTGAGGTAAAAAACATAACTAAGCTTTTTGGAAACCAGAAGGCTCTTGACGAGGTTTCATTTACGGTTAACCAGGGGGAAGTGGTGGGCTTGTTGGGCCCAAACGGAGCCGGAAAATCAACCCTGATGAAAATTCTCACATGCTACCTTCCCCAAAGTGCCGGAAATGCTTCGGTTTGTGGGTTCGATGTGGTGTGGCAACCGTTGGAAGTTAGGAAAAGAGTGGGTTACCTGCCGGAGAATAACCCTTTATACCAGGAAATGTATATTAAAGAGTATCTTGGCTTTATAGCCGGGATACACCGGTTGGGGAAAAGTGCCTTAAAGCGGGTCGATGAAGTGATGGAGATTACCGGGTTAAACCCCGAGGCAGGGAAAAAAGTCGGCTCCCTTTCGAAGGGATTCAGGCAGCGTGTCGGACTCGCACAAGCTCTTATTCATAATCCCGGGGTCCTGATACTTGACGAGCCAACCTCGGGTCTTGATCCAAATCAATTGATGGAAATACGTAACCTCATCAGGACTTTAGGCTCAGAAAAAACAGTTTTGCTTTCTACTCATATTATGCAGGAAGTTCAGGCAATTTGCGACAGGGTAATTATCATCCATCAGGGGAAAATAGTTGCCGACGCTCCCACAGAACAAGTACAATTGCTTAACCAGACAAGCAGGATCATAAAAGTTGGTTTCGACAGACATTGTCCAGCCAGCGAACTTAAAACTATCCAGGGGGTTTTGGATGTAGTTGGCTATGGTGAAAACGGGTTTCGCATATACACTCAAAGCGGGCTTGACTTAAGGCCTGAAGTATTCAGGTTTGCCGTAGATAAAGGATTGACCATACTTGTAATGGACCATGAGCAGCAGTCTCTCGAACAAGTATTCAGGCAACTTACCATTTAAACAGATTGTAATTTTGTTTTTTAGTTATCTTTGCCAACCAAAAATTTTACTGTAAATTTTATATTGTTATGGGATACCTGTTTACTTCAGAATCAGTGTCAGAAGGGCACCCTGATAAAATTGCCGATCAGATATCAGATGCCTTACTTGATGAGTTTCTCAGACGCGACCCCGAATCAAAAGTGGCCTGCGAAACTCTGGTAACCACAGGATTGGTAGTTTGCGGAGGGGAAGTTAAAACCGAGGCTTGGGTTGACATTCAAAGTGTTGTTCGAGATGTGCTGAAGGGAATTGGCTACACAGACTCAGCTCTTAAGTTTGAGGCAGAATCCTGCGGGGTGCTGTCAGCCATCCATGAGCAGTCGCCCGATATTCGAAAAGGAGTTGAAAGAGCAACTGCAGAGGAACAGGGTGCTGGCGACCAGGGAATGATGTTCGGTTATGCTTCGCGCGAAACAGATGAACGCATGCCGCTACCGCTCGACCTGGCCCATATTCTGCTTCAGCAATTGGCCAGAATCCGCAAAGAAGGCAAAGTAATGAAGTATCTCCGGCCTGACAGCAAATCGCAGGTAACCATTGAATACGACGACAACCACATCCCCATCAGAATTGACACCATAGTAATATCAACCCAGCACGACGAGTTTGTCATGCCTGAAAATGATTCGGAGCAGGCTGTATTGGCCGCAGAGCAAGCCATGCAGAAACAAATCAGCCATGATATTCAAAAATACCTGATCCCGGCCGCCCAGACTGAACTGCCCCAAAGAATCAGTCCATTGTTTGCCAACGGATTCCGTTTGCTGGTTAATCCAACGGGAAAATTTGTAATTGGAGGACCCCATGGTGATACCGGACTTACCGGACGAAAAATTATTGTTGATACCTATGGCGGAAAAGGAGCCCACGGCGGCGGCGCTTTTTCGGGCAAAGACTCAAGCAAGGTTGACCGTTCGGCAGCCTATGCTGCAAGGCATATTGCCCGTAATATGGTGGCCGCCGGAATTGCCGATGAGGTACTTGTACAGGTTGCCTATGCCATTGGGGTAGCTGAGCCGGTAGGCCTGTATATAAACACCTATGGAACATCTAAGGTTAAAATGACCGATGGTGAAATAGCATTGAAAATTAAGGAAATATTTGATCTGCGCCCTCATTCCATCATAAACCGCTTTGGTCTTAAAAACCCAATTTTCAAAAGAACCTGCAACTATGGTCATTTTGGCCGCACTTGCTTTAAGGAAAAAGTGGAGGTAATGTATAACGGCCCCGGTGTAGAAGAAGTCCTTGTCAAACTCAATGGCAAGTCTGTTCTCAAAAAATTCAAGGAGGTTGAGTTTTTTGCCTGGGAAAAGGAAGACTGTGTCGATTTGTTGAGAAAAGCCTTCGCTTTACCATCTAAAGCAGTTTTTTCTCAAGTATAAGCCGGAAAACCTTATAGGGGAGCATATATCTGGGTTTACGCCCCTCGCTGAACTCACAGCGTATGTACTCAGACGAAATTTCTATTAGTGGTGCGTCAAATAAACGCACCCTCGGATGCTTAGTAAAATAGCCACCTTTCCGGTCTTTTCGCGGGTAAACATAAATATCTGTGCTGGTAAGTATTTTATCATAATCCTTCCATTGCGAAAAAACTTCCAGATTGTCGCTTCCAATAATCAGCACAAAATCCCTGTCAGGATTTTCAATCCTGAGCGTTTCGAGAGTTTTGAATGTGTATGAGGGCCTTTCCATTTTTAGTTCGCGCTCGCAAATAAAAAAACCGGGCTGGTCGTCAATAGCCAATTTAAGCATAGCAAGCCGGGTTTCTTCAGGAAGTAGCTCAGAGAGGTTTTTCAAAGGATTATGAGGCGAAATTACAAACCAGATCTCACGAAGATCGGAGTGCAATAAAAGGTAATGCGCTATTATCAAATGACCGATGTGAACCGGATTGAATGATCCATTTAACAGACCAGTCCTTGTTTTTTCAGAAACTTCCATTGCTTATACCTTTTGAACGAACTGCTTGACGCATTCCGAAGCTTCTTCTATTGCAACCGTTAATTGGTCGTTGACAATAATAATGTCGAATTCATCCGAAAACCCAATTTCATATCGGGCTTTACTAAGTCGTTTTGAAAGACTCTCTTCGGTTTCGGTTTTGCGATTGATCAATCGATTTTCGAGCACCTCAATTGATGGCGGCATTACAAATATAGCTAAGGCATTTTTGCCAAACTGATTTTTGATTTTTAACCCCCCTGCAACATCCACATCAAAAACCACATGGTTGCCTTTAGCCCATATTCTTGTTACTTCCGATCTAAGTGTTCCGTAGAAACTGCCAGGGTAAACTTCTTCCCACTCAAGAAAATCGTTTTGCTCAATTCGTTTTCTAAATTCCTCAGGGCTCATAAAATAATAATCAACGCCTTGCTTTTCGCCATACCGCATAGGCCTGCTTGTAGCCGAAACCGAGAATTCCAGCCAAGGGTGTTTTGCCAGAAGTGCCTTAACAATACTTGTTTTTCCAGCTCCTGACGGGGCAGAAAAAATAAAAAGCTTTCCGTGCATATTTACAAAATATTAAGCAATTGCTCCTTGATTTTTTCCAACTCATCCTTCATTTGAACTACAATTTTTTGGATATTGGCTTCGTTTGCTTTGCTCCCGATAGTATTTATCTCGCGACCAATTTCTTGCGCAATAAACCCTAATTTGCGACCCTGGGTTTTTTCCATTTCCAGGGTTTCAACAAAATAGTCCAGATGTTTGGCCAGCCTAATCTTTTCTTCCGTAATATCAAGCCTTTCAAGGTAAAATATAAGCTCCTGCTCAAAACGGTTGGGATCGGCATTCAGATTTTCATTTATTTCTTTCAGCCCCTTTGTAAGACGGGTCCTGACAGTTTGCTCTCTGCCTGCTTCGAAAGGTGCAATCTGTCCTGCCAATTCATTAATCGAATTAATGCGGGCAATAATGTCGGCAGCCAAATGTTGCCCTTCAGAAATTCTGAATTGATCCACATGCGATAGAGCACGAAGCAGGCTTTCTTCAATCATCGCCCAATCGCCAGGGTCATCGCCAATGGTTTCATATGTTATGACTTCAGGAAGCCTGATTACTACCTGGAGGATGTCGTCAGGCATTTTAATATGGTACTCCTTTGTAAGTTGTTCAAATTCAAGCAGAAATTTGCCAAAAAGGTTCTTATTAATTGAAACGGAAGGAGCACCTCCTGAGGTTTCAACTACGAAAGCAACATCAATCTTGCCCCGATTCAGAATCTGACCTACATGATTGCGCACAACATGCTCCTTTTCACGACTGATATTGGCCATTTTTAACGAAACATCGAGCGATTTACTATTGAGCGACCTTACTTCAATCGATAAACTTTTGTCCCGAAGCTGGCAGGTCGTCTTTCCAAAACCAGTCATTGATTTGACCATCACCTTTTTTTGTGCAAATATATAACAAACCTGATTATTCGACTAAATGGGAAAGACAGACACTAAGTCTGCCTTTCCTGAAAAAACTAAAAACCTTATACAGAAACTTTTCTGGTGGTTTCAACCGGTATAGGCTCAGGTGACTTTTTTTTATTTTTTGTTTCGTTCGAAAAGCCTTGCTTTTCCATTTTTCCCCAGGTTTTTTCTCCAGAAAAGAACTTAAAATTCCCCCGGAGGTTGGAGTAAAGAATTACAGGGTGGAATAAAATCGGTTCAAGTAGCGAGTGTACCAGCATTCGGAAAATTTCACCGGTTTTCTTATATCTGTGGTACGAGAGTTCTTCGTACAGAACTGCCCAGAAACTGAGCGTAGCCGCAAACAAATAAACCGCTGCCAGCAGTAGAATGAAAAATGGCCAGTTTGAAAATCCCAATATGGCAATTATAATGAAGTAAACAATTCCCATGAACTCGATAATTGGAGCAAGCCACTCGAAGAAAAACCAGTAAGGGTGTCCGATTAGCCCTAAAGTTTTATATTTAGGATTAAAAAACAGCCTGAAATGCTTAAAGAGGCTTTCCATGGTTCCACGGTTCCACCGGTCGCGCTGCCTGGTCAGAATCTTCAAACTTGCAGGCACTTCGGTCCAACATAACGGATCGGGAATATAAACTACCCTGTATTTCTGCTTGTTATCTGACATATACCTACGCATACGAACCACCAGTTCCATGTCCTCGCCTACCAGGTCGCTCGAATATCCGCCACATTTGATTACCACCGAACGATCAAACATTCCAAAAGCACCCGAGATAAGCAACAAACCGTTCAATTTGCTCCATGCCATACGGCCCATAAGAAAGGCCCTGGTATATTCAATAACCTGCATACGTGGCAAAAACCGTTTGGGAAAATTAATCTCGGTAATTCTTCCGTCTTCAATCTTGCAGGAGTTTGCTATTCGTATCACTCCTCCGGTTGCAATAATTTTATGGTCGGTTTGCTCCATAAAGGGTTTTGCCATTATGATCAATGCATTGTCCACCAAAATACAATCAACATCGACCACCGATATAAATTTTTTGTTTGAAAGGTTTATTCCAGCATTAAGTGCATCGGCTTTACCCCCGTTTTCCTTATCAATAACCCTTAATCTTGAGAATGCTGGGTTGCGCGAATGATAAATGGCTTTTACAGGCTTTGTTGTCAGCTTTTCTTCATACAAAGGCTGTATCTTTTCCAAATCATAGGCTTTAACAATTTTTTTTAGCGAATCGTCAGTGCTGCCATCGTTAACTATAATAACTTCAAAGTCGTTGTAGTGCAGGGATAGGAGACTCCTTATGTTATCAATGATAGTTTTGCCTTCATTAAAGGCTGGAGCAATTACCGAAATGCTTGGTGCAAGTGGTGAGGAGAGAACAACATTATAATCTACAAAACTGTTCTTTCGCATATATTGGATCATGGCAAGAGCTGAAAAAACGGCCAATGTTGTATATGATCCGAAAATGAAAATGGTTATTACAATAATTCCATTTTCAATAATAAATTGTAATGTCTGGAAAAATTCTATCATATCTGAGCTACCTTTTTTTGATCAATAATCCTCCGTATTTTTGGCTCTGCCTGTTCATATACCTCATCTATAACGGATAAATTGTCCTTTTGCAAGGTGTACAAAACGTTTAAGGCCTTCCGGAAAATATCAAATTCTTTTTCATTTCTTAAAACGAATTCAAAAAACGGAATGTCGGTTTCGGTTGAAATGACCTCAAGGGCTTCGATGGCAGCAAGCCTGTTTCCGCTCATTTTAAGATTATAAAATACATCATTACCTGTGTTTTCAACAGGCAAATGATTCAAGTAAGAATCCATAAACAACGCAGTGTTTTCCGGAAACTCAAACGATCCGAGTGCTTTGATTGCGGCCAGCCTGACAGAGGAATTTTCGTGGTAAACAAGTTTCGAAACCTTCGTCAGGCTGTGAGTGTGGTTAAAAAACCTTGCCAAATTCAAGGAAAAAATTACCACACTCTCATTTTTGCTGCTCATCCATCTTTCGAATGAATCAATTTTTACCTCGTTATGCAGTAAGGTGTTAAGTATATTTATTTGCTCCCATTCGGTAAGATGAAGTTTAAGGTTATCAAGAAAACCAAGTGGATCATCTGGCTTGAGGTTAACCAAAGCCAATTGTGCCTCCATTCGAAGGATTGTGTTTTTGGAGTTGACATACTCCATAATTTCAGGTGCCACATCACTTACCTCCATTTGGGCAAGTTCCCTGAATCCACTGGCTTTTACTGCCCAAAAGCTGCTCGAAAGCTTTTTGAGTGAATCGCCATACAGGTTAAGGTTGAAATATAAATCCTGAAGCCTCTTTGCTGTTTCTCCATATAGATTCCGATGCAACCAGAGCATTTCATCAATAAATATTTGACGATTTGACAGCCTGTTAATTCCAGTAAATTCATAGTTTTGTGAATCATCACCATAAATGTAATTAGTGAGTTGCTCCTGATATATTATCCTCATCAATTGTTCTTTTTCCCTAATCCGGGTTTTTCGCACCCTGTTTAAAAAAATGAATAAAAAGAGGAGCACTATACCTGTTAGGAGGATAAGGATTACCACCAGAAGAACTCTGATTTCCACCTGATATAATGGGAAGAATTCCAAAAAGTATGTCTTTTGATCAGGTTCGCCAGATGTGGTGGGGTTAACCTCAGTTTTTTGATCTATAGTTGACCCTAACGAAGCTTCATTATTTTTGACTTGTTCTTCAAAGGTGCTGCTTTGAGGTGAAAAACCATAAAGATAAAATTGATCTGTCGCAAAAAAAATTAAAACAATTGCAATAAATCCAACAAATCTCGTTTTGAAAATATTGTTTTGTACCATAGATTTATGGTTTAAGTTAAAACCTTTTAAAAACGGTATGCAATCCCGGCTTCAAAAGTGTATTTGTTTCCCCAGACTCCATCCGGGTAGTACTGAAAACCAGCACCTGCTCTTAACAGGAAGTGGGGGGAAATCTTTTGTTGATAATTCAGCATGAACATATTGCTTGTTAGGTCATATAACTCAGCGCCAAGCAAAGCATCGGCGTCGGCCGGAAACCCTGTGCCCGCTGTAAGGGTTAAATGGTGTTCAGGAGAAGTAAAGAATCTCCGCAAGGTGATAAAGTATGATTGGGCATGATCGCCAACATTAGGAACAATATAAAACGGCCTGAATGTAAAAAGATATTGCCGTAAGTATTTGCTAATACTCCCTGTAAGAATTACTAAATTATTACCTGGAAAATTTAAAAATCTTGCTCCGGCACTTGCCTCCCATAATCTTGGCAACCTCTGAAACACCTCCACTCCTGCCCTAAATTCCGGAAATACATCCTGGTCAGGCGAATAGCCGGCATTGAGATATAAATAGGTGCCCTGCGCAATGGTGGGATAGGCGTCAATTTCGAATTGCATACCTTGGTTGTCAAAGCGTTCTGCAATATTTATCCTGGCAATTAGCAGACCTAAGCCCGAAGTTCTCCGCCCATATTCAGCAAAAATCAAATGCCATGGAGCTGACAGGTCGAAATAATCGCCACGGTAATTAATGGAAAAATGGTTTCGCATCTGACCAGCATCAATTCTCGAAAGCAATTCCCGTGCATTGGTATGTGAGGGATCAAGATCAAGAATCTGGCTTAAAATAACTGAAGCAAGAAGATGTTCCTGCAAATCATTTAATATTCTAGCTCTTAGAAACAGCATGCTTGTATTGGTTGGCTGCCGAATCAGAATCCTGTCGAGATACTCTAATGCTTTATTTGGATTCCCCGACCAAACCAGAACATCGGTCATGGCAAGGATAGCATCCTCATGAAATGGCTCCTTTCTTAAAACGCCTTCCAGAACACCCGCAGCTTCCGAAAATTGCTGATCCCAGGCAAGAGTCCGTGCATACAAAATACTTGCATCGTGGTAGTTTGGGTTTACTTCAAGTATCTGGCGGCACAACTCCTTCGCCTCAGATCTGTATTGTTCAAAAGCAAGTTGCCTTGCCTGCAGAAATAAACTGTCAAGATTTATATTCTGTTGAGGCGCTTGGGCTAAGACTGTGATTGCATTAAAACAAATAAAAACAATATGCAGCCATATTTGCCGGTGTTGTTTGTTCATAATAAAAAAATTATCTAATAGTCTATCTATAAGGATTTTTTAATATCCACAATGGGGAAAAACATAATTTCACCTTCAAAATGGAAAAATAGAAGAACGATTTCTATTTTTTCATAAGAAGCCGCTTAACCCTGATAGATAATTCATTAGGACTGAACGGCTTTGTAAGGTAATCGTCAGCGCCAAGTTGAAATGCCTGGATGATGGTTTCCTCGTTGCCTACTTTCGACAATACTATTATAGGTGTCGTTTTCTTATATTCGTTTCTGACCAGGTTAATTAACTCAAGGCCTCCGGAAAAGGGCATAAGAAGGTCGGTAAGTACCAGGTCATATTCTTCATTAGCAAGTCTTTCGGCCGCAATTTTCCCATCGTTGGCCACAAACACTTCGAAGCCTTCACGAGTTAGTTTGTGCTCAATGGTCTTAATAATCATATAATCATCTTCACAAACGAGAATTTTCATTTTTTCTGGTTATTTTGTTAAAGAATCAGTCCGGTAAACAAAAATACTCATTTATTGTTCAGAACACAATAAATGTAGATAAAATTTAAATTTTAGCCGATTTAAGGTAAAATGGCAGCAACCTGTTACTCTAAAGTCAGCAATGGGGTTTAGGGAATGGATTACCCCATCTCATACTTCTTTAACTCTTCTTTAAGTTGCTCAATAGCAAGGAAACAATATTTTTCAGTTTTTGATGCCAAATCGGGTATTTCATTAAGATTAGTCTTAATATTAGCCAAATGTTCGATTTTTTCTACTTCATCCTTTATAATATGAATACCCATATAAATAACCTGGGGCTTAAGCTTGTGGGCAATTTGCCGCACAGCTTCCCAATCTTTTGTTTGAATACTACTTTTTAAGTTATCTAATACAGTAGGAGTGTTTTCAACGAAAAAGGAAATCATAGTGGAAGAAAACTCTTTATCCCCTTCACTTGTTTCTTCAAGGTATGTCAAATCAAAGTATTTTTCCATAGGTGGTAAAAATTCAGTTTTCAAGTTCCGTTCGGTATCTTTATTTACTTTTTTTCGGTACCAATTTACCAGATGAACCATTTTGTTCCTCATATCGGAAGGTTCGTATGGTTTCGTAATAAAATCGTTTGCACCTGCTTTTAAGCAACGGTCCTTGACTTCTTCTGAAAAACTGGCGCTTATTCCGATTATGGGTATCTCAGAATATACAGCATTTTGGTCTGCCCTGATTGCCTTTATGGTTTGTTCGCCGCCAAGTCCGGGCATTTGGGTGTCCATAATAATCAGATCGTATGGTTGATTTCTGATTTTCTCGAGCACATTAAAACCTGTCCGGGCAAAATGAGTGTTCAAGCCCATTTTCAGATGGTGTTGTTTCATAACCATCTGATTGAGTTCGTCATCCTCGGCAATTAATACAAGAGTATTATCAGGAAATTTTTCTTCTTCAAATGGTATTTCCACCTTTATATTGCTTGCAACAGGCAAATCAAGCTTATACTTCATTAAGAAATGGAGATAAAAACTTTTACCTGTCATCTGACCCAATAAAACTTTCCCGCCCGATTTATTAATACGACTAAAAAGATGTTCAATATCATTTCCATGCGAAGAAGACTCACTCAATGATGACTCCTTGTAAGCCTGGTTTTCTCCAAAAACCCCCATTATGAAAAAGGAAACTTCACTAACCTCATCTTTTTGCAATTCTGAGAGCGCTTCAAAACTAATAATTTTGGTATCTCCTCTTCCAAGAAGATATTCAAGTGAGCTCTCCAGGGTTTGTTCGAGGAGTGCCTGATCACCATATACTTTTTTCGGAAGGGAAGTTTCAATCAGAGTTGTAAATCGAATACCCTTTTGTTCTGCAGCATTTTGGTATTTAGCAGATAGGGTATGCAGAGCCTCGGCAAAATTAAAAGGTTTGGGTTGCGAATAACCTGAATCACCGTTGTTGGTCATTTTCCGGAGAAGTTCATTAACCTTCCCAGTCAGGGCACCAAGTGCAATCTCCATTTGCCGCAATAATTCGCTTTGCTGTTCACTGATTACAGAATTTTGAAGGATTTTACACAGGGCGCCTAAACTCTTCAGGGTGTTGTACAAATCAGGTTCGGTTGCCTGGAATGAAGAAAAATGGCCTGACTCACCAAATTCTTCTCCTTTTCTATACCACCTGACGGGTACAAGCACTAAAAATTTTTCGGCGTCACTGTCCTGGTAGTTTTTTGGGAAAAAAGATACTTCATACTCTTCAGGCAGTCCGTCTTTATGTCGCAGAACAATCTGTTTTACCCAGGTTTGGTTTGATTGCAGGAGGTCTCGTAATTCTTCTTCAAAACCCTTTATGTGTTTATCGTAAAAAACAAGTTGACTGAAACTGTTAGGAATTTCATCCTTTTCAAAGCCTGTGAACTGGCAGAATCGTCTGTTGGCATACGAAATTGCATCCTTTTTTGTAATCGTTATCAAAGGAGCAATGGAATCGAGGGTATGCCAGAAAAAGGAGGCCATTTCATCAGCATTAGCGCCATTTTTGGGCCATTGTTGCAGGTTAACAACCAACATTCGCTTTTGGTTTTATTGATAGGCAAAAATTAACAAATTTTGCTAACAAAATGCAAAATTAAATCGTCCAAAAACCTAATTCAAAGATATAACATATTTTTAATCAATGAACGACTGTTCGATTTCATCCGTAAATAATTTTATAGGAGTAGTTTTGGGGCAAACCATCGGCTAATGTTAACTCAAGGTAAAATTAATGTTAAGGAAATTATAAATGAACAGGTTAAGCAATAATCAGGGTAATAAGCACGAAAAAAGAAATTAATTTTGACTAAACAAACCTGCCTTAATGATGGAAGCCGGAAATTTTCGTATTTTACTTGTTGATGATGAACCAGATATTCATGAGTTTATTGGGTACAATTTGCTCAGGGCTGGCTACAGAGTATTTAATGCCTACAACGGTCGTGAAGCAATAAAAATAGCCCGGGAAGTTTTGCCGCATCTGGTGCTGCTCGATGTAATGATGCCCGAAATGGATGGCATGGAAACCTGCAGGGAAATGAACCGGCATCCCGAATTAAAAAAAACCATAATTGCATTTCTGACGGCCCGCAACGAAGACTATTCGCAAATTGCAGGCTTTGAGTCGGGTGCCGACGACTACATTGCCAAGCCAGTGCGTCCCGACTTACTTGTTAGCCGGATAAAAGCATTGCTTAAACGCAGCATGCAAACAGAGAAGAATTCGTTGAGCACCCAGGTAGGAAACATTGTTATCGACCGCGATCGTTACCTGATTATGAAAGATAAAAAAGAAATAACCTTGCCCAAAAAGGAGTTCGAATTGCTCACCCTACTCACTTCCCGACCAAACAAGGTTTTTTCGCGCGAGGAAATTTTTTCGCAGGTGTGGGGAAGCAACGTAGTGGTAGGTGACCGTACTATCGATGTTCATGTGCGTAGGCTGCGCGAAAAAATCGGAATTGAAAACATCAAAACAATCAAGGGCGTTGGTTACAAATTCGAGCTAACTTCATGATTAATTATGCGCCCCCGGGCAAACTTGCCTTTCTAACTTCAATAATACTTGCCCTGGTATTTTCGCTGACTTATGGCGCTTTTTCCGTACTTATTTACGGAGAATTCCATTTCAGGTCATTTATACTCGCGAATGTTTTACTTGTTATAGTGTCTTTTTTTCTTTTCAGGTATGTACTAAACAAGTTTATTTATGATCGCATCAGGTTAATTTACAAAACAATTCATGATCTCAAAGCGCCAAAAGGTCAGAAAAAAGTCAAAATATCCGACAGAACTGACCTGATTCAAAAAACAAACCTGGAAGTACTCGAATGGGCATCCGACAAAAAAAAGGAGGTGGAAGAACTTCAAAAACTTGAGGCTTACCGGAGGGAGTTTTTGGGTAATGTGTCACATGAATTGAAAACCCCCATTTTTAATATTCAGGGTTATGTACTCACTCTGCTCGATGGCGGCATCGACGATCCCGAAATAAACCGTAAATACCTGCTTCGAACCGAGCAAAGCATCGACCGCATGATCAGCATCATAGAGGATCTTGAAGCTATATCCAGTCTCGAATCGGGCGAATTGAAACTCAAGATAAGTCCATTCGACCTTGCTGCCCTAACAAAAGAGGTTATGGATTTTGTCGAAATTAAGGCAACCGCCCGCAACATCAGAATCCATTTTGCCCGAAATTACGATGCCCCTGTTATTGTGGAAGCCGACCGCGAAAAAATCCAGCAGGTTATGACAAATCTTCTAGTCAATTCGATTAAATACGGCAACGAAAACGGACGGGTTAAAATAGGGTTCTTCGACATGGATGAAAATATTTTGGTTGAAGTTACCGACAATGGCATCGGAATATCACGCGACGAACTTCCGAGAGTCTTCGAGCGTTTTTACCGGGGTGATAAGAGCAGGACCTTCCGCAATGGTGAAGGAGGCACAGGCTTGGGTCTGGCTATTGTAAAGCATATCATCGAAGCACACAACCAAACCATAAGTGTTCGAAGCACATTAGGATTAGGTGCTACATTTGCATTTACCCTTAAAAAAAGAAATCCTCACCACACAGGATTTAGAAATGTTTTTTCCCTCTGATGGCTCTTATCATGTGAGTTTTAATAAAATATTTTTAAGTAGAAATTTTTTATGTAGTTTTAAAAAAAAATTACCTTTACCCAATTTTTTCCCCTGAGGGGTTTCCGTGTATAAAATTTAATTGAAAATTAACTTTCTTTAAAACAAGCAATTTTTGTTTTAAAGGTAATTTTGGAATAGCTTTATGAGCATGTTTTACTCAAATTACCCTTTTCAATCACAAAACAATAACCTTATGAAAAAACAAACCATTCTGATGTGCCTTTTTGTTGCGTTTAGTCTCTTTCTTGGGCTAAGCTCAGCACATTCGCAGGGGGTTACAACCGGCGCCATGTCAGGCACTGTTGTTGACCAGGCAGGACAAAGCTTGCCGGGCGCTACAGTTCTTGCAGTGCATGAGCCGTCAGGCACCCGCTACGGAACTTCTACCCTTACCGATGGACGATTTACTATCCTCGGCATGCGGGTTGGCGGCCCCTACCGGATTACTGTTTCGTTTATCGGTTACGAACAGCAGGAGGTGGGCGATGTATTCATTGCCCTGGGTGGAACAACAAATTTTGAATTTGCCTTGCGCGATGCCGCTGCACTTTTGGGTGAGGTTGTTATAACCCATACCCGCGATTTTATTTTCAGCACAGATCGTACTGGTGCTTCAACCACAATCGGGCAAAATGAGCTTAGGAACCTTCCTTCGTTCTCGCAAAGGATCAGCGATTTTACACGCCTTAGTCCGATGGCAAGCGGCAACTCATTTGCAGGTTCAGACAACCGTATGAACAACATTACAATTGATGGTTCGGCCTTCAACAACTCTTTTGGCCTCGGCGGCCAACCGGGAGAACGCACCGGCGTAGCCCCCATTTCCATGTCGGCTATCGAAGCTATCACTGTTGATATTGCTCCTTTTGATGTGCGCCAGGGAGACTTTGTAGGAGCTGGCGTTAATACAGTTACCCGCAGTGGGACCAACGAGTTCAGAGGCGAAGTGCATTATAGTTTCAGAAATCCCGACCTTGTGGGCCGCGATGCCGGAGCTCTTGCTTTCGACCCCGGTACTTTCCAGTTCAATCAGTTTGGATTCAATATCGGCGGGCCGATTATCAGAGACAGGTTGTTTTTCTTTGCCGATTACAGCCAGGAGTTGCTTGAATCACCTAGCACCCCATTTGTTGCCAATACAGGTGGGCAGCCTGTTGAAGGCAATGTTACGAGAGTTCTGGAGTCAGACTTGGTTGCCCTCAGCAACTTTTTAAGAGACAACTTCGGGTATGAAACCGGGCCATTCCAGGGGTATATGGATAAAACTCCTGCAACCCGATTTATTGCAAAACTTGACTTCAACCTTAATGACCGCAACAAATTCAGCCTCAGGTACAATCACTTAGAATCTTTCTCCGATATTCTTCTGTCACAATCCGCCTCCTTGGGTATGGGTACCCGCAGGAGCAATCTTACTGGTCTGAACTTCAAAAACTCAAACTATCAGATCATGGAAAACATACGCTCCATAGTGGGCGAGTGGAACTCCCGTATTGGCGACAATATGTTCAACAATATGATTGTGGGATATACCTTTCAGGATGAGAGCCGCAGACCGTTGGGTACAATGTTCCCGTTTGTTGACATTTTGAGCGGTGGAACCGTATATACCTCTTTTGGTTTTGAGCCTTTTACGCCCAACAACGAATTGCGTTATGAAACCTGGCAGTTCCAAAATAATTTCTCAATCTTTTTGGAGAACCACACCATTACACTTGGCGCCAGCGCCGAAATATTCAATTCTGAGAATATTTTTTTCCCGGGCTCCCAGAGCGTATATGTGTACAACTCATTGGCCGACTTTTTTACAGATGCAACCCATCATCTTGCCAATCCAACCAGGACAACATCACCTGTTACCCTGCGCAGGTTCCAGGTTCGTTGGTCGAATATACCCGGGCAAGACAGGCCCATTCAGCCATTGCACGTGTTTTACGCAGGTTTATACGCCCAAAACCAGTGGCAAGCTACCGACAGGCTAAAGCTTACTGCCGGCCTTAGGTTAGATGTTCCATTTTTTGGAGATGTAGAATTCAGAAACCTTGAAGTAGAAAATAACTTTTTCTTTTCTGATGAAAATGGCGAACTGGTGAGATTTCGTACCGACAAACTTCCCGATCCGCGTATTCACTGGTCGCCCAGATTCGGTTTCAATTGGGATGTATTTGGCAATGCAACCACCCAGCTACGCGGTGGTACTGGTATTTTCACAGGCTCGCCGCCCTACGTCTGGATATCCAACCAAATTGGAAACAACGGTATAATGACCGGGTTTGAGTCTTTAGACAACATCACTACCAGACCATTCCACCCGGATCCCAACCGCTGGAAGCCGGCTACAGTTACAGGAGCGCCAGCGGCCAGCTACGAACTTGCATATACCGATGAGGATTTCAAATTCCCTCAGGTGTGGAGAACCAATTTTGCCGTTGACCAAAGGTTGCCCTGGGGATTTATCGGCACCTTTGAAGGTATATTCAGCAGGGATGTAAATGGAATTTATTACATCAATTCAAACCTGAGGCCAACAACAACCATGACCACCGGTGCTGATGTAAGGCCGCTTTATGCAACTGGAACAGGAAACCGTCTCGTCTCTAAGGTTACTTCTGCTATTGGCCTTAAAAATCAGGATAAAGGCTATGCATACAACCTTGCTGTTTCCCTCAGCAGACCTTTCCAAAACGGACTGTTCGTAACAGCAGCTTACAGCTATGGCATTTCCAGAAACACTGTAGATCCAGGGTCAATTGCATTCGGTTCTTGGAACGGAAATCCGCATCCCGGCAATCCAAACCTTCCAGGCCTTGGGTTTTCGACAAACACCGCTGGCCACAGGGCATTTGGTGCTATCTCTTATACCACGCCTTGGGCTACAACCTTATCGTTGTACATCGAGAGCCGCACCATCGGAAACTACTCATACATTTTCGCTGGCGATGTGAACAGGGATGGTGGCACTGCAAACGACCTGATTTATATTCCTGCAAATATGGGCGAAATGAACTTTTTCCAGTTTACAGATGCCGGTACAGGCAGGGTTTTTACTGTTGATGAG
>DATIKK010000119.1:0-22216 GCA_035477635.1 Bacteroidales bacterium | reverse complement strand
CTCGAGGCCTCCTATAATGCGATCTATTGCATCGAGAAAATCCTGCCTTTCTACCATGACTTTATCTCTTCTTGCGGCGATCAGGGCAGCCTCATTGCAAACATTTGCTATATCTGCTCCGGAAAATCCGGGTGTTTGTTTTGCCAGGAATTCGGCATTCACTTCTGGAGCCATTTTTACCGGCTTCATGTGCACTTTGAAAATAGCTTTGCGTTCCTCAAGGTCGGGCATTTCAACTTGTATCTGCCGGTCGAAACGGCCTGCCCGCATGAGTGCCCTGTCGAGAATATCGGCCCGGTTGGTTGCCGCCAAAATGATTACACCCTGGTTGGTGCCAAACCCATCCATTTCGGTTAACAACTGGTTTAAAGTGTTTTCGCGCTCATCATTGGCACCGGTTACCGGGTTTTTGCCCCGTGCCCTGCCAATGGCATCTATTTCATCTATAAAAATGATACATGGCGCTTTTTCTTTGGCTTGTTTAAAAAGGTCGCGAACCCTTGAGGCTCCCACACCAACAAACATTTCAACAAAATCGGAGCCGCTAAGTGAGAAAAAAGGAACCTGGGCCTGGCCGGCAACCGCCTTGGCAAGAAGAGTCTTACCTGTTCCGGGAGGCCCTACTAGCAATGCCCCTTTTGGGATCTGGCCCCCAAGGTCGGTATATTTCTTAGGGTTTTTCAGAAAATCAACAATTTCAAGCAGTTCAATCTTGGCCTCATCAAGGCCGGCAACATCCTTAAAGGTAACGCTTACCTGTGTGTCCTTGTCGAAAAGGGTTGCCCGCGATTTGCCAATATTAAAGATTTGACCTCCTCCGCCAGCGCCCGACATACGTCGCAAAATAAACAACCAGAAAACAACCAACAATCCTATTGGAATCAACCAGCTCAAAGCATCTCTTCCCCAGTTCCGGCGTGTTTCAGGAAACATTGCGAACCGTTCTTCGCGCGGCCATTCCAATTGTGCTTCCCTAACCATTTGTTCAAAATTCTCAACGGAGGTAATATTGAACACATAATGAGGAAGGGCACCTTCGCCAAAGCCTGTACGAATATGTGCATCCTGAAATTTTTCCTTTGTAAGCCGGTCGGGTTTAATAAATACTTCAACCATTTCCTGATTTACAATTCTAATCTTTTCAATATCATTTTTTCCTTCTTCGAGAACTAGCATTTCGTCCTCGAACCGCATCTGCGAAATTTCTGTTGGCCCTCCTCCCCAATTCATAAAATTCAGGGCAATCAGAAAAATGGCCGCTAAACCGTAAATCCAATAAATATTAAAACCCGGCTTTTTTTTACCTTTTCCGTTGGTCAACGGATTAGATTTGAAGCCCCCAGGTTGATTGGTATCTCGTTTATTTTCTCCAGTATTCATGTAAAAACAATTTGCTTTATTTAGGTCACATTCTTGTCGTGTCTCACCTCTAACGAAATGGATCATTTAACATTTTAACAGTCAATCATCAATCAACAAACATAAAAACTAAGTGTTTATGAAAGTTCGTGGAGCATCGGCCCACAATGCCTCAAGCTTATAAAAGGTTCGCATAGGTTCCTGAAAAACATGCACAACAACATCCATATAATCCAGCAAAACCCATTCGCCATTACTAAAACCTTCGCGCCGGCGTGGAAAATATCCGTACGATTTTTTAACTTCTTCCTCTATCGAATCGGCTAACGCAACGGTATGGGTACGGGAATTGCCGTGGCAAATAACAAAGTAGTCACAAATAGTTGAGTTTAGCTGGGAAAGGTCAAGAATAACAATTTCGAGTCCTTTTTTTTCCTGAATTCCTTTAACAATTGAATTGATAAGTGTTTTGGTGTCGCCTTTCTTTTTTACTTTAATCATCAGGCTATGTTAAATTTTAGTGCAAATTTAACATTAATATCACAAATAATGTTCCTGCATTTTTGCGAATAATTGTTAATGCAGCGTAATTGCTAATTTTGGAAAAAACTTCCATGCTGTTTTCAATTCCAAAGTTAATCAGGCTCGATATTACCGACTCAACCAACAAGGAGGCCTTCAGGCTTTTGACGGTTGATGAGCTTGAAGAAGGATCGGTTATTACGGCTTCTTACCAGGTTTCCGGACGCGGTCATGGAGAATCGTCATGGGAAAGTGAAGCCGGAAAAAACCTCCTGTTTTCAATAATTCTCAAACCGGAATTTCTGCCACCTTCGCGCCAGTTCAGGCTAAATCAAGCTGTTGCCCTTGGAATTCTGGAAGGCATATCTGCAATATCGGGGCATGACGGATTTTGTATAAAATGGCCCAACGATATTTATTTTCAGAAAGGTAAGATTTCGGGAATGTTGATTGAAAATTCAATTATGGGTGAAAAATTCATGTATTCGGTTGCCGGAATAGGAATCAATCTAAACCAGGAAGTTTTTCTCTCAAATGCCCCTAATCCTGTGTCATTGAGCAATATTACAAAAAAGAACTTCGACGTTTACGATTCTTTGCTAAGGGTTGTCGATAAGATAATGTACTGGTACCAAAAACTTAAATCAGGCCAGGTTCGCGAAATTGAAAAGGCCTATCATACAAATTTGTTAGGTTATCAATCCGATTTGCTTTTCAGCGACCATGCTGGGGTATTCACTGGTAAAATTATGGGTGTTGACAAGCATGGCAGGCTTGTTATAAATACTTTGGAGGGGCGAAAGGTATCCTACGAACTCAAGCAGGTAAGGTTTGTTTTATAACTCTTTGCCAAATTTTTCCTTCAATTTCAATGCCATATGATCCACCAGGTGTTGAAGTGGCCGGGAAGCCACCATGCTCAAAAAGGGGTTAAGATCGGCCTGAAAATCAATCTCGACGAAGCACTGGTGATCATTAACCTGATACACAGAATAATCAAGGGTGTAATCTATCGGGTTAGACCCGGTTGACTCAATGTGAATGTTTGATGGAGGCTTTTTAGACGTAATTCGCATAGCGAGATCAGCCATACTTTTAATGGTAAATGAGCAATTCACTTCATCAGCTTTCCAGTTGACGATCTGTTCGGGCATCAGGTGTTCCATGTTTCGGAAATCACTCAGAAATTCAAAAACTCTTGCCTGAGGTGCATTTAGTGGTTCGGTTTCGGCTGTAAATCTTGCCATGTAACAGAATTTATTTTAGAAATTTATTACCCCATATTCGAGGATTAACCTTCCAATCCTGCAGAATTGCCAACTCCTCGGAACTAATTTGTGACTCCTGCAAAGCAGTTTCAATGAGCTGGTTATAGTTTGTAAGAGTAAAGAGGGAATGTTGATTTTTGCGGAACATTTCTTCTGATTCCTGAAGCCCGTAGGTAAAAATAGCTACCATGCCTTCGACTACAAAGCCATGATGAAGCAGTGATTTTACAGCCGCTATGCTGCTTTTTCCGGTCGAAACCAGATCTTCAACAACAATTGTTTTTTGACCTGCCAATAAACGGCCTTCAACCAAATTATGCAACCCATGTTCTTTTGCAGCGCTACGAACATAAACAAATGGTAAGCCCAATTCTTCTGCAACCAGCACACCATGTGCAATAGCACCTGTTGCAACCCCAGCAATTACTTCCACATCAGGAAATTTTTCTTTAACCAACTGAGTGAGTTGAAGGGCAATTTGCCGGCGAACCTGAGGAAAAGACAAAGTTTGACGAAGATCGCAATAGATTGGAGACTTTATTCCCGAAGCCCATGTATATGGATGGCCAGCGCTGATTTTTATGGCCTTGCATTGAAGTAGCATGCTGGCTATAAGACTTCCCGAATCGTAATTTTCAGTCATAACCTGATTTGGTATGTTAATTTTACAAACCTACATGAAATTTTAGTAATTTTCCACCAATGCGGTAAAATTAACCTTCCGCGACTCAAATTGTACAACCTGATGAATTCCATTTATTTATCCGACAGGAAAATTATTTTTTCAACTTCTGGTAATCCAATCAAAGCCGATTTTACTCTAAAAGGCAATCCGGGCGAGGACTTCTCGTTCTGGAAAAGCTTCGGGCAATTCAGAGCGATGCCAATGGCAAAAACTATGGCTTGTTTAAGCAGCGACCCTGAGTGGTTGTTCAGGCATGTTACAGGTTTTTTTGAACCATTGGAGGCTTCAGGAGGTTTAGTAAAGAATAATAGCGGTCAAATACTTTTTATTTACCGGTATGAAAA
This sequence comes from Bacteroidales bacterium, assembly GCA_035477635.1. Taxonomy (GTDB): domain Bacteria; phylum Bacteroidota; class Bacteroidia; order Bacteroidales; family UBA7960; genus UBA7960. Next base: position 18,038 of record DATIKK010000119.1, on the reverse strand, counting down.
ATGGGATTTGCCCAAGGGTCACCTGGAACCAGGCGAAACACCTGCTATTGCTGCTGAACGCGAGATTTTGGAAGAAACCGGTATTGGCCAAACCAGACTTCTCAGGCAATTGGATTACACCCTCCACATTTATCCAAAAATGGATGGACGTTGGTTTTTAAAAAAAACCTGGTGGTATTTATTCGAATCACACAATTATGCGGTAACAAAGGCTCAAACAAGCGAAGGGATTGTTAGGGCTGAATGGATCGAAAAAACCGACCTTGGCAAGGTATATTCAAACACTTATGGTTCGATTTTGCAGGTACTTGAAACTGCTCTTAAGAAGGGTTATCTATAATTTTTGCAAATCGATCTGGTCGGGTACAAAAAAAGAGGCATCGCCACCCTTGCGGATAATTTCGCGAACGATGGAAGAATTTATAGAAGTATGCTCAGGTGTCGTAAGCATGAATACAGTTTCAATTTGAGGCATCATGACCTTGTTCATCTGCCCAATGGTTCTTTCAAACTCAAAATCGGCGCTCGTGCGAAGCCCCCTCAGAATGAACCTTACGTTAAGTTTATTGCATAAATCAATGGTGAGGCCGTGGTAGCTGATAACATCTATGTTTGGATAGGCGGCAAATACTTTTTTAATCCACTCAATACGTTTTTCGAGTGGGAAAAAACCATGTTTTTCGCTGTTTGCGCCTACGGCTATGGTAATTTTTTCAAACAAAGGCATTGCACGTAACACTATCGACTCATGGCCTTTGGTTATTGGATCGAAAGAACCCGGAAAAATTGCATGACGACTCATGGCAAAAATTAATTAAAGTGTGTCAGGACTTTTCAAAGATAGAAAAATGAACTCGCCCATATTTCCTTTCCTCTCTGAAACAGGGTAATTGTTTAAAACATTCTTTTGCGGGATGCTCCAAAACCAGCCACCCCCCCTCATCCAATATCCCGCGTCCAAATACAATGATAGGAATTTTTTCTTTCTCCTTCAGGTCAAATGGCGGGTCGGCAAAAATAATATTAAAAGTGTTCCTGCTGGATGAAAGAAACCTGAAAGCATCGGCCTGAACAACCTTAAGATTTGGCGTTGCTAATACGGTAACCATTTTCCGGATAAACTCAGCACACCGGTAATGGTTTTCAACAGCTACAACCTCTTTTGCCCCACGGGAAATGAACTCGTATGCTATACTTCCGGTACCTGAAAACAGGTCAAGAACTTTAAGTTCCTCAAAGTCAAAGTGATTTTGTAAAATGTTGAACAATGATTCTTTTGCAAGGTCGGTTGTTGGGCGTACCGGAAGACTGCCGGGCGGCCTGATTACTTTTCGCTGAAATTTTCCTGCTATAATTCGCATTTTGCAAGGTTTATCAGGTTATGATAAACAATTTCAGGCACCTGCCCGAATGCAGCATCGAAATGTGCCGGCGCATTTGAAGGCGACAGGGCAACCTTTTGAAAGTACTTTGACAGGTATTGAAAGGTAGTTGAATTTTCAGTGATTTCGCCTGTTACCATGGCATTAATTTTTCCTGCGTCTAACCTGAATTGCTCCAAAACATAAAAAATAAAATACATCAGGTCATCAATTGATTGGTGCGAAAAGGAATTATAAAACACTAACCTCCTTTTGTCGAAAATCAAAACTTCAATTTTTTTTGGTCTAATATGCAGAAAAATATCAAAGTCGTCGATCACCAGTTCAAATGCCTTCAATGCATTTTCAATCAGAATTGTGGCCTGGTGGATAATTTTAACGTTTGGGTAAAGGATTTTTAATTTATGGTCAAGGACTTCTGGGAATGGATATATCCCATATGCGCCCAATTTAGCCAGGGTATCTGAGCTAAGCAAATAACCTTCTGAATAATCGGCTGACAATGAGTGGTATTTATTTTTTGCTGAAGGAAGATAGAGTTTTTCAGGCACCAATGTATAGTGCTGATGATACCAGCCAAGATTTACCTTTTCGAATGGTGCAAGCAGGACCGGGCTTTTAACAATGAATTCATGCAAAATGGCTGCAAATTGACTTGGCGAAAACCCCTCTTGAATTATATATGATTCAATTAGAGAAGGCTTCAGGCTTCTGGCATCAAAAATGCCAAAAGAAAATCCATCAAGTTCAAGCTCGATGGATAAAAATTGATTTTTTCCCGACCCGGTAAATCCCGACTTGTCGGCAACACTAATTGCCTTAAGGAATGGGCCAGTCATGGCTTGACTTATTCCCAGTTTCCATCGGTCTTGGCTTCTACGAGGGAACCTACTCTAAGACCTTCCGGACGGGTATAATATATTCTGAAGGGCAACCCAGCCAGATACTGCTCAGGAGTTGTATAGGCCTCGAAAACAGGAAGCCATACCAAACCGCGCTCAACCTGTCCCGAACCCAGGGTGAATCGCTGCCCGCCTCCAAAGGGGATGTAAGGTAACGAGTCAACGGGATAATGAGCATGTACCAATAATGTATCAATAGCTGGCATCCAGAAAGTATCCCTTCTGACTATTCCTAATCTTACAGCCTCAGCCTCGGTTAGTGTATCAGGCACATTACCAATTGCCCTTAATATAGCTATGGAGTCGAATTTCACAAAATTAACCAGAGAGTCGAGGTCTCCAACAAAATGCCCATACCGGGTTCGATGTGCCAGTTGCACTGTTCTTATGTCTTTTAATCGCTCAATAATCAAGGATTCCCTACGTGCAGATTCCCGGTTGAAGCGCACCGGCTCCATGATGCTGTTGTAAATGAGAAAAGCTAATACTACAATCAAAAGGGCTAATGCAATCTGAACTATTGATTTCATTCGAAAGAATTTAAAAGGTTAATGTCGTATAACTTGTGAGCTTTAAATCAACGACTGTGATTAACTTTAATGCTCGCCTCAATTAATTTAATGGGTTGTTTTTCGAAAAAGCAAAATTAAATAATTTTTTGAATGTTGAGTAAGGAATTTAATGCGTATTTAAAATGTTTGGAAGGCCCTGTCGAGGTGATGGGTCCTTCGTGTAATTTTGAGATCCTGAAGAACACTTGATTTCACCCTGATTGTCAAATTATAGCTTTGGCGGAATCCAAATGGAATCCAGTTCAGAGTCATTTCCCAACAGTGCAAATCACGGTAAATGTCTATAGAAGTGAATGTCAGCTCATTACGCTCAAAATCATATCCTGTTCTGAATCCTATTCTCCATTTAGGCGTTAGCGAAACTGTTCCGGTAACATTGAGGGATTGGATAAGTGTTCGGTCGAAACGATTTTCTCTGAAATTGAATCTCGACGAATAATTAAATGTATAACCAACTTGCAATTGCCAAGGCACCGAAAAGTCAACCACCCCCGGGGGAATCGTTTCCCTTTGAGTTGGAGGCATTAAATCGGTTTCCTCCATTAGATTCCCTGCGGCACGGTTGCCATTCATTAACGACCCGTTCGCGGGTTGTGTTCCTTCTGCTGCCTGCTTCCTCGAATTGAAGGTATAATCCAGACTGAACGCCCATGAGGTGTTATTCAGCCTGATAGGCCATCCGCGGGTTTCCCACAAAAACCGGTTTATTCTACGGCCCTGATTATCAGTTTCATATAGCGTCCATGAACTTGAATAGGTTATGTCAAAATTCCCGAACAATCGCGTCCTTCCGGCAACCATTATATCAGAAAATTGCAATGAATCGCGGGCAAAGTCGTATCCACCCGAAATAGTGAAATTATCCAGAAGGTTGATCTTGCGTTCTCCTCCATCAGCCGTATCGCGCCGGTTTCTGGCTTTCATTTCAAGGTTATTGGTAAGTGAGAAATTAAGGCTTCCCGACCTATTAGGCGAAGGACCTCCAAACATACCTTGTTCAAAAATTGCATATTGAACTTCACGATTGGCAACCGGATTAAAATAGGATTCATAATAACCCCAGAAAGGATGTGAGAAATCCGGCCTAAAGCTGAAACCAACGCTCGGAGTAAATACATGCCTTATGGCAGTTACGGGTCCCCGCCTGAATTGCACCAGACCAAATAGTCGTGTGCTCAAACTGGCGCTATAATTGAAATCATGAATAGCCCTGAAACCTGGTACTGTATCAATTACCTCCTTTGCGGCATATTGATCCCACCGCTTCCTGATGGTCGAAAAATACCAGTTCATATTATAGTTCAGATTGTTGCTAACGTTTATGTGTCTAAAAAGTCTGAATGAATGGCTGATCGGTATGTTGTGTCTTACCCCGCTTCTGAATTTCCTGAGTGTTTCAGGTCTGAACAGTAAGGAGTCTGCGGTTCGGATTTCGTTCCTTGCATTAAGGCTGTAATTGATTGTTATGTCTTCGAACCAGCGAGTTTCTCCTCCCCCCCCTTCTCTCCTGAATGGATTGAACCTGTTCACAGAGAGCGAAATTTCGGGAAATCCTATGTCAACCATTCTATTTATGGTATTTTGGCTGTGCCGCATATTTGCCGAGAAGTTGAACATTCCTGCCCAATTGGCTGTGTATCCGATATTCGATGAAAAGGTATTTGAGAGGTAATCGATATCCGATACCGGATTGAACCGGCTTGCCTGAGAGCTTCCGGCATTGACACTTGCCCTGAATACACTGTTGGGTCGTGCTTTTGGGTCTTGCGTATGATTCCAAACTATACGAAAATCGCGGCTGCGTTCGTAACCGGGCAAACCGGGTTCACCCAGTATGTTAATTGCATAGGCCAGATTCAAGGAGCCTGAAAATCTGTATCTGACCCGATAGTTTGAACCCAACCTCAGTCCCCAGCTTCCGCGGGTGTAAATGTCGCCGGTAAGGGATAGGTCCAAGTAATCGTTTATACCCCAATAAAAACCTCCATTTTCGAGGTAAAAGCCCCTATTGTTGGTTTCGCCATACGAAGGCATCAAAATTCCTGATGCCTGACCCCGCCTGTTCGGAAAAAAACCAAATGGAAGAACCAATGGTGTTGGAACTCCTGCTATAACAAGGTGGGCCATTGAGGTTATAATCTTATCATCGGGGATTAATTTTGCCCTTCTGAATCCTATATAAAAATGAGGATCGGGATGATCGCAGGTTGTATATTTCCCTTCTTCTACATGTATTACCCTGTTTGGCTGCATTTTGACTATTCCTCCATGCAAAAAACCTTCGGCCTCCTCGGTCATGACATCTACTGTACGACCACGCCTGGTTTCAAAATTATACCACATTTCTCTAGATTGAAACGTATGCGGATCCTCTGTAAAGACAGGAAACTGAACCAGATTACCTACCGAATCGGGTATTCCCGTGGCATACAATTCATTGCGATTGAAGTCAATCTCGACCCTGCCAGCGGCAAGATTCATGGCTCCATAAGTAAGCTTGGCATTACCAAACAGGTAAACCCTTCTGTTACGTGCATCAAAAAAAATACTGTCAGTTGCCGAATATTCGACAGGCGTGCCAAGTATTGTGGCTGTGCCCCTGTTAGGAGCCGGCACAACAGGCGTGGCAATTGTATCAAGGGCATCTTCAACATTATGAATAAGTGTATCGGCCGGGGTTCCTGGTAAATTTGGTAAAGGTTTTGCAGTGGTATCTGTCGGTAGTGGGATTGTATCATTGAAAAACAAAGACAACCCGGCTGAGTAGTTTGCAATCAAAGCGTTGCCCGGGATAATGCCTTGTGATGAAACGGCCCCTGCAAAAGCCAACAAACCCAGTAATTGTAAGGCAATAAACTTAAAAGCCAATGTAAAGCCCAACTTTTTTTGTGTTACTTTCGTATATTGTAAGAAAAGCCATTTTAAAAATAATTTTTGCAGGAAAGCAAGAGCAAAACTAACTAAAAAAACTATACTCCAACTGAAACCACGGTTCATAAAAATTGTTATTCTGCTCATCGCCTTATCTTTTCCGGAAGCACTGATTGCCGACCGTTTGGGATTTGTCAATACTGTGGTAATAGATCCGGGTCATGGAGGAAGGGATCCGGGGGCTGTCGGCCGCCGGATAAAAGAAAAGGATGTAGTACTTTCAATTAGTTTGAAACTTGGCGAACTGATCAGGGAAAATATGCCCGATGTAAAAGTTGTTTTTACCCGTACTACAGATACTTTTGTTGAACTACACCGCAGGGCACAGATCGCTAATCAGAACAAGGCCGACCTTTTCATATCGATACACTGCAATAGTTCAAGGGAATCTCGCGCCTTCGGAACCGAAACATTCGTGATGGGTTTGCATCGTACAGAAGCTAATCTTGAGGTAGCCCGTAAAGAGAATGCAGCAATTTTGTTTGAGGAAAATTATCAGGAGGCGTATGATGGCTATGACCCAAACTCACCGGAGTCGAGTATAATTTTTTCTTTATTTCAGAATGCCTACCTGAACCAAAGTTTATCAATGGCATCGCTCATCCAGGATCAATTCCGGGAAAATGCCAGGCGTGTTGACAGAGGGGTTAAACAGGCAGGCTTTCTTGTCCTTTACCGCGTTACCTCGCCTTCGGTTTTGGTTGAAGTGGGTTTTATCAGCAATCCTGACGAAGAAGCGTTTCTGGCCTCAGAAGAAGGTCAAAGAAGGATTGCACAGTCAATTTTCAATGCTTTCAGAGAGTATAAAACTGCGCAGGACAACATAGCAAGGAATGCCGAAAAGATTAGAATTGCACAGGACAACATACCCGTTTCTTCTTCCTCGCCTGATAGCAACCCGGAGCAGGTCAGGGAAAATACAAACAACACGGCAAACATTACGCAGCGGCAAAACCAGGCACAAAGAGAAGCAATCCAAAGTGGCCAGGGAGTTATCTTCAAGGTTCAGGTTGCCGTTTCAAGTGAAAAACGACCATTGGACGCGCCTGAATTCCAAAACCTTCAAAATGTGGAGATGTACTTTCACGAAGGACTTTATAAATATACTTTCGGACGCGAAACAAACTTCGAAGCTGCAGCAGCCCTTCAAAGAAAGGCTCGGCAAAACGGCTTCAGGGATGCTTTTGTTGTTGCATTTAAAAACAACCTGCGTATTCCTATCAACGAGGCCCGTAGAATTGAAAACCAAACCGGGGCACGCCATCCTTAGTGGATTTTTTTCAAAGCAACATTAAGGTTTTGCATTTTGTAACAATTAAATTTTGTATATATGAAAATTTCCCGCGAACTCAAAATTGGCGTAATTGGCATTTTGACCATTGCCTTGTTTTTTTGGGGGTTATTTTTTTTGCAGGGAACAGGTATCTTCTCAAGGCAAATAGCATTTTATGCTGTCTATGACCATATCGACGACTTGTTGGAAACCAATCCCGTAACCATCAATGGAGTGATAGTAGGTCAGGTGAATAAGATTTCGTTTCATCCCGATGGATCGGGTAAAGTATTGGTTAGATGCATGATAGAACCCCAAATTGCCATCCCTTCAAACTCCATAGCCAGGCTCGCTGCCGCCGACCTGATAGGAACCCGCGAAATACAAATTATTCTTGGAACTTCGCAGGTAGCCATTGTTTCGGGCGACACCCTTCAAACTGAAATTACCGCTTCTTTGGCCCAGGAAGTCAGCGAGCAGCTATTGCCGCTCAGATTACAAGCCGAACAACTTTTTGGTCAGGTTGATTCGGTGATAAATGTTATTTACAGGATTTTAGATGAAGGAACCAGGCAAAACATCGTAACATCCTTCGAAAGCCTTGCCAACACGCTCACAAACCTCGAAAGTTCTACTCATTATTTCGACTCCGTTCTGGCAGGACAGGTAAACCGCCTATCGGTAATTTTTGCCAATGCTGAGTCAATTACCAGTAACCTACGACAAAACAACGAGGCAATTGCCAATGTTATAAATAATCTGTCGGTTACAACCGATACTCTGGCTGCAATTGATTTTACCACTACCATGCATAATGTAAACACTTCCATGGAAGGATTAGCGGCAATAGTTGAAAAAATTAACAGAGGCGAGGGTACCATGGGCTTGCTGGTTCATGATGATCAATTATATCACAACATCCAAAACGCTTCTCAACAGTTGGATTCATTAATTATCGATATCCAGGAAAATCCCCGGCGCTATCTCAATTTTTCGGTGTTTGGAAGAAGGAATTAGGAAAGTAAAGTGATTCAATTTTTTTAACCTGTGAAAGCGCTTTTGACCTTGACAGGGTGGTTATTACCCCTATTTTTCGCGTTACTATCAGCCCAGACCCTTCCAAAAAAAAGCCTGGAACGTGAATTGAGGGAGTTTGAAAAAAACCCGGCATTGAAACATGCTTCATGGGGTATTTATGTTTTCGACGTAAATAGTGGACGCACCATTGCCTCCCGTAACGAAAACCAGGCGCTGGTACCTGCTTCCACCATAAAGGTTTTAACCACGGCTTCAGCCCTCAAAATGCTTGGGCACGATTTTCGTTTTGAAACCACACTCGCATACACCGGGCAGGTTATTGACACGGGAACGCTCCTTGGCGACCTGGTTATAAAAGGCAGCGGCGACCCCTCATTCATGTCGGATTTGCTGAATGACTCCCTTGGAAAATATAAAGTTTTCGCACAATGGCTGGCTGATTTAAAACTAGCAGGAATAAACCATATTTCCGGAAGAGTATTTGCAGATGAATCGGTCTTTGACCAGGAATTGATACCCCGCAAATGGCTTTGGGAAGACATGGGAAATTATTTTGGGGCGGGTGCAAGTGGACTCACGGCAAACGAAAATATGTACACGGTTTTTTTTCAACCCGGCGACACAATAGGTCAACCAGCCAAGGTTGTTGGGACAAATCCGGGCATACCAGGTATGGAATTTATTAATCAGGTTACCACGGGTCCGCCAAATTCGGGCGATCAGGTTTTTATTTTTGGAGCGCCTTACCAGATGATTCGCACTCTTACTGGCACGGTTCCTCTGGGCAGCAGTAATTTTCCTGTCAGAGGTTCTATTCCAGATCCTCCCATGTATGTGGCCTCATCATTTAGCGAATTTTTGAAGCAACAAGGAATAAGGCAGGATAATCAGCCTTTGAGTGCCCGAACTGCAATGAAAGAAGGAATCCTCCCGGAAAAAATTACCGGGACGATATCGATATGGCACTCCCCTGCCCTTACATCGCTTGCCGCTCACGCCAACATGCACAGTGTAAACACCTACACCGAAAACATGGTAAAAATCATTGGAGCCCGTCTAAAAGGACAAGGAAGTACTAATGCAGGAATAGATACCATAATTGGTTTTTGGAGGAGCTATGGTGTAGATGTGGACGGGATGTTTTTGTTTGATGGAAGTGGTCTTGCACCCTCAAACAGGGTTACGGTAAAACAACTTGCTCAAATTCTGAGCATTATGGCGCAGGATGCTAATTTTGAACTTTTTCAAAGCGGATTTCCTCTGGCAGGAAGATCTGGCTCTATTGCCAACCAATTCATTGGTACCCCATCAGAAGGTGTGCTCAGAGCCAAGAGCGGATCATTAACCAATGTACGCGGGTTTGCAGGATACACCCGAACCTACAATGGCCGCCTGATTGCCTTTGTGATCCTGGTTAACCATTTTCAGGGGAGGTCAAGTGTTTTGCGTAATCATATGATTCAAATAATGGATGCTATTACAAGGTATAACCAATAATCGCCTTTTTTGATAAAAAAATAAGCTAAAATCCAAAAAAATGAAAAATTGATATAATTTAGCGGCGTTTTACCTGTTATATTAATACAATAAACCATATTGCAATGCTTAACATTGACTGGGGAAATTTACCTTTCGGTTATTTCAAGACCGATTACAACCTTCGCTGCTATTTCAGGGATGGGAAATGGGGCGAGGTTGAAGTTTCAACTTCCGAATACATCAATATACACATAGCCGCAACATGCCTCCACTACGGACAGGAAGCATTTGAGGGAATGAAGGCGTATCGTGGTAAGGATGGAATAGTTAGGTTATTTCGCTGGGAAGAGAATGCAAAAAGGATTAGGAAATCTGCCGAGGGAATAATGATGGCTCAGGTTCCCGATGCTTTGTTTTTTGAAATGGTTTCCAGGGCTGTGAAAATGAACGAAAAGTTTGTTCCCCCTTTCGGAACCGGCGCTGCTTTGTACATTCGTCCGCTGCTTATAGGAACTGGTGCCCAGGTCGGAGTGAAACCTGCCAAAGAATACCTTTTTATGGTATTTGTTGGTCCGGTCGGCCCATATTTCAGGGAAGGCTTTAATCCGGTGAGCATGCAAATAATTCGTGATTTCGATCGGGCTGCTCCTCTCGGTACCGGTCATATAAAAGTGGGTGGCAATTATGCAGGAAGCCTTTATGCATCTGAGCGTGCAAAAGCCGAAGGCTTTGCTTCAGTTATTTTTCTTGAAGCGAAAAACAAAAAATACATCGACGAAGCAGGCCCTGCCAACTTTTTTGGAATAAAAAACAATACCTACATCACTCCTAAATCTAATTCAATCCTGCCTTCAATTACCAATATGAGCCTAATGCAACTGGCCGAAGATCTCGGTATGAAAGTAGAACGGAGACAAATACCGGTTGAGGAATTAGATAGTTTCGAAGAAGCCGGCGCCTGTGGAACAGCCGCAGTTATATCGCCAATCGGAAAAATTGTCGATCGGGATACAGGAAAAGTTTATCCATTTTCTAAAAATGGCAAAGCAGGACGTATTTCAACCCTGTTGTACCAAAAACTTTTAGGCATTCAATTCGGGGAGGAGCCCGACAAACACAGCTGGATTACTATACTATGAGCGATCGACAGGTTCTTTGACGAACGACCATGCAATGGCCGAAAAAGCTATAGTAGTTGAAGCAATAATAAATATTACTGTTTTACTTTCAATGGCGCTTACCAGCTCTCCTACACCCAGGCTTGCAACCAGTTGGGGTAACACTACCGAAAGGTTGAACAGTCCCATGTAAAGACCCATCCTCTGCTGAGGAACCTTTTGCGACATTATGGCAAATGGAAGACTTATTGTCGCAGCCCAGCCAATACCAACAATGGCCATCAACACGTATAGCATCAGGGCGGAATAGCCCAGTTGTATAATCAGAAAATAGCCAACAGCCATAATTCCAAGACTGAAAGCGTGCGTTTTTACCCTTCCGAACTTTGATGCCAAGGGTTCAAGGATCAGTACCGGGATTATGGCAGCAACCAAATTGAGCGAAAAGAAACTCCAGTTGATTATTTGGCTGGTATAACTCTTTATCCGGTCAACAATTCCAATTTGTTCAGTTGTAAGTTCTGTTGCCTGTATATCGAGCAGGTTTAACTGCGAAAGGTCAATTTCAAATCCCTGAAATTCGGGAAGACGGTATCTGATAAAGGCAAACATATAAATAAACATTGTCTGTACCCCGATCCAGGTAAATGAATGCGCTGCTAGCACCTTTCTGAACCCTATCAGGCCTGCTTCTTCGCGGGTTTTGCCATTTTCGGATTTTAAAAGAGCTTCAGCGATAAGGAATATGGTTAGAACAAAGCAGCAAATTTCGAAAATATGCCCCGGAATGCTTGGAAGGCCGCCGATACGCACTACAAGGCCATAAATGGCATAAAGCAAAAACCCCCACAAAGGCCTGATGGTTGTAAGTATTTCAATAAAAGAGCCTTTGTCGGATGCCTTGCTTTGTTCAGTTGCCGGTTCGGAGGCTGAATGGTCGTCGCCGTATGTTCCAATAATTTTGGGTTCTTTAATGAAAAATGGTGGAATGAGCGAAAAAAGGAGCACCAATCCAACTCCAAAATAAATCAGCACATAATTGTTTAGTAAGGCGCCAATAAGATAAGCCATAATGCCAAACGTTCCTGAAACAGTCTGCATCCATGTATAACCCTTGGTTCGGGCTCTGCCTTCGGGAGTAACATCGGCAATGATAGAACGGGTGGGGTTAAAGCTGATGTTTATAGCCAGATCGAGGGTAAGAGTAACAAGGATGGCAATTCCAAGAATGCCTCCAAAACCCATTGCATCGTGGATAACTCCTATGTTTGGCAAAGCAAGCAACATCATTGCTGCCAGTACGCCCCCAATAAGGATGAATGGCCTGCGGCGGCCGTTCCAGAACCAAACCTTGTCGCTGATAACACCCACCAGAACCTGCCCGATAATGCCGGCAAGCGGCCCGGCAGCCCATACCAACCCTACATCGTGTATGTCGAGGCCATAACGTGTGCTCAAAATCCAGCTTAATGCTGCAATCTGAACTGAAAGGGCAAACCCCATTGCTGTAGCCGGAAGGCTTAGCAGGGCGTAAAACGAATTTGTTAATTTTTTCTGAAATGAACGCATAACGTCAAAGATTTCGTTAGTGAAAATTTTAACTTGTACCTTGCTGTTTATAACGACCTGACCGGCTAATTTTTCTTGAATCAGATTGTCTATTTCTTCTTACCAATGATTTATCTGAAGCAGTGCCAGCCTTATTCTTATTCTCAGTTTGCGGTTTTACTACCAGGGTTTCGGGCAAGGGCAATTTGGGTATCTCATATCCAAGAAATTTTTCAATTGCATTAAACCTTCTATGTTCCATCGGAGAAATCAGAGTGAAGGCGTGACCATCAGCCTGTACACGTGCCGTACGGCCTATCCGGTGAACATAATCCTCGGCATCGTAAGGTACGCTGTAATTGATAACCAGATCAATATCCTCCACATCAATGCCGCGTGCCAGAATGTCGGTTGCAACTAAAACCCTTGTTTGCCGGCTCTTGAAGCGGTTTAGAGTTGCTTCGCGTTCAGACTGACCAAGATCGGAATGTATCTCCTCTACCGATGCCTGTGTTTTCTTCAAACTGCGGCTTAGTTCTTTCACTTTAGCTTTGGTATGACAAAACACAAGAATAGATTTAAAATTCGTACCTGAAGAAATCAGGTCATTTACCAAAAAAATTTTCTTGTCTTCAGATATCTTAAATCCTTGCTGAATAATTTTTGCGGGCGGAGTAGCCAAACCAATATTAATTTCAGAGGGACTAACAAGGATTTTACGTGCCAGGTCGCGGATTCGTGGTGGCATTGTGGCCGAAAAGAAAAGAGTTTGCGGTTTTTTTGGAATGTATGATATTATTTTTTGAATATCGGGTAAAAACCCCATGTCGAGCATCCTGTCGGCTTCATCGAGCACCAAAACCTGTATCTGGTCGAGCTTCACATAACCAAGATTCAGATGACTTATCAGCCTCCCCGGGGTGCATACTGCAATATCAGCGCCCTGAGTCAGCGCTCTTTTTTCGTTCGAAAATACTGCGCCATCACTTCCCCCAAAAACAGCCAGTGAGCTTACTTCAACAAAATAAGAGAACCCTTCAATATGCTGGGAAATCTGAATGGCAAGCTCACGGGTCGGAACTACAATAAGGCACTTGATAAAATCGCCCTGACGGTTTGATACAATCCGGTTTAAAACAGGTAACAAAAATGCAGCCGTTTTGCCGGTTCCTGTTTGAGCGCTGGCTATTACATCTTTGCCCGCCATAATGCAGGGAATTACCTGCTCCTGTACGGGGGTTGGCAAATGGTAGTTCATGGCTTCTATGCCAAGCAAAATCCGCTCCTCAAAGCCAAATTTTTGAAAACTCAAAACAGGAAATTTAACAAAAGAATAAAAAATTGTGAACAAACCTGATAACGGGCAAAGGTAGCCAAATTATTATTCATTCTTCCCTGCCGCTAATCAATTGCAAATCCAGGTTTATAACAAATTAAATATTGCTAATACCATCTATTAATTTATTACCACCATTTCATTGATAAGGTGCCTCATGCCGGCATACTTCTCAATGACCCACAAAATGAACTGGCTGCTCACCGAAATGTTCCTGCAAATATCAACATCGTAAATAATGTCGCTCATGGTGCTTTCCCACGTCCGGTCGAAATTTATACCGATAAACGCTCCCCTTGCGTCGATTACCGGACTACCAGAATTGCCTCCGGTAGTGTGGTTGCTTGCAATAAAGTTAACGATCAGGTCGCCTTCATATTCGTATTGGCCAAAATTCCTGGTTTCGAGCAATTGTTCTAACCTGTCGGATATTTGGTAATCAGGAATATACGGATTTAGCGCTTTTTCAAGGATGCCATCGGAAGTCGATTTATGCAAAAATGCCATGGCGTCGCGCGGATAGGTGCCTTCTACCCTTCCATAGGTTATTCTGAGGGTTCCATTGGCGTCGGGGTAAAACTTCATGTCGTGGTATTTTATTTTAAGACCGGCAATGTAAATGCGGTACAGGCTGTCGAGCCGAGCTTCGTATCTCTGTTCGAATGGTCTTAATTGTTCATTGTTAAATTGAAGTAACCCATAAGCGAGTTGCCAGGCAGGGTCTCTTTCAATTCTGCGGATGTCGGCAGGTCTAAAGCCTTCTAAAAGTTCCATAGTTTTATTTTCCGAAACAAAAATTGAATTTTCGAATAATCGCTGGGCATACCTGTGCAGGTCATTGCCATGTCTGCGCTGAACTTCCCTTAGCACTGATGGTATTAGAGGTTCAACGGCCAATTCAAGATAGCGCTCGAGCAATACTTCTAATACCCTGCGGTCGGTATCTGGATTATAATCCCTGAAAAAAGCCCTTGCCTGTTCCTTCAGTCGATTGACTATACTCTGCAAAGTTGCCTCAGGGGTATTGGGGTCACGGCTTAGCCTAATAAGTTCCTCAAAACCCTGGGCAAAACGAACTACCTCCACTCCCCTGCCAGCTTCATTATAGAGGTTGGCGGCATGGCGATATGGAATTAGTTGTTGGTACGTTTGTCCAAACCCCTGCATTAAATTTCTGAACTCTTCATTTCCAGGAAGATTGGCCCAGTTTTGAAACGAATTTTCCGATTGCCGCTTGCGGTTTACAGCCTGGAGGCTTAAAAGACCTCTGTTTTCTCCCTGCCAGCGCTTCCAGGTATTTGATACGCGCGCGCGTTTAGCGGTGTATTGTATCCTTACACGGTCGCTGGCTGCCATATCCTGATTGTATATTTCAAGAATACGGGTCCTGAGGTCTATTGCTATAGGATTTCTGTTGGTTTTAATAAACTCAACTGCATAAGAAGTTAAGTACTGTGTAGTACGGCCGGGATATCCATAAACCATAGTAAACTCATTTTCCTGAACGCCACGGTTTGCGACCGGGAAAAAATGAGCAGGCCTGTAAGGCTGATTATCGGGGCTGAAACCGGCAGGTTCGTTATTTGCATTGGCATAAACTCTGAATAAAGCAAAATCGCCGGTATGGCGAGGCCACATCCAGTTGTCCTCATCACCTCCGAATTTTCCGATCGAGTTCGGCGGAGCCCCTACTAACCTGACGTCGCTGAAGACCTGATTAACATATAACACATATTTGTTTCCGTTGAAAAGAGGCAAAACCTGAACCTCGTATTTCCCATACGGATTAGCATTAGCGGCTATTTCTGATGAGATTCGCATTACAGCCTTGGTCCTCTCTTGTTCGGTAAGTGTATCGGAAAGCTGCGGAACGATTTTGTGTGTAACATCCTCCATGCGAACCAGCAACGTAACTGTAAGTCCAGGGTTTGGCAGTTCATCGCTGCGGTTTTGAGCCCAGAAACCATTCGTTAGATAATCGTTTTCGACCGTACTATGCTGTTGTATCTGGCCAAGACCGCAATGATGATTGGTAATCAAAAGGCCTTCGGGCGAAATAAAAAAACCTGTACATCCTCTTCCAAAACGAACAATTCCATCATTTAAACTTACACTATCAGGGTAAGGGCTGTAAAGGTCTTCTGCAGATAGTGTCAAACCCATCTTCTGCATTTCTTCAAGATTCTGGTTTATTAGCAAAGGAAGCCACATGCCTTCGATCGCCATCCCTTTAACTGGCAGAAGGCTTATTGCTGCAAATGCCAGCAGTAATTTCAATTTAGACATCGTTATGAAATTTTAATCAGAAAATTTCTAAAGAATTCAATAAATTGCGCTTACGAATCCTGGCAAGCGCCGACAGCTAATTTAATAATAATAGACGAAATATCAACAGCCCCAAATAATATAAACCCGACTTCCAACATGGGGGCGGCACTAAACTTCGGCTGGATTGGCTTCAAAATAAATTTCGCCTTTTATACTATCATCTTCTTATACAAATCCCTCTCTTCTGGCAGATAACCAATACAGTGTACATGCTCAGTGCGAAGCACTTCATTTCGGTAAAACAGGCTTCCTTAATCAGTCCCTATTATCTGATTGATAATTCTGATGAGGGTTGTCTTTTCGGCATCGGTACCCAACAACCCGAAAATACTGCCTTCAGGCGCCCTTACACCTACATTATTCAATGCTTTCTGGCCGGTGTATTATATACTGACACTCTCAGCCCTAAACAAATATGCCATTATGGCTTAAAATATGTGTATCTACAAAACATTGAATTACAATAAAAGCCCAAATGACAAGACATGCTTTTTTAAATTCATAAAAATTTAACACAATGAAACCTTATACATGCTAAGCCTTAATATCAATTGCGCTTATCTAATCGGCAATTGTAAATTGAAAAATTGACCGTGCAAATTTCTACGCTATTCAGGCAAGAAAATTTTGCGTTTAAAATGTTTATTTAGCTTGCAGAGTCATCTTAATTATTTATGATAAAATCCTACTACCCTCCCTATCATGCAGATCAAATTCATAGAAACGTGCAACTAACTTATCCAGGCTCTATTTATTAAATTTTTTTCTTAATTCTTTTTTAAATGTTAAAATACATTATATTTATCCAACTAAAAACCCTAACTAAATGAACTAAATGAAAAATTTAGCAAAATTGGGCCTTTTGGCCACAATTATAGTTTTAACGAGCTGTGCAACCATTTTCACGGGCACAAGCGACAGAATGTCATTCACTTCCGAGCCACCCGGAGCAACAGTGTTTATTGATGGAAACGAACGATGCATTACTCCATGCAATGTAAGAGTTACCCGAAGCTTAAACGAAAGAGATGTAACGATTTCGCTTTATGGCTATGAAGTTAGAATGATTACTCTCGACCGCGAATTCAATCTGGTGAGTATTCTGAATTTAGGAAATCTTTTGGGTTGGGGAATTGATGCTTTGTCAGGTGCCATTTTTATGTACGAACCAGAAAGCTACCATGTTACCCTCACTCCCATTGCCCGCACCGGCATGATGCACCCGGTGAAAATTTACATTAACGAGGAAAACAAGAGGGTGGACTTGTATGTAACCCAAAATCCACCATCATCGGTTGTCAATGAGTAGGCACCCAAAGGACTTCTGAGCTTTATAAGGAGATATTATTATAAAAGGCTGGCGGGAAAGCTTTGGGTTTTGAGCGAAAAATTGACGGCTGGTTAAAAAAACTGCAAGGTTGCTAAATTATTTCCTTCTCATGGAGGAGCCTGTACGTTTTTTTTGAATGCTTTGAGCGCTGTTTAGGGCAACTTCTGCAAATTCCTCCTTGCCTAAAGCATAAATAATATTTCGCGATGCATTTACAAGCAACCAGCAGTCGTAAGTAAAACCAGCTTTTGCAACCTGGTTAAGACTTCCACCCTGTGCACCAATTCCAGGTATAAGAAGGAAATGCTTAAAAGCGAGTTCTCGGAAAACATTTTTAAAATTTAGGTTGGGTGGCCCCGGCGACAAACATCATGTTTTCGGAAGTACCCCAAAGTAGGCACTGTTCTATAATCAGCTCAAACAATCGTTTCCATTGACCGGTACTAATGCGCAGCTTGGCAACAATCCAAGGGTAACAATAAAAATAAAAATTCATTTTCATCATGTAATGGATTTTTCTACGAATTTATCATCAAAATTAAAAACCAACATTCGATGACCACCCACACCGACTGCTAATTTGGCCATTATCCAGAAATATCCCAAAAATTGAAATCCGAAATCACAGGTATTTAACTTATCATTGCATTTTCCTTTTGTAGTGCGATGAACGAATCAGAAAGTTCAGGAAAGTCTTTAATTATTAACCACAAAATTCAGATGAATCAAGACAGTGTTGTGCTGATTACAGGGGCAAATTCAGGTATTGGAAAGGCAGCCTCGCTGGAACTGGCCAAAACA
>DATIKK010000118.1:0-2960 GCA_035477635.1 Bacteroidales bacterium | reverse complement strand
TCCAATTATGCGCAGGCAAAAAAGCGGCACCATCGTTACGATTGGTTCTATTGCCGGCCTTATGGGCCTCCCCTTCCAGGGATTTTATTCGGCCAGCAAACATGCCTTAGAAGGGCTCATGGAGTCGCTCAGATATGAAGTTAAGCCCTGGGGAATCAATGTGGTCATGGTCAATCCGGGCGACTTCAGCACAGGTTTTACAGCCAACAGACTATTGGTAAAAAACGCTTCAAATAGCGAATCGGGCAAAGCACTCAATACAACCCTGAGCGTAATCGAAAGCGATGAAAAATCTGGACTGAAGTCCGAAATTCTTGCCCGGAAAGTGGCTTCTATAGTTACAATGAAAAGGCCGGCAAGCCGTTACATTGTCGCCTCCCCGGAACAAAGATTGGCAGTTTGTTTAAAAAGATTGCTGCCGCCAAAATGGTTTTTCAGGGTATTGGCCCAACACTACAAGGTTAAAGGGATATGAAGGACATCAGGTTCCTGATCGCCCTGGTGGTGGTTATGGCCCTGGCCTACTTCCTCCCGGGCCCGGCAGCGCCGGGAAGTAAGATACCGCTTCAGGAAATCAGCAGCGTAGGCATATTCCTGATCTTCTTCTTCTACGGATTAAAGCTCGACCGGAGTAAAATCCGCAGCGGCCTTGCCAATGTTCGCCTGCACCTCTTAGTACAACTTACCACTTTCCTGGTTTTTCCGCTCCTGGTGCTGCTTTTGCTGCCGTTTTTGGGTAATGAATTGCAGCGGACGCTTTGGCTGGGTACTTTTTTCCTGGCCGCCCTGCCTTCGACCGTATCCACTTCGGTGGTCATGATCGCCCTGGCCAGGGGTAATTTAACGGCAGGGATTTTTAACGCCAGCCTGTCGGGACTCATCGGCATTGTTGTTACGCCGCTATGGATGGGAATATTCCTCACGGCCGAAACCGGCGAATTCAATTTCTCCCATGTTTACCTGAAGCTGTTGCTCGAAATCATCCTGCCGGTGGCGCTGGGCATCTGGCTGCAACCCCGCCTGCAAAGCCTGGCCCTCAGGTTTTCGAAGCAAATCACCACCTTCGACAAGAGCGTGATCCTGCTGATCATTTACCGCAGCTTCGCCGACTCGTTTCTCAACGACGTGTTTAGCGGCATCGGACCGGTAAATATCCTGTTGCTGAGCGCCGGGGTCATCCTGTTGTTTGTTCTTGTTTACGGCCTGGTAGCCTTGATCTCGGCCAGGCTGAGATTCAGCCGCGAAGACCGTATCACCGCCCTGATCTGCGCAACCCAAAAATCGCTGGTGCACGGATCGGTTTTTTCCGATGTGCTTTTCCGAAACCTTCCCGCTGCCGGCTTATTGCTGCTCCCCCTGATCATCTTCCATACCTTTCAGATCTTTGTCTTCAGCATACTCATTCAAAAGTATGCCGGCCAGGGTAAGGAAGGGTAAGCCGGCACGATAGAAACAGGAAAACGGGCAATTAGGTCGCAAAATATTTTCTTAGCGTCCTTGGCGTAAAACTTCGCGTCTTTGCGGTTTTAAAATTATTCCTCCGCCCCAATACCCTTCCAATTGTCTGAACCATGATTTGTAGGATTTACAGATTAGCATGATTCTTAATCGACAATTCGCCTTTGAACGCCTTTTGACTTAATGAACCATACAGGTTTTCAAGTTCGGTTAAGCTTTGTTGGTATAGCGTTTTCAAGGCTTCTGTTTTTTCTACGATTTGGGCAAATTGGGTTTGGAGGGTGATGGGTGGGAAAAAGATGTCTATTTGCTCTAATCTACCGACTGCAAGACCAGGCTGAGCCGCACCACTAGCAAATTTGTTTAAATTGAAAACATCCAATAGAAAATAAAGCCAGTATGTTTCAAATTTCAATTTCGGTGAACAAACTACTGCATGCTCAGTTGCATGGAATTGACCTTTAGCAATTTTTACATTCCCGCACAATGCACCTTGTCTCCCAATCAAAACAAAGTCACCCTCATGTGTATATGATTTTACATATCCCCTTATTCCATTTCCTCCATAGCACGAATAGAATCCTTCATTAGATTCTGTCTGTATATCTGAAGCAGCAACAAATTGACCTGCCTTCATGTGTGTCACCATTCCCAATTGTTTAATTTCCCATCCCTTCTCATTCCTCACGGGGTCTCCAAACATCTCCAAAAACGTGCTTTTCAAAAATTCATCGAGCAGGCGGATACTTTCTTTGCGTTGGGCTATCAGGTTTTCGGCTTTGCTTAAGATGTTGGCGATGTGGAGTTGGTCGGGATAACTTGGAAACGGAACAATAATTTCGTTCAAAATCTTTTGAGTAATTGCTTTGAATGTTGAACCAGTTTCCTTTGCGGCAATTATGTGCTGATTTTGTTTTAACCAAAAGTAGATGAAGTCTCTACTTACATTTTTCTTTACCCGAATTGCACTTAATCCTCTTCCAATACAAGATTCAACTATATTGATATTAACAGGTCCAACAGGTGCTCTCATTGAAATCAAAATATCATCAGGCAATGAAATTTTTGTTGGCTCGGTGCACCAATATCTTACAGTTGGATACTTTTCTCCGTAATCTGCTTTTCCTTGAAAAAATGGAATGCCTTTACCTTCACTATTATATGTGCTTGAAGGCGGTGATTGTCCCGCAATGATGTCAGCTATATTTCCAAGTTTCTCAAACTTCATTGCACAAACTCTTTTAATTCCGCCAAACCTTTTTGAATATTGGCTTCCATGCTTTTTGTTAAATAATCCCGAAGGGATTTGATGTTTATAGAAAAAAAATGACATGAGAAGGATGCGACCCCGATGGGGTCGAATATCCTAAACATTTATATTGCCTATAAACATATGACCCTTTCAGGGTCGAATAAAAACCAGAATAACCGAATTTATTAACTTGTAAACCCTTTGATATTTCCAATCTTTTATCCATTTGAACAAATATTCGTCTTTAAAT
>DATIKK010000117.1:0-19775 GCA_035477635.1 Bacteroidales bacterium | reverse complement strand
AAACATTGCGGCATCTTTTGCCATTTGCAGGGCTTCGGGCCAGAAGGGGATTTGGAAGCCTTCCATGGGATTACCGGTGATGGGGTGCACAGCTTCATCGGTTTTGGTAATGTCGCTATATACGCCGGCGCCGTTTACTTTGCCGGTAACAGGATCGACAGGTGCGGCCAGGTTGCCGGCGGCCAGGTTGTCAACAGGTGAGTTGACGGATACCCGCAGCCTTGCACCCAAAAGATCAACCTTATTATTGTGTAACTGTGTAAAAATGCGCAGGGTGTTGAGGCCCGAAGGTGATAAACCCATAACCGCCGGATGCTGCACCACATATTCCTCAGCCAAATCGTAGCCTTTGGATTGCATATATCTGAGCAGACTTTCGTGGTTGTAATCAACGGCATTAACCACCTCGACTTCGGCGCCAACCTGTCCGTGGGAGCCTTTTAGCACCAGCCTGCCTGAGGCGTTGCCCAGCAATTGTGTAGCCTTTCCCGGGTTTTTTTGTAATTCATGCAAGGAAGCAAAACTTCTTTTAATAAATGGCGAGTAATGCTGCAGGAAGCTGATCTTGTTTTCCAGTACTTCGCGGGTGCTTTTTGGGTTCATACGCAACTGGTATTCATACAAAAAGCCTGTGCCGGCCCATTTTTGCCGATCCGCTTTGTTCAACTCAAAAAACCTGAAATAGAAATAGTCGAGCAGGGAGATGTTGTATCTGAATGATGATTGTAAAACATCCAATAAAATTACACCTTTAGGCTTTGAGGTTTTCTTTGAGGCAAAATAGAGGAATCTGAAAAACCTTGGCCAGTCGGTTTTTAGAAGGTAATAACCAAAATACTTAAGTCGGTTCATTAGTGCTTTTTGTCATGGGCGGCTATGTCGCCGGTAAAGATCATACTGGTTGATTATATAAATCGTTTAAATATTGCCAAACCAATTCACTTTTGAATTTACTGGCCCAGTCAAGACCTGCCTGCCCATGTTGTTTTCTAATTGGTGGATTACCGATATAAAAACACATGGACTCAGCCATTTTTTGGGCATTGCCTTTTTCAAAAATCTTTCCGTTTACATCCGGATTTACCGAATCAATGCAACCGGTAGCGCTTGAAACAATTACCGGGACACCCATTGCAGCCGCCTGTATGGGCACATTTGGGAAGCCTTCGCGCCATGAGGGCAAAACCAAAATGTCGAACAGAGACATGTATAAAGGAACATTGTCCTGAAAGGGAATATGTATAATGCCCGGAATTGCCCTGAATCTTTCTTCAAAGCTTGATTCGCAACTGATATGACCCATCATGATTAAACGGGTTTCGGGGTAAAGCCTGTTAACTTCTTCAAAAGCATCAACCAGTTCATAAACCCCCTTCTCTTTGGAAACACGGCCCACAAAACCGATTACCAATTTATCCTGCAAGTCATATTCATCAAGCAGGGCTTTGCGTTCAGCCTGGTTGACATTTTTCTGGCTGTAGAAAGCAAGATCAACGCCGTTGCTGGTGCCATGGCCCAGCACCACCGATTTTGAACCCATAAAGGTTTTATGACGTTTGGCTGACTGCTCAAGAGAGGCGCTTACATAAATTACTTTTGTGGCTAAGCCAACGGTAATTCTTTCAGTGGATTTAAGAATCCATCTGGTTAATCTGCGTTCTGTTTCGAACGGCAAACCCCTACAAGTGTAAATCCGTTTTTTTATGCCAATTAGCCAGGCCGCCATTATGCCAAGCAATCCCATTTTTGGAGTACCTACATTAATAATATCCGGCTTAATTTGCTTGAAATGCCTGACAATCTGCATTAAAGCCTTTAAATCACTGACCGGGTTGATGTTTTTTACAATGTCCACCGGAAGATGAGTAATTCCTTCCCTTTTACAGAAAAGGGTTTCTTTGGGGTGGTTTTGCGAAACAAGAAAGACCTCATAACCCAACCCCCGAAAATGTTTTGCCTGACCATCCAACAAGCGGGAGCTACCACCTGCGGTTACTCCAAGAATAAGTCTCTTTTTCATTGTTTCATGAAGCGATTCTGATACCATTTCTGAAACACATACAAATTCCACAATTTGCTTTTGTGGTTCTCGCGGCCCGTTCGATGCTCCAGGAGCAGCTGTTCTATGTAAGGATAAGAAAAAAGGCCTTGTTTTTCAATCAAATCCTTGCTTAACAGACGCTCTAATTCTTGCCGCAATTCGTTTTTTAACCAATAATCTATTGGGACTCCAAATCCCTTTTTTCGAAAACCAATGGTTTGATTGGGCAAAAGATCCCTGAACGCCTCTTTAAGAATGAATTTTTTGTTTTTCCCTTTAATCTTGAATTCCGGCGGGATTCGAAACACGGTTTCAACAATTCGGGTATCCATAAAGGGCGCTCTCGATTCAAGAGAGTTTTTCATACAACCCCTGTCGATTTTAACAAACATATCGCCCTCCAGCACCAATTTCATGTCGGTAAACTGACTTTTTTCCAGTGGGTGCGTACCGGGCGCAGCATTATAAATCTTTTCTATTTCCGGTTTAACATCAAAATGCCAATGGTTTTTTAGCAAACTCCGCCTTTCAATGTCGCTAAAGCCCAGGGCCATCATGCTGTAATGGAGGTCAAAATTGCTTAAATCTGCATTGTTTATTACTTTTTTGGCTTTTCTCAGAAAAACATTTGTCAGACGGTTGTGCGGGAGGTTATAAATGATTTTTGTTGCAATCGTCTTCACGGGTTTGGGTAAGCGGTTGAATTTAGCAGCGTAATAACTTGCCAGGTATTTTTCATAGCCTCCGAAAAGCTCATCGGCGCAGTCGCCGGTTAGCACAACCTTTACCTGCTCAGCAGCCAGTTTGGCCACGAAAAAGGATGGAATGGCAGAAGAATCGCCGAAGGGTTCGTCGTAATGCAAAATGATTTCATCCACGCAATCTACAACATCCTTGTAGTCAAGATATTGCACCATATGGTTTGCGCCTGCCTTGGCAGCCATCAGGGCTGCTCTTTGACTTTCATCGTACGATTTTTCCCTGAAGCCAATGGTAAAAGTATTGATGGGGCTTTTGGCGGTTTTTGCCATTAATGCAACCACGATGCTCGAATCGATGCCCCCGCTCAGGAATGCGCCCAGGGGAACATCTGAGATCATTCGATCAGCTACCGAGCGGCTTAGCAAATCGCGCACCAGTTTTTTGGCTTCCTCAAAATCATTTACAGGCGGCAAATTGCCTGCAAAAACTGCAAGGTCAAAATATGGGATTGGCTTGCTCATTCCACCATTTTCAAAAGCCAAATAATGGCCCGCTTCGAGTTTTTTAACACTTTTGTAAATGGTGTAAGGAGCAGGTATGTAGGTTAGGGCGAAAAAATAATTCAGTCCAACCGGGTCGATGACCGAACCCGGAACCTCGGGCGGGAAGGCCTTGAGCTCGGATGCGAACCAGAAAGCATCGCTGTTTTCACTGTAATACAATGGCTTTTCGCCAAACTTGTCGCGCGCTATAAATAGTTTTTCATTTTTTTTATCGTAAAGGGCAAAAGCAAACATACCCTCCATGCGGTGCAGTATTTCGTCAATGCCATAGGCAAGGTATCCGTTGATTAGCACTTCTGTGTCGCTGTTGGTGCGAAACCGCAAGCCTTTTGCCAAAAGCTCGTGCCTAAGCTGCGCAAAGTTGTAAATCTCGCCATTAAAAACCACCACCACCGAACCATCGACGCTGTGCATAGGCTGATCGCCTGTTTGTAAATCGATAATGGAAAGTCTGCGATGGCCAAGGGCAATGTTGCGATGGTAGAAACAGCCCCCGCCATCCGGCCCGCGAAGCATTAGCCTGCTGCACATTTTGCGAAGCTGCTGCTGATCAGCTGCTTCGTTTTGAGTAATTATACCGGCAATACCGCACATTGTTTTACCTGGTGAGGTTCAAGTTTCTTCTTAAAAATGAAAGGAAGCGTGCCGTAAAAATGAGAAGAATCGGGAATTTTAATGAATATATAAAAACGAGCAATTTTCCCATCGGGCCAACGCTAGGAATGCCTCTGGTAGAAAGCCAGCCAGAAATTATTTTTGAGGAATAGAGTAATTTTATTTGAGTAATTTTTTCTTTTTTTGTTAACAATAAGGTGTTTGAAATATTTAATGGTATTACCATCAAAAACCACAAAATCGCCAAGTTTTTCAAGTACTTTTTGGTTACTTTGGTTTGCTGCTCAGACTCACCAAATAATGCGTGGATTCTTTCAAAGTTTTCCATGTGATTTTTTATAATATCATGGTCAAACTTGTTTTTGGACCCATATAGAACCCGATAATTGTATAATGGTTTGGCAATGGAGGCAAGTGATTTTGCATAGCCAAATAGTGTAATAACAAAAGTAAAGTCCTGCCCTCTTTTTTTATTGTCGAACCAAACGTTGTTTTCAACAATCAAATTTCTATTAATAATTTTATCCCAAACAGCCAAACCCGCACCGGATTTTAAGATTTGGACCAACAACCCCCTGTTAAGTTGCAAATTATCAATAACGATAGAAGGAGGTGCGTTTTGACCGGTTCGAACATTATCTTTATTAATCTTGTAATAACCATACTGTATTATGTCAAACTGCCTTGGCGGGGTTGATGTAATACAATTTTCATATAAACATGGCACCACCCAATCATCTGCATCGACAAAGGAAACATAATCGCCACTGGCATTACTTATTCCAATATTTCGTGCTAAGCCAACCCCTTCGTTTTTCTTATGTATTACAATGATTCTCTGATCCTGCTTCGCAAACGAATCACAAATTTCACCGGAGCTATCGGTTGAGCCATCGTTTACCAGAATGATTTCAATGTTTTTATAGGTTTGCCCAATCAGGCTTTCGATACATTGGTGCAAATAAGCCTCCACATTATATACCGGTACGATGATGCTAATTTTTGGATTCGATTTGTTTTCCATTATCCGTGTTTAATATAAAACTTAAATATTGCCCACCAATCTTGTCAAGGTTTAAGCGCTCACTTATTTCCATTGCGTTTTTGCCCAAGCGCTCTCTTTCTGCGGGGTTTTCTATCAAATAATCGATGGTTGCAGCCAAAGCGTTCGTATTTCCATTTTCTACTATAAGTCCATCGTGGTTGTGGGTAATGATATCGCGTGGTCCGGCCACAAAATCAAAGGCAATGCAGGGCAAGCCTGCAGCCATGGCTTCGCAAAGGGCGTTGGGGTAGCCTTCGCTTCGCGAGGGAATGACAAAAATGCCCGCCCCGGCCAATACCCGGTCTAAATCCTTCACTTTACCCAGAAACCGGACTCTGTCGTAAATCCCAAGCTCACGGGCCTGTTTTTTCAGGTGCCCGCCATCAGTATCGCCACCGGCAAAGACCAGTAGCCAGTCCTGGTTTCCAATTTTTGCAAATGCCTCAATCAGCCGGTCGAAGCCTTTCAGGTGGTCGGTAAGCCGGCCCACAGCCAATACTGTTTTTTGCCTTGTTAAATCAGGGTGAAGCTGCACCTGGCGCAAGGCGTTGGGAATAACATTTATCCTTGTCCGCTTTTTGAAGTAAGCCCGTTGTTTTTCGGCCGCTTGGCCTGTTTGGGCAATTAACCCCGCCGGTGGAAAAAGGGTAAAAACCATATGGTTGAACAAATGTACATGAATGGGCCATTTGAAAAGCGGACTGGCGCGATCGGAAGCAAAAACCGGAATTTTTAACCCGGCAAGCGCCAGGCGGGTAACTGCACTATAAAAATACCCAAACACCAGTACCACATCCGGCTTTAGATGGCTGGCCTGTTTTCTGACCCAGCCAATGGTTTTGAAAATATTTAACCTTTTGGCATTTAAGCCATTTAAAGGCTCTACAAAGTTTACCCCGGGTTGCAGCTTAAAAAAATGCGATTGCGGAAACAAGGCCAGAAAAGTAATATGATGGCCATGGGCGGCAAATGCATTGGCAATGTTTGAGCTTGCCCGCTCAACGCCCCCCAGTTTAAGGGAAGGACCGACTACTAAAATATTTGACACCCGGAATTAATATTTTTAATAAACTCTGGCAATTATTTGGTTTTCATAGGCCTCGTTCACGATATCCTCTACATTTCTGCCGCCCGGCGCCTCGCTCGTATATTTGCCGGGTATTTTAATTTTTTCAGTTGCCCCCCTTAAATACCACTCATATTCTATGTCAACATTGCCAATGTCAATAGCCTGAAAGCCCTGCCTTGCAAGCTCGAACACAAGAGGCTTGGCGGTGGGTCCCATGGCTACAAGGAATAATTTGTGTTTGGGTTGCGTTTGCGCCTCCTGCAGCAACTCTTGAAACTTGTCGTATGCATTATGTGCCGGGCCCAAAATACGGACGACACTGGCAGCGTTTTCAAACAGGTTGTTCCCCGCGCCGAGTCTGCTCTTTTCTCCCTCTATCAACGCGATATGGCGACCTTCCCATATTTGCATAACCTTTGTGAACAACCTGCTACTGTCTGATTTGTCCTCATAATCCATGTATAATCTGGTCATGCTTGCATTATAATAAGGCTTTGACAAATCCAGGTGTTTTTTTAGCCTGGGGTATATCCATGAAATTTGCGAACGCCAGGTTTTGAGGGATTCTTTATTTAAGTTTCTCAGGCTATGATAACCAATTGGTAGGCCGACCAAAACATTGGGTTCATCAGACTTTAAAATTCCGATGAGTTTTTTGCGTAGTAAAGATTCCTGTTTCTGGAAAGGCAGGTTTAGTTTGTCAATCATATAAAGAAACTCACCGTCGCCGAATCGGGCAATGGAGAGTTTTTCAGCAATAATCTTATCGAGGGTTTCGTCAATTGACAGCACTTTGGGCAACGGCCATATTTTGATAATCACAGGGTAAACGGCGCTTAATACATGCTTGATTGCCTTTCTGGGGGTTTTGAACAGTTTGCTGTAACGGATATTCATTAGAACATGTTTAAATGATTGGTCTAACTAACTAAACTATACCTTCCTTTGAAAACCACTGCCTATCAATACTTTTTTTATTAAAGCTTTCAATTGGTGGGGAAAGATTTTTTTAATCGTTAATATTAGACTGAAGGTGGTTTTATAATAATCAAAAATAATCTCAGCACCCATTTCTTGGTTTTTTTTTGCATGAATATCAAACCATGATTGAGGCATTTGTAAGTAGAGCTCAACAATTTGCTTGTCATTTAACCATGGAGAAATTATTTGCGAACCAAATGGATTAAAATTATAAAGAGACCTGCCTTTGTATATTTTTTTGAAATTGTATTGTGCAACTATATTCCAGGAGCAATAGTGACCTGAATGAATCAACTTTTTAATTGAATCTAATCCGCAATTTTCAAATTGAATATAATCTGGCAAAAGGCTTTTTTCCAACATATAGTCTAATATGACTTTGTCGTAGCCTTCAAGGTCGATCTTTACCATGTCTGGCCGGCCATATAAATCAACCAACTCCCCATAAGATATTTGTTGCGTTTTTAAAACCTTAAAATCTTCTGGGTGTAATTTTGGAGGGGTAATGCGGCTTAATCCCGAAGAGTAATTGTTTATGTAGAAATCCACAAAACCGCCTCCTTCAGCAGAGCTTATGGCCTTGTTCACAACAATTAGCGAACCGTTTTGGATTTCAGTTTTGTACTTAAGGTTAATTTCCTCAGCTAAAAATGGATTTCCTTCAACAGCCACAACCTTTTTTGAGGTCGACAGATAATTTTTCAAAAACTGCCCCCGATTTGCGCCAATATCAAATATTAAATTATACATTTAAGTAGTTTAGATTGTTTTTGGTTTTAACAAATCCTCCACCATCCACTCTGCCGAGTTAAACTTGCCTTCGTGCCAGTTTAATTGTACATCCCAGTAGCCGGGGCAGGGGAAATACACATTGCGGTCGAAGCCATAGTTAATTTCTACAATGAGGGGTTGGTTTTGTTTATCGAATACAAAATCGTAAGCCACACACTGGGCTTGTAGTTTTAAGGTAGTTTCAAAAGCTATTTTTATGCACCTTTCGTCAAATTCTTCCTTGTTGTAGCGTATGTTGCCACTGCCCGATGCCCTGAAGTCGTTTTCGCGCACCAGGCGTTTAATGGCAAAAGCCCTGTGGCCAATGGTTATCACCCGTATGTCGCAATCATTACCAGGAAGAAACTCCTGAAAAAGAACATAACCTTTTTGGTTGCCCAGGGTGCGCGCAAAACGGGTTGTAACAAACAAACGCCGGATGCTTTTGGCAAGGTTTACACAGGAAGCTGGGTTTAATTTGAATTTCCTGATTTGTTCTTTCAGGTCGCCCCATTTGTTATAAGAGGGAAACCCTTTGTTAAATGCTTTGTGTACCAGCTGCCGGGCTTGCCGGGAGGTTTTAACCAGTTTTACATTGGCTGAGCCTGCGCCTCCCCTCAGCTTAAAAACCTTTGGGAATTGGGCCGATTTTATCCAATCAAGGGCTTGTTTTTTATCGAAAAACGTCCATGTTGGCGCCATTGGGGCGCCAATGGCTTCGAGCAGGTATTTTTGACCCACCTTGTCGTCGAAATGCCAGGCGGTGTTGAAATCGGGAAACACTTTTTTGCCCGACTGCTGTATTGCAAAGAGCAATCCCTTTGCAAACAAGGCATCTCGGGCTTCGGTATGGTGGTGGTGCCACATAAGCGCATCGCAATCGGCAATTTGCTCAATAATATCCGAATCGTAACAGTTGACCACCTTATAATCAACCCCCATACGCTCGCAGTAAGCTATCCAGTCCTGACTAAAACCCCAGGAAGATTTATGAATGGCGATTTTCATGCAGTTTGCCGGAGCTTTTTTTATTAGCCTTCATTTAAGTAATCCTCCCAGCCGGGGGGTGGGAGTGCAGGTACTGAATAATCGGCCAGAAGTTCTGACTTTATTCTTTTACCATTGAGGAAGAGGTTGTCAAAGTTGGCTGTGTAAAGGGTGAAAGCATTTTTAAGCAAAGGTAGTTTTTCAGGATTTAACTTCATTAACAAGGCAAAAATGTAATCATTCATTGCTGCGTTGTCAGAAAAGCTCAGAAAGCCCAGCGGCAAAGGCTCAGGGAAAAGCGGGCCGTTGCCCTGCCCGCCAATGATACCATCGCAAAGGCTGAACAACTGCCTTTGCGGCGATTCAGCCAACTGCCCGTTCTGCATTCCAAAAATTGCAATACGGTTCAGGTCGAGCACCATGCGCCAGGTGGTGTCGTTGCCGTGCCAGGCAGCTCCTAATTGGTCAACTTTGCCCGGGCTTGACAACCGCCATATTTCGATGGCAAGTTTTTGCCAGTACCTGAAAGAGGGCTTCCCGATTTTTTTATTTGCTATATCGAGCAAATGCTCCGCGAAGTTTCTTAGCATATTATTGCCCGGGTAGCTGTCGCCCCCGCGACTTGTTCCGCCGGTTCGGTGATGGGGCAGATAGTCTTTGTCGCCATTGACCCCCACCAGGTTTTTTAAAGCCGCTGTAATACCCGCTTTTTCGTGGGTTTTTACCTTGGGCATGGAAATAACCATATCGGCCTCAAAAAGGGCTTTTGAAATGCAATATTTATGCACACCCGGCCGATGAACCTCAGCCAGCCGTTCGTGATCGTATTGCGAAACCCGGAAAAGATTTTTGTCGCTTCGGGTTATTGGCTCCAAAAAGCTTTTTTTACCAACATCGAAGATAATATAATCAGACAAAGGGTTTTGCTCAACCGAGAGGTTGTTTTTTGCCGTGTCGAACACCACCCTCCTGAAATCACGAACTAAAATATCGGTCTTAAAACTTTTTGCAAGGGTGTTGATTTCTTCATAAAAAAATGCAGGATGCAGCTTACCCCAGTTGCATCCCTGGATGGGTGCATCACCAACAGTGATTTTAGAGGGCTTTAGCGGCAATAAAACTTCAATGAGCGCAAGGATTAAATTATGATTGGTTGTCAGGCAAATACTGTCGGTTTGGCTTCGGACGTGATTTACCCAGTTGGGCTTTACCAAAATATGTTTATTAAAAACGCTTTCAGAATGAATCACCCCGCCGGTCAGCTCTTCGATGGCGCTTTTTAGCAAAGCCCGGTTTGCGTAAAGCTCCGACAACCTGTCAATATTTCTGTTGCCGGGATTCGTAAACAGTGTTTTTAGATACAAAAAATTGTCCATAATGGTATTAGGTGAAATAGGCGCCCTGTTTATTTTACGGCTTGAATTAAGTCGCCCAGGCCATCGCTGGTAAAAAACTCCACCTCGGGAAACTCCTTTATAATGCGCATTAGGAGTTGCTTCAAGAGGTTCAGGTTTTGATCCCTGTTTTCGGGAAATATGGACCCGATATAGTTCAAGCGGTGTGTGCCAATTATGGCTGGTTTTTTCCAAAAGAAAGAAGCCCGGATTCTTTTTATGCAATCTTCAATCAAACCTTGGGCACCTGTTTCGCCTGGCTCAAAAAAACAATTCCTGACCAGGTAAGTCTGGTTGTGTTCATTTTTTTGACCAGTATAGTGCAGTTTTTTTAAATAGTTGTTTGTTGAACCAGGTATGGGTATTTTTTGGACCCGTCCGCCCTGAATGTACATTACACCGCAATCAGCTAAGGTTTTTTCAATTAAAGGACTCCAAATATAACAGGAAGCAATAAAGGATTTGCTTTTGTACCCAAAAAGGGTTTCAAAAAGCCCCAAGCCCTCTTTCAGGCTGGTTTTGATATTCTCCAATTCGTGTTCGTTATTATAAGAAAGGGCATCCATAAATGAATTTTCGGTGATGATATGGCCTGACTCGCTGAGGTCGTACATGCCATACTCGAAAGCCAGGCGAACATCTCCTGAATTCTGCCGTAGGGCATCAAGCCATCTGGCAACATTCAAATGCTCCCTGCCGTGAAACTGCGGATGAAAAACTCCCGCCCCGATGCCCTCCTGCCAGAGTTTAAAAGAGTTTTTATGGCTTGGATAACGAGAAAGCGTGGTTGTGAATGGCTCGTAGCGGTACTCTTTAAATTCGTTCGCCCTTATTTTCTCAAAATCAGG
The DNA here is from genome assembly GCA_035477635.1 of Bacteroidales bacterium. Lineage (GTDB taxonomy): Bacteria > Bacteroidota > Bacteroidia > Bacteroidales > UBA7960 > UBA7960. The sequence continues at coordinate 8,759 of DATIKK010000117.1, read as the reverse complement.
GTTGGCAACCACGGTGTTTGCCGTAAAAACTGCCGGATTGCCATGTATGTCTTTAACCGAACTCAGAACATCGAACAAGGCAGTCAGGTCCGTTTCTGAGGCAAGGGAGTCGTAGCGCAAAAACGAAAGTTTGTCAACCCGTATTCCTTTTTCAAGCAAAGACTCATACACTTCCCTCGACGGCATGCGGATGCTGCCCCAGTCGTCGCTTTCGAAAACCACAATCTTTCGGTTGGTGCGCCATCCGGGAATGTTGTGCCAGTGCCGGCCTGCCCAGCTTTTAATATTCTTAATTTTCATTTACCGTTCATGATTTCAAAAAGCCTTGGAGCACTAATAAATTCAGCATTTGGCCAACGTTTCAGAATCTCTCTCAACAGCCGGTTAAGGGCTTTCAGCCCTTTGGCCTGGTTTTTTTCATCCAGGCCGCCGGTAAAGGCAGCCCTGTGGTTGCTTATTATTGCCGGTTTTTTGAAGCAGAACGCACTTTCGATATCGGCAAGGCATTCGTTTACCCCATCGGAGTGTTCATTCATATTGGGTTCAAAAACCGCATTGCGTGTAATGTATTGTAAGCCTGATTTGTTTTGTTGCCCGGGAAAGTGCAGTTTGATTTTAAACTTTCCGTCGCCCAAAGGCATTTTGCGCAGGCGGGGTACATCAATCATTTTAAAGCCGGCTGCGGCAATAGCCTGTTCAAGGCTTTGGTTGTAGTGCTGGGCTGGGGGTATAAACAATTCCGAATTATATCCAAATATTTGATTGAACAACACTGCCCCATCTGCAACGATTCCCTTTTGGGGATCGACCTCTTCTGTTGAGGCAATGTCGTATGCGGCAGCCAGTCCCCGGTGCAGCGGATTGGTCAAATATTTTCCGGGCAGGTGCCAAAAGCCCTGTTCAAAGGCCAGTCTTACCGCTTCATGGCCCGATTGCAGGTTTTCGAGCCACCATTGCACCTGCAAATGCTCCCGCCCGTGCAACTCGGGCCTGAAAACGTTTAACGCGATTCCTTTTTGATACAGTTCAAAAACACTGTTGTGCTCGGGATAGCGCTTCAGGGTTTCGGTAAAAGGCTCATAGTGGTATTCGGAAAAGCCGCCCTCCCTTATTTTTTCGAAATCGGGATTGGCCACATTGGCTACGGCTGTGATTACGGGGTGGTTTCCATTTTGGTCTTTGTGGCTTAACAATACTTCGAAAAGGCCTTCCAAGTCCCCGTTGGACTCCAGGCAGTCGAAGCGGTCGAAGCGGTTCCTGTCCATAGGCAAGCCGGCCCGGATCAATGCCTCCCGAGCCTCCTTTGAACGCACCCGCACCCCGCCCCAGTCATCGGAAAGGAACACGATGGGTTTGCGGGAAGTGCACCAGCCGGGAATGTTCACGAGGTGGCGGGAAATTTTTTTCCTGATGTTTGAACTGTAAGGCATTAAAAAAACCGTTTTATAAAATCTATCAATGGCACCTGGTCGGCAAAAACCATGGCAATGAACGGATTGCTGATCAGGGCTGAAATGCCAAAAAAACCCATTCCCATTCTAACGGAGAAGAGTATGGAAAAAACAATTACCGGATATGTGGCTAACTTAATTGTCTGCGCCTTTTTATTAAAAAAACCCACGCCAAACAGCCAAATAATTACAGCTAAAAATAAGATGTCGGAAATTATTATAAATCGTTCGCCCGACGGTACCAGCATTGCCAGATTGGCAAAAGCGCCCAGAAAAAGAGCCAGTGAAAACAATTTAGCCGCCTCCGGTAAAGTTTTTGCAAAGTTTTTATGGTAATAAAAAAGGGTTATAGCCCAGGCATAAATAAGGATTTTTTCCGTCCATGCAGCTAAAGCAACATGCCAAGTTTGCGCTTCAATTCTCTCTGCAATAAACACTGCTCTTCTTTCGGTAGCGTACCCCTCCATACGCACCTGTAGAAAATCAGGCAGGCGGGCAATCCCGTCGCGCACCACAGCAAGGTCTATCTCGCTAACAAAAGCAGTGATGATGTATAAAACCATGAAAACCGTTATCCTTTTGGGCAGGAAATACCAGGCAAGAAAAAGAAAATATGGGATAAAAAACGAAAAATGCACCAGCATGGAGAGCCCAGCCACCAACAGGCCTCTTTTACTGTTGTTGAGGGTGTATGTAAGTATACCAAACACGAAAATTTGCGCTGCAGTCCACATCCGCACGCTATTGATTGCCCAGATTGGATTTGCTAAAGCAAAAGCCAGCATAAAAAGAAAGAGCAACAGCCCAACCCTAACCTGCACTTTGTTGTAAATAAACCATAAGTTTTTGGTGTAAAAAAAACCAAACACAGCTGCAAAAACCAAAAAAAGAATTTGTGGATTGCCCGTAAAAAATGCAACCAACCATATAATCAAGGGTAGATATACATCAGCCAACCCCGTTTCCGGCAAAAAGAACATGCCTGTTAACTCCGGAAGGGTCAACGGGTTTTGATGTTGTTGTGTAAACGAGGTTGCAATGCGCGTAGAGTCGATAGCACCCGGAACATCTTCGGCTATGATAAATACAAAGCCGAAATAAACACAGAACAGCCAAAAGACAGTCGGTGCTACTGGGCTACGGAACTGCTTCAAAGCCCTAACCAAGGCGCCAAAAGGCCAGATAAGCCAGAATACCACCCACGACGAAGTAATGGAGAAACGATGTTGCGCCTTATAATTTTTTGTTAGGCTCATCTAGTAACAAAATTATTTAGTTGTAGCATTCACCCCGAAGAGTACTTTTCACAAAACACAAAAGATTTAATCCTTGAGGATTATTAGTGAATGATTAATGATTCACGTGTAATCAGGAAAAGTGATTTCGTCAGCACAGGCAACCTCTGTAATATAATCAGTCGGATTTGCGGGCGCCAATTGTTTGAGTATCTTGTCCGGCTCAAAAATTTTATACATATAAAAATAATTGCAGGTTGGATTGTAAGTTAACAGAGACGTTGACCATCCGCTTAAAACGACAGAGTTTTTCAGGGAAAGGATGTATAACTCTGCCGGTATTTTTTTTTTTATAATATGTACATTGTTTATTTCAGAATACAATGCAATCGTGGTTTGGGGTGTTAAAGGATGAATTTTAATAATTAAATCTTTATCAGGAAACTTGTTTCTTACTTGCTGCAGAAATTGTATTTCGGTCTTTATATGTGAGGCATTTTTAAACGGCTGGTTGATGTAAAAAACCACATTCAATGAATTGGGAAAGTCATTTTTGGATTCGAATTTAAAAAAAACCGCCAATTTGCTTACAACATCTTTCTCTGCGATTTCCGGGATTTGATAGATGTTCTTTTTCTTTGGATTGTAAAAGGCACCCGGATGTGTAAGCCAAACCTCCATAATGCTGGCTACATGCCCATACCGGTACCAGTTAAAAATTTTAAATTTTTTTAAGCATAGCCCTCGATCACATAATTGGAGATAGGTGAACAGGGTGTCTTTCAGAGCCGACAGCAACTCATGTTTCTTTTTTGTGACCACATAGGGCTTTAACCCATCTTGCACCAAACAGGTTGTAGTGCCTTTTTTATAGAGCCTCTCCAACAAATACTGATCTAATATGCTTATTTCCTGAAAGAAAAAAAACCGATCAGGGTTGAAATTCAAAAGCTTTTGGGTTATGCCACTCAAGTCTTTTTGCGATAGATCGACCGCCAGAAAGGTCGCCGGTATTGCGGGATAAAAATAATCATTCGTCAGTCTTTTACTGGAGTAGTCAAAGACCACAATATTTTTATAATGGCCTCGGTCGGAGTAGAGGTTCAAGATGATAGCATTGCTGATCAACAAATGATACTCTGTGTGAACAAGAAACAAGTTAACTTTAGGATTCATGAGAACAACCTTATTTATCCGGAGTTGTCTGAAATTTTGATTTTAATACGGCTTGTGCCTCCAATATGGCAGGGCTTTTATATAAGTACGAAACACCCAAATAGATTATAGCACCCCCCATTGCAGGAAATAATAGCCTAATGAGATCAGGCGAGTCCATGAAAAGGAAAGAATCGACTAAGAAAACAAATGCACCTGCTAAGCAACCAATGATTATTGCAGGTGCAATGTCCTTAAACTGTTCAATTAAGGTGTAGTTAATTAGCCTGCCGCTTAAAAAACCACTTAATATTGCAGTAACAAAATTTATAATGACAATACTCCATAATAGACCAAAAACTCCAAGCCGAACAGCAACCAGCACGCCAACTATAGTCAAAAGAATCTGAATCAGCGAGATTTTAAGCACCATGTCGCTTCGACCTTTTACATTGCAAATATTGAGATTGTATTGGTGCATTGGGAAGAACAAGCCGGCCAGCAATAGTATTTGAAAATAGGGTACAGCTGGCAACCATTTCTCGGTTAGCAGGAATCGAAACAGCGGTGTTGCAAGTACCCCTGCAATAATTAACACAGGTGCAATCCAAAAAACCACTTGTATCATCAGCCGTTTATAAACTGATTTCAATCGCTCATTATCATCATTAACCTGCGACAAAAGGGGGAAGGCCACCCTGTTGAATGCCGCAACAAGACTTGATGTGGGCAATTCCTCCATTGACTTTGCCCGGGTAAAAAAACCCAGTTCGGCAACTGAAAAATACCTTCCGATTATGAACTTGTAAATACTTCCAAATATGGCGGTGGTAATTCCTGTAATTGTCAGCTTATACCCAAAGCTAAAATGGTATCTGAAAATTTCCCAATTAAAAACCCATGCTGGTTTCCACTTCGAATACAGCCAAAGTTGAGTTGTTGCTATGGCGGCAAAGGCTAAATCCTTCCAAACAAGGCTCCAAACACCATATCCATTGTATGCCATCCATATACCAATAGAGCTGCTGATAACCAAGGAAGGAAAGAGCAATTTAAACTGGGTTCTGAATTGAAGGTTTTTGTTCAGTCGGGTAGATTGCACAGTTGACAATGCATTTATAATAAAAATGAGGCAAAGGACCCGGACTAAAAGCACCAAAGAGGGCTGATTGAAATACTGAGCAATGAGGGGGGCCAACAAAAACATGACCAGGTAGATAATGAAAGCCCCTGCCAAATTCATAAAAAACACAGTTGAGTAGTCGTTTTGGTCTGGTTCCTTGGTTCGTATCAAGCTTGTCGATAGGCCCCCTTCTACCAATACCCTGCCAATTACAATAAAAATCGTGACCAACCCAATAAGCCCAAATTCCTCAGGTAAAAGAATCCTGGCAAGTATTATTGATGTGGCAAAATTTACTACCTGAAAGCCTGCCTGAATCAGAAAAGACCACACCATCCCACTGATTCCTTTAGCTCTTAAATTCATTATTTATTAAGAGCTTTTAGTGGTTTTTTTTGATATCACTTCCGCCACCTCCCAATCCAGTTGGGTGTCGATATCGTGCGAACTAATCTCATCCATTACATATTTGCGGACTTTTGCAAACAGGCCTGGCGGCTTTTCTTTTAATGCATTTACCCGCATTATGTAAATACCCCCGTTCAATTCATATACCTTAGGGCAATCTTGCCTTCGGGCAAAGGTTCCTTCTTTTGACTTTACCAGCCAGCCTTCCGGATTTTCTTCCCGCAACACATAATAGGGGTTGGCCTTGGTTTCCTTTACCGAGACGACCATTTCTGTTTCTTCATCAAACAACTCAAGCGCCTCTCTTATATGTGTTGCTGTGCGGAAAGGCGTTGTGGGTTGCAAAAGAACTAGCACTTCTGGTTCCAATCCGGTTCTTGTCGAAAAATCAATTGCATGCAGCAATACTTCATAGGTGCCGGCAGTATCGCCGGCCAGTTCAGCTGGACGCAAGAATGGCACTTTCAGTCCGGTTTTCTCCACACAAGATTTTATTTCTTCTGAGTCGGTTGAGACCAGAATTTGATCTTTAGAAAAAACATCTCTGGCGGCCTCGAGCGTGTAATTAATCAATGGTTTTCCACCCAGGAGTTTAATGTTTTTTCCGGATATTCCCTTTGAACCGCCTCTGGCAGGTATCACAACCAATGTTCTGTAATTAATCATGGTCTTAGGTGCTTTGCAATTTCCTGCACTTTTTGAAAATCTTCCGGCTTGCCGATGTCAATCCAATACCCAATTATAGGGAAGCGAATTACCTTTTTACCAGCGGTTATCAAGGCCTGAATAAAATCGGTTGCATTGTAGCTTTCTAGCATGGGTATTGTTTTCAACAGCTCACGCCTAATCAGATAGATGCCGGCATTGGAGTGATAGGTATAAGTGGGTTTTTCGTGGAAACCCTCTACCCGGTCTTCATTTAGGTTTAGCACGGCATAGGGTACATCTATAGAATAGGGAACTGTTGCAACGGCCATATCCGCATTTTGCTCTATAAAACTCTGGTAAAAATCTTCCAGATCAATGTTTGTAAAAAGGTCGGCATTCATCACCAATACATGGTCGTGCACATAACCTTTGATCAGGCTCACAGAACCAATAGTACCGAGTGGCTCGGTCTCATACACATACCGAATGTTTATGTCCTTCAGACTTCCATCGCCGCAATGCGTTTCAATCATTTCTCCAAGATAACGCAAAGTCAGATAAATAGTTTTAATGCCAAATTTCGCAAGATGCTCCAGGTTATGGTCAATAATCGGTTTTTCGCCAACCTTAAGCAATGGTTTAGGTGTTGTGTCGGTTAGCGGCCTGAGTCTTTCACCGCGCCCTCCTGCCATAAGCACTGCATCAACAGGCAAGAGGGTTTGAACCTTTTTGAAGTCAATAACACTCTTGATTTTACCTCCTTTGTCGAGCACCGGCAACAGCCTAATGCCTTTGGCCTTGATTTCGCCTATAAGGGCGGGAGCCACTTCCCCATCATTCAAAAAATGAAATTTGGGAGCCATAAACTTTTCGACTGCATCAGAAAGCTCCAACCCTTTTAAAAAACCTCTTCTGATGTCCCCATCGGTCAGGGTGCCTTGCAAAACTCCGCTCTTATTTACCACAAACAGGGTAAGCGATTGGGGCACCTCGTTGAGCTTTTTAAAAGCTTCCAGGATATTTGCTGAAGCGTCGATCAGGTGTTTGTTTATGTCAATCATTTAAAAAAATTCCTTTTTTACGATTTCCACGATCTTTTCTGCGGTATTTCCGGCGCCATAAATATTGCAATCTGAAGGTAACTCCATCTGTTCTGCAAGTTTTACGGCGTCCATTATTTTTTCCTTTTCAATTTCGGCTGAAATGATGTTTTTGGTCAGAATCCTGCCCTTTTGCCGGTTGCCCAGGTTGATGACCCATTTCGGAAAAAAGGAGGCCTCCACAAAACCGCTGGAAGTATTGCCCAGCATAAACGCACAATGCTTCATGGCCGAAAGGTAGCCCTGCACCCCAAAATTTTCAACAAGGATCACGTTTGATTTTTCTTTGCCGAAGGCCTCCAGTTTTCTTCTGATCAACAGGCCCATGGTGTCAGCATTGGGCATGGTAACGATGAGCTGATAACGGCTCAATAGTTCAAGTGCGTTAACGATCTCATTAATATAGGTTTCATTCTTTTGATATTCAACTGTTTCCGGATGAAAGGTGAACAGTATGCCGGGCAGGCTCAGGTCAATGCCAAACTTTTCTTTAAAATATTCTTTGCTTAGCAGGGGTAGTTGCTTCAGGTTGTCAATACTCAATGCGCCGACATTATATACTTTTTCATCTGAGCCTACAATATCAATCACCCTCGTTTTGTAAATCTCCGTGGATGTAAAATGATATTTTGAAAGGCAGGTAATGGCATGCCTGAAAGCATTGTCAATGGCGCCCAAGGTGGTTTCTCCTCCGTGCAGGTGTGCCACGGAAATGATAAAAGGCGTGGTGGCCGCCACAGCTGAAAACATTTCAAAACGGTCGCCCAGGGCAAAAACAAGGTCGTAATGGTGGGTGTTGAAGAAATTTGAAAAAGCCTGGGTGGTTTTTCCAATGGATGCGGCAATGTCAACCGGTGCATCTGAAGCAGGCATGGTGTCTGGCACCTTTTGCAAATTAAAACCGTCTGCCGAGATCAGCTCAACCGTTTGTCCGTATTGTTCAAGCAGATGGGTGCCAAAGGCAACAACCTCAAGCTCAAAAGCCGGATCAGCCTGCAACTTTTTGAGCAGGGGCAGGTAAATTCCATAATCAGCGCGGGAGCTGCTTAAAACCCCAACTTTCAGCTTTCCAGATCTTCCCATTGCAACAGGTAATCTTCTGTAAGTCTCCGAAGCGTTCTTTTCCCCAAAACCTTATCAATATCCATCGGCGAAATGCCATTTCCGGGCCTTTTCATCACCAGGTGGCGGGCGTTCAAAACCGTTCCTGCATCCATATCCATGCTTACATGGATGCTTTTTCGGGCTATGGGTATATTATGTCTTTCAGACTCAGTTGGTTCTTTTTTGCCGTTTCCCGCCAAAGCCAACTCAACATTACGAATGGCAAGAATCATTTGTTTTAATTCATTGGGCTCTAACGAAGCCCTGTGGTCGGGCCCGGGCAAATTTCGATCTAAGGTAAAGTGCTTTTCAATTACCGTTGCGCCCAACGCTACTGCGGCTATTGGAACCTCAATGCCCAAAGTATGGTCCGAATACCCTATTTTAACCCCAAAAGCCTCCTGTATAGTTGTCATTGCCTTCAAGTTTACATCCTTCATTGGAGTGGGATACTCTGTGTTGCAATGCAATATGGTAATTTGTTCCTTTTTTATTCCACCCTTTATTAAAACATCAAGAGCCTCTCCGATTTCCT
>DATIKK010000116.1:0-24176 GCA_035477635.1 Bacteroidales bacterium | reverse complement strand
TAAAAGGTGAGTTTTTCAACAAAAAAGTTATAGCACCCCACGACCTTACGGCAACAATGTGTTCTGATGGTTTTTCGAATCCTGCTTCTAATGCTGCCTGCGTCAGAGTTGCGGCAATTTTGAGGCTGTGCCGTGGTGGATGGTCCTTCCAGGTACTTATGGCAATGACCCCTCCGGGGGAAAGGCGTCGGATCATCTTTGCGAAAGCCTCCAAAGTGAAACTATACTCTTCTCGCAAAGCGTTTAGTCCAGCGCCTCCTCCAAATTCTGAAAGAATTGGCAAAACAATAAGGTCGTAAGTTCCGGCATCATTTCCTGCCAGAAAATTCCGGGCATGACCCTGAAACACATTTACCGAAGGCGAAAGGAAAATCCCACCTGAAGCCTCTTTCAATTCGTTTCGCAGCAACGATACAATGGCATGGTTTTCAATCGTGGCGTCAACCTGTTTAGCGCCATTTTGCAATGCCTGCGAAATGAGCGTTCCGCTACCAGCATTGATAACTAAAATCCTGTGTCGATGTCCAAAAAAATAAGGCAATCCTTTGGTGGTATAATCAAGAATATGCCTGCTGTGGCCTTCAACAAATTGCATTACATGTCCGTAATAATCGCCATTTACAAAAATTGCCTTACCTGATGGCAGGTTATCTGTAAACTTCAGACTCAAAGCAGGGGAGAATCTTTGCGCTGGCGACTCTACCACCTCTACAAGTCCATAAATCGAAGGCTTTGTAATTATCACCTCTGCTTCGGGTAATTGCCTGGCTAACTCTATGTCCTTGTATTCCGAAGGGTTTACTGCTACCGGCCGAATTAGCAAATACACGGAAGCAAACAAGGCCAGAATTGTAAGTGGTAAGGTACGTTTTAAATGTGTCCGTTTAATTATCAAAAGCCCTGACACAACTGGGAGAAGCCCCACCATGGTCGGAACCTGAACCGGTTCGACATTGGCAGCCAAAAAAAGAGCCAATATACCACCTGCCCCTGAGCCTACTAAATTGCCAAAATAGTAAGAACCAATCTGCTGGCTATTCTTTATAAAAGCAATACCAATAGCAAGCGCTCCGGTAAAAAAAGGAAGAAAAAACAACAGGTAATTCAACAACAAAACTGTAAATCCACCACCCCCCGAAAACAGCAAAAATACATCAAACCGGAAAATGCCGGCCCTTCCCACCGGAAACACCAGCACCATTAACAGGCCGCTCAAAATCATCAGGAAAGGGACCAACCAACTGGAAGCATCAAGCATATGCCTCCGGGCAAGCGCAAGAAGGGTTCCGCTGGCCCCAAACCCCAACATTGCGATGGATATGATCATGTAAGCAAAATGATGCCATTGAACAATGGAAATCAGCTTCATCAGGGAAATTTGAAAGGCAATTATTGCAGCCGAGTGAAGGCTTATTGACAGGATTAACCCAAAATTGGGGTTAAGGCTTTTTGCATTTGGCATAAAATTAATTTCTCCTGAATGGAACAAAACGAACCGGCATAAGATTTCTGGTTATATGCCTGCCTCCTCTTTTTTCAACCAGCATTAGTTGCTGCACCATATAGGGCGAACCAACAGGTATTATCATTTTTCCACCCTCCTTCAATTGTTCGATTAATGGAGGCGGAATAGCCCCGGAAGCCGCCGTTACAACAATTGCGTCAAATGGTCCGGCTTCTTCCCAACCATAGTAACCATCAGCAATTTTAACACTTACATTGTCATAATGCTCTGAAAGCACACGTTCGGCCGTCCGGCCAAGCTCAGGAATAATCTCAATTGTATAAACCTTTGCAACTATTTCGGCAAGCACTGCCGCCTGATATCCGGATCCCGTCCCAATCTCCAGAACCCTGTGATGAGGTTTGGGATCTATGATCTGGGTCATAAATGCCACAATAAAAGGCTGCGAAATGGTTTGCCCAAAACCAATGGGCAAAGGCCTGTCGGCATATGCCATCCGCCTTTGACTGAGTGGAACATACAAATGCCTTGGCACCCTCTGCATGGCTTCGATCGTAGCCTGATGGGTAATGCCCCTGTTTTTGATTTGCAGCTCTACCATTTGCATCCGGTCTGTTCTGGTAGGATCAGCATACACCTGATTGGCAAAACACACCAGCGAAAAGCAGATAACAGCCAAAATGAAGTTTTTGCTCATAATTTGAAATCTGATTTGACCCGTTATTATCAAACCTTAAAGTAAACTATCGGTTTTCAAAAAAAAAGTTAAAGATTGAACAAATGATTGAAAAAATCCTTAGAATACAACAGATTATACTGTGTCAATGGCGTAGAAAAAGGTACTGTGGCAAGGTTACCCTTCATGTGTTTTGAAAAATTGAAAACAACAAAAAATACTATATTCTTTTGACAACATTCTTTTGAAAACTAACCAAAAACTCGTAAATTTACCCAATAAACCATTGCCCTAACATAATTTTTGCTTTTTTTCAAAATGTGTACACTAATAACAAAGCGTTTTATTTTTACTGTTATAGGGCTTATTGTTTTTTTCCCGGGAAGTTCGCAAAGTAATCCGGATGAAACCCCGGAACGGCCTGTTAAAGTTCTACATCAATTTGAGGCCGAATTTCCTCAACATAAATTGTTTATGCATCTCGACCGCAGGGAGTTTGTTGCTGGCGAAACCATCTGGCTAAAAGCTTACCTTATAAGTGGTGGTACTCACGAGCCTTTACCGGGAAAACAACGTGTCAATCTTGAGCTGGTCAATGTGCATAACCAGGTTGTAAAGGCAGCCTTCATCAGAACCGACAATGGATTTGCTACAGGTTACCTTGAATTACCCGATTCGTTGCACGAAGGAAATTATCTTGTAAGGGCCTATACAGAATGGATGAAAAACTTTGACGAGAATTTGTTTTATCATCAGGAGATATTTGTGCATAGTCCCATCGAAGCAGTGGTTTCGAATCAAAGGCTTTTGAGAAAAAATCAAAGGTTTAACCAACGGTTAGCCGACCTTGAAAAATCCATGCAATTTTATTTCTTTCCTGAGGGTGGGCATCTTGTGGCAGGCCTTGATAACAGAGTTGCTTTCAGAGCTACTGATGGAAAAGGAAATGGGGTTAGGGTTGAAGGACGCTTATACGGCCCTGATGGCAAGGAGGTTATTTCATTCAGGTCGGATAATTCAGGAATGGGGGTTTTTACCATTAACCCATCGCCAGGGGTTGAATATCATGCAAATATAAAGTTTGAAGGCGGCCCGGATAAGATGGTTGATTTCCCTAAAGCCCTTTATTCCGGATACAGTTTAAAGGCTGATTTACAGGATGAACAATTGTTACTTGAAGTTAACAGAAACTTTGACATAGTTACCCCTGTAGCAACATCCGAAATTTTGCTTCTGATCCATGCCCGATCTAAGGTCTTTTTTGTTACAAGAGGTAACCTGGCTGAAAGGACTATTACCATTTCAGTTCCCATTGAAATCCTTCCAACCGGAATTAGCCAGGTGGTGCTATTTGATGCCAATAATATGCCTCTGGCCGAAAGGCTGGTGTTTGTAAATCACTATGATGTAAACGAGGTTGTCATTGATGTCTTTGAACTGGCTGTACAACCCCCAACTGGTTTTGAAATAAATGTCAATCTTGATTTTGGGGTACTTCAGGGTGGATCAGGAGGGTTCTCGATGGCCGTAACCACATTGGCTGATGGTACCAATCCCGAAACCTCGACCTCAAATATTGCCACAAACCTGTTGCTAACCAGCGATCTCAGAAACCCGGTTTCAACCCCCTTGCTATTTCTGTCCGGTAGAACTCCGGAGCAACGTAAGACCATGGATCTTATTATGATGACCAATAGCTGGAACCGGTTCAATTGGAATGACCTGGTCAGGAACAATTTTCCGGAAATAAACTTCCGCCAAACTGATAAATTGACTATTTCAGGGAGGGTTTTTTCCCCGGAAAGAAGAACCTTTAGGGACGAGGTTATAGTCAACATGCTCAAGACAGACGCCAGGCCTATCTCATTTTCTGCAACCTCTGATCTTGAGGGTAATTTTACCTTTGAAAATCTTTCCTTTACCGGGATTTTGCCGGTAGAACTATCAGCTACTTCTTTTCCCGAAGCGCCCAGGTCGGAAATTATGCTTTTCAGCATGACACCCGAAACTGTAAAATTTCCAATTTCTCCTGAAACAAGGCACCATCCGGTTAATGGCAGGGCAACACAAAAAATTCGTGGACCTTATGCTGATGTGGCGTTCCATTCGGTTCAACGGACAAGCAGGGAATTTCGTAAGGAACAAGGAGGCATGGCTACTCCCGACCAGGTTATTTATATCAGAGAAGAAACCATGCAAAGGTTCCGCACAGTTTTCGATGTTTTAAGAGTTAAAGTTTCCGGGCTGACTATATCTGGCGGGCAAATTATGCTCCGCGGACCTACAAGTATTCGCGGACGCAGCGAACCTTTGTTTGGGGTTGATGGGTCCTTTACAAGCCGCGACCACCTGTTTAATATACGCACTAACGAAGTATCACGTATAGAGATTTTTAAAGGGCCATCGGCAAGTATTTTCGGTGTAAGAGGTGCAAATGGTGTCATAATGGTTCATTCCAGAACCGGCGAAGAAGCATTTCCTGTAAAAGCCAGATATCAGATAATGGGTTTTCAGCCAGAAATAGAATTTTCTGAGTCCTTACCAATGCGGCTTGAAAATAACAGGCTTGCTCCGGATAAAACCCTGAAGTGGATTACTGACATTTACCCCGACGAAAAAGGAACAGCCTCCTTATGGCTCAATTTTGACCACAAGCCAGAAAACCTCAGAATTTTAATTCAAGGAGTTGACCAGGCTGGCAACTTGTTTTTCGGGGAGAGAATTTTAACCTTGTAAAAACCAATCAGGATGTTGTAAAACCTGAATTTTTTAATTCTTTTTTTTTGAAATTTATGGAGGTTTAATATGCGCACCTTAGTATTGTCTTTACTAACAATGTTTTTATTTGCCCTTGCACCTGCAAGCGGCTTTGGAACAACTAAAATTCTGAGCGATACAACTGAAATAAAGCTTCAGCCTGTTCAAACTCTGGTTCAGTTTACGAATAATTTTCCGCAGCAAAAAGTATATCTGCAAACCGACAAACAGCATTATCTTGCTGGCGAAGCAATATGGATCAAAGCATATCTGGTCTCAGCAAGCACCCATGTGCCTGACACTCAAACCACAAACATTTATGTTGAGTTTTTCAATACCGACAACGAATTAATTGACTTTTTGATTTTACCTGTTGAAAATGGTTTTTCAAATGGTTCAATTCAGATTTCTGACTCAATTCCTTCAGGCAACTACCAGATTAAAGCTTATACAAATTGGATGGCCAATTTTGGTGAACAATTCATGTTCAAAAAGGATATATTTATTCATACCCCAAATGAGGAAAATTTCATAAGCCGGCCTACAGTAAGGCGAAACAGGCGTTTTAACACGACCCTTACCGAAAAACAAACCCAAATGCAGTTTGGTATTTTTCCGGAGGGGGGGCAAATGGTTTCCGGCATTGAGAACCGCGTTGCTTTTAAGGCAGCCAATGCCCAAGGAAAAGGGGTTGATGCAAAAGGTTCTGTATATGACAGAGGGGGAAACAAAGTGGCTCAATTCGAAACGGTTCACCAGGGGAAAGGAATGTTCAGCTTTACTCCCTCTGCCGGCGAAACATACCTTGCACAGGTAAATTTTAATGATGGCCAAAGCATGCAGGTTGCCCTTCCCGAAATCCAACCACATGGTTATCTTCTTAGGGTTGAAACTGATCCTGAAAAAATTCATCTTACTGTCAGAGCAAATTTTGATCCGCAGCAATTTGATCTTCCTGAAAATATCCTTTTGGTTGGCCATTCGAGAGGAGACATAAGGTATGTGGAAGGGGCAACCCTTAATGATGGAATATTTCAGGCAAGTATTCAGGCAAGTACTTTTCCTGATGGTATTGCCCATTTCACGCTTTTCGGACCTTTTAATAAGCCTGTAGCCGAAAGGCTGGTTTTTATCCGCCATGTTGGAGAAGAAAATTTTGAAACGGCTCCCACGGTCGAAAAGGAGTTTGGAAACGGCTACATTACTTTGAATTTTCACCTTGGACAGCAGGAAGGCATACTGCCCGACTATTCGAGCTATGCCTTATCTGTTTCAGAATTATCAGGCCAGGGACCTTTTTCGCAGATGAATATTGCAACATATTTATTACTTACCAGCGATATAGGTAGCACAATTCACGACCCATGGTTCTATTTTGCTGATAGTTCACCCGACCGGCTAAAAGCCCTTGATTTGGTAATGATGACCCATGGATGGAGGCGATTTGCCTGGAAGGATATTTTGGCAGGAGAGTTCCCCGAAATCAGATTTGCCAATGCGAGGGGATTAACCCTGGTTGGCCAGGTAACCCCCATTTCTTCGGCGAGGGAGACAGGCGAATTACCTGTTGAAATTTCTGTGGGTGTTGAAGAACAAAGGCAGTTGCTAAGTACAAGGACCGACAGGCAGGGTTACTTTATGTTCTCCGGCCTTGATTTTACAGGCACGTACAATGCCCTTATCTCTGTTGGTCGCGACAGGAGGGGAAGAGTGTTCGATATAAGCCTGTTCGACCGCTTCAGGCAAAGCACAGGTTATTTTCCAAACGCTTACACGCAAATTCATCAGGTAACAGAAAGGGGACCAAACTGGCAGCAGCCAGATCGGGCTAACATTTTTAGACGGTTATTTGGAAATGATGCCCCTCCGCGAAGACCTGCACATGATAGAGTAAGCCTCTTCGGAACTCCTGACCAAAAAATTTATATCGACGATCTTGATGTGATTTATACAAGCGTTTTCGACATACTTCGCGACAGGGTGGTTGGTCTGAATGTTATTGGAGGCCAGATCGTACTGAGGGGTGTTACGAGTTTTATGCTAAGCAGCGAACCAGTGTTTTTTGTTGACGAAGTTCAGGTGGGCCGGTCCTCCTTCCTGGGAATTCCAGTATCGGAAGTGGAGCGGATTGAGGTGCTTCGTGCCGGTGCAAGCACTGCAATTCTGGGTACAAGGGGAGGCAATGGGGCACTGTTAATTTATACCAGGCGCGAAATGCACCAACGGCAGTACTCCTACGAGTTTCAACTCAGGGGATACCATGCTCCAATTGAATTTTTCAAATCGCAAATTCAGACCGAAGATTATTTAAGGTACACCACTCCGCAAACACTTTTCTGGGCGCCCGACTTAGCGCCAGATAGCGAAGGGAATATCCGACTCGTAATCCCGGATTCGAGGCCCAGGCAAAACCTCCGATTTAGGCTGGAGGGAATTAATTCCAATGGCCAGATTACTTTCTTTGAGTTTTAAATATCGGCCAGTAAAAACTTCATTGTGTCAATCCGGTCGGCATAATCCCAGAGTGAAGGTCGTTGACTTGTTCCAAAGGGAATTATGCTGTGATTGGGTAATGAGATATTTCCGATAATGCATTGAAGATTGTCCTTTTCATTTTCAAGATAATCGCGAAGCCAACTTTCTGAGGAATACTCCTCATAGTGAACCACCGATACGGGCGATCCAAGCGGTTTTTCCCTGCGCAGCAGGCAAAAATCTATATCGCAAAACGGTTGTTTGTTAATTAGATATACAGCTTTGAAATAATCGTAATTATTGAAATACTTATGGTGATCGGCCACATGTTTCCATTCGGCCCATGCCTCTCTAAAAACCTCCGGATTAAATCCAACAGGTACCAAAAGTTTTGAAACATTTCGGCAACCAAGTCCAAAAAAAGTAAATACATCTGACCCGAGCAGTGTGAGTTCAGCGGAGGTATCCCTTCCTGTAATTACTGCGGCAGAGTTGCGGTTTTTCCGTATTATGTGGGGGTATTTTCCAAAATAGTACTCGAAATACCTTGCGCTATTGTTGCTCCCTGTAGCAACTACCCCGTCAAAACCCCTTATAGGTTCACCAGAGAATTCAATCATATTACCAAACTCGCTGTTGATTTCGATTAGCAATCCGGCTGCCGCCACCGGAAGTATCTGATCTTGTGACGACAGTTTTCCCAAAAACCGGTGCCCCGCCATTAAAACGCAAACAAAATCATGAAAACCCACAAGCGGGATATTACCCGCCTGAATTACGGCGATTGTTTTAGACTCTTTATGAACATCATGCTTCAGCTCCGGATAGGCCTCAACCCACGTTGCTAATTGTTCTTCGCGTAGCATATCACCCAGGGCGCCAATGGCTTCGCATACGTTTTTAACAGTAAACCACTGATTGTGTAAGGGCGCTTCCAGGCCAGCGCGGTACAGTCTGTATTCGGCAGGACTGAGTTTGTTGCTTTCGCATAAACCTGACAAAACTTCAAAAACATTCCTTAGCCCATAGCCAAACTTAATTATGGCCTCTATCCGAGATTCAAATTCTAAAAACATAACCGGTGCAAATGGTAAATCGAAACAATCCTTAGTTTTGCAATAACAAACGAAGGTAAAAGTTTATTCTGAAAAATAAAGCCTTATGAAGTCATCCGATATAGCGGCAAAACCAAAACCAGGCCTTTTGATCGTCTTCATTTTTTTTCTTATAGCTATCTGCAATCAGGTAAACGCAAAAAATCAAGTTACAGAGCCGATTGACCAGATGATTTTGCTTGAAGATTCTCTTCATCGGCTCGCTATGCGCATCATTGAACCCCCTGACGATAATGAGCGACTTAACAATAATGAGGTGTTTATGAATGTGCTTCGACAGGCTCTTCTGGCCGATAGTACTCTCCAACAGGGGTTTGCTGGAGTAAGAACCGCTTCTTTTTTAAAAGACCCGCGAGGTCGTTTTCGCATAGTAACCTGGTATGTCCCTTTCGTTAACGGAACTTTCAGATATTTTGGTTTTGTACAGATAGCTGCCAGAAAAGCTCAGGCTGGTAAGCTCTTTTTTTTGAATGACATTTCGGCTCGCGAAGAAGAATTTTCGGATAAGGCATTAAACTATTCAAACTGGTATGGAGCTTTCTACTTAGAATTAATTCATACGCGGCATCGACGAAAAGACCAGTTTATTTTACTTGGCTGGAAGGGAAACGACCGATTTACCCGTAAAAGGGTTATTGAGCCTTTTCAAATATCTTCTGATGGACCTGTGTTTGGTGCCCAGGTATTTGATGGCGGGATTGGAAATCCAAAAAGGATAATTTTTGAACATTCGGCAAGAGTTAGTATGAGCCTGAATTTTTATGATGAGTTTCGTGTTGGAAGGCGAAAATCGCCAACCATAGTTTTCGACCGCCTGGTACCAATGCGTGAAGGCCAGAAGGGAAATTTCAGGTATTATGTGCCTGAAGTGAATATTTTTGACGGATATAGTTATTCCAAAGGCCGATGGGTTTTTACCCCCGATTTGGATGCCCGTGTTTTCATTGACCCATCGCTTGTTCCGCTCAACCCCCCCACACGGTAAAAAAAAAGGAAGCAATATTATCTGAAGTTTCCTTTTTTGTGTGGATTAAATTTCCCAAATTTGTCAGCGTGAATATTTTTTTGTTGGGCAGATTATCTTCAAAATTATCTCAGCTTTTTTGAAAAATTTACTTCCGGTAGGAAACTTAAACATAGCCTATTTTTTTATTCGGATAGTGTCAAAACCTTCATTTACATATGAAACGAGCATGATTCGCAAAACACAAACAAGGATGCAAATTCATCATGCGAGTTCCATCCGACCTTATTAACCAAATTATTTACGGATGAAAAAACATAATTTCAGCGCAGGACCATCGGTATTAGCCCGTGAAGTAATCGAAAATACAGCTAAGGCTGTTCTCGATCTCAATGGCATCGGGCTTTCCATTATGGAGATTTCCCACAGGGGAAAAGATTTTCAGGCAGTAATGGACGAAGCAGTTGCTTTGTTCAAAGAAATTTTAAACATTCCTGAAGGATACCATGTGTTATTTCTTGGAGGGGGAGCAAGCCTCCAGTTCTGCATGGTACCCTACAACCTGCTGAATAAAAAGGCAGCTTACTTAGAGACTGGAGTATGGGCTAAAAAAGCCATTAAAGAAGCAAAGTTCTTTGGTGAAGTAAATGTTATCGGATCTTCGGCCGACAAGAATTTCAGTTACATTCCTAAGGGGTGGACAATACCTAAGGATGTAGATTATTTCCATGTAACCTCCAACAACACTATTTTTGGAACCGCGATTTTCGAAGACTTTGACAGTCCCGTTCCTTTGGTTGCAGATATGTCGTCGGATATTTTCAGTCGCCCGGTCGATGTTTCGAAGTATGCAATTATTTACGGAGGCGCTCAGAAAAACCTCGGCCCTGCAGGAGTTACTTTTGTGATTATCAGGGAAGATGTTTTGGGAAAAGTTGACAGGCCTATTCCTTCAATGCTCAACTATAAAACCCACATTGACGAAGGATCGATGTTCAACACTCCGCCATGTCTTCCCATTTACACATGTATGGAAACACTTCGCTGGCTCAAAAAGCTGGGCGGACTCAAAGTAATGCAAAAAAGGAACCAGGAAAAAGCTCAGCTCCTATATAAGGAGATTGACCGTAACTCAATGTTTGTTGGCACTGCCGCAGTAGATAGCCGTTCCATTATGAATATCTGCTTTGTTCTTACGGAGCAATATAAAGACCTTGAGGCCGAATTCCTGTCTTTTACAGGAAAAAAAGGGATGAGCGGATTAAAAGGTCACCGGTCGGTGGGTGGTTTCAGAGCTTCGACCTATAATGCCCTCGAACGCGAAAGTGTAATGGCGCTGGTTGAGGCCATGCAGGAATTTGAAAAAATTCATGCCAGGTAAGTGGATGATGTTCCACAAGGCAAGGTCTAATGCAATAAGTTGGATGACCTATTAAAAAAAATTATTAAAGGATGAAAAAAATATTGGTTGCAACCGACAAGCCCTTTGCGCCAGTGGCCGTAGAGGGTATTCGCAAGGTAGTGGAAGGGGCTGGTTACGAACTGATGCTTCTTGAAAAATACACTACAGTTGACCAGCTAAAGGAAGCCGTTTCCAAAGCCGACGCAATGATTATAAGAAGTGATATTGCTTCACGCGAGGTAATAGAAGCAGCGCCAAACCTAAAAATAGTGGTAAGAGCAGGTGCCGGATACGACAACATCGATTTGCAGGCCTGTACCGACCATGATGTGGTTGCCATGAACACGCCCGGACAAAATTCTAATGCCGTAGCCGAATTGGCCTTCGCCATGATGATTTATTCGATAAGGGGGGGGTTCAGCGGAGCCTCCGGAACCGAGCTTCGTGAAAAGACCATTGGAATTCATGCCTATGGGAATGTGGGTAAATACGTGGCTGCAATTGCCAAAGGCTTTGGTATGAGAATTATGGCTTTTGATCCTTTTGTTAAAAAGGAGGATATTGAAAGAGACGGCATTACCGCAGTAGGGTCTGTTGAGGAACTATACAAAAAGTGCCAGTTCGTTTCCCTGCATATACCAGCCAATGAAAAAACAAAAAAGTCGATAAACTACGACTTGCTTAAATTGCTACCGAAAAACGGTATGCTGGTCAACACTGCCCGCAAGGAAGTAATTGACGAGGAAGGCCTTCTGAAACTGATGGAAGAGCGGCCTGATATACGGTATGTGTCGGATGTTGCCCCCGATTCAAAAACGGTTTTCGAAACAAAGTTTCCTGAAAGGGTAGTTTTTACTGCCAAGAAAATGGGAGCTCAGACCGCCGAAGCAAATATCAATGCTGGGATTGCCGCAGCAAGGCAGATAGTAACCTTTTTCGAGAAAGGGGACCAAACATTTAAAGTTAATTAATTTAATGACCTCATAGAGGCAGCTCCCCGAGCTGCCCTTTGTTTTTATACAAAAAAAACGTTTTTTTATGGCAGTTTTAAAACCATTAAGAGGGTGGCGTCCGCCAATGAATATCGCAAAGCTTCTTGCCTCCCGCCCCTACGATGTGCTTGATTCAAAAGAAGCCAGGGTTGAAGCCAGTGATAATCCATATTGTTTTTTGCGGGTTGTAAAACCTGAAATCGAACTCCCGCCCGGCACCAATCTTTACTCACAGCAAGTTTACGATAAGGCAGCCGAAAACTTCAAAAAATTTATAAAAAAAGGTTACCTGGTGCGCGATTCCAAACCATACTTTTATGTATATGCCCAAACCTGGGGCAAAAAAATTCAGTATGGCCTTATGGGATGCGCGGCAGTGGATGATTATATGAATGGGGTTATTAAAAAACATGAGCTGACCCGCCCCGATAAAGAAGAGGACAGGGTTAAACATGTGAAGGTGGTCAACGCAAATGCCGAGCCGGTATTCTTTGCCTACCACGCAGTTGACGCCATTGACCAAATAGTGGCCGCTGTAACAAAAAATGTCCCGGTTTATGATTTTGTAGCCGACGATGGTTTTGGTCACAAATTATGGGTGATCGACGATGGAGTTACCATTAAAACCCTCGAAGCCCTTTTCAGCGAAGTACCTGCCTTTTATGTTGCCGACGGACATCATAGAACAGCCGCTGCAGCGATTGTTGGGGCAGAAAAAAGAAGCCTGAACCCTGAACATACCGGACAGGAAAATTACAACTATTTTTTGGCAGTGCTTTTTCCACACAACCAGCTTACCATTATTGACTACAACCGGGTGGTAACCGACCTGAACAACTTTAGCAAAAATGAATTTCTTGCCAAACTTGACAAAAACTTCGTGTTGGAGAGAAAAGGTAAGACAGAGTGGAAGCCCAACAAACTTCACACATTTAGCATGTACCTCGGGGGCGAATGGTACGCACTTGAAGCCAGACCGGGAACTTATAATGACAGCGACCCCATTGGTGCGCTCGATGTTACCATATTGTCGAATCTGATTCTTGACGAAATACTTGGAATAAAAGACCTGCGCACCGACAAGCGTGTTGACTTTGTGGGCGGAATACGCGGTTTGGGTGAACTGAGGCGCAGGGTTGCCTGCGGTGAAATGGAAGTAGCTTTTGCCCTTTATCCGGTAAGTATGAAGCAATTGTTTGATATTGCTGATTCTGGAAACATAATGCCACCAAAAACCACCTGGTTCGAACCCAAATTACGTAGCGGCCTGGTTGTAAACACGCTCGATTAAGCAGCCCTCGCAACTTTATCCGGGGATCTGGCCTACATCCCAATCACTGGATAATGCCTTTAAGTTTCTTTCGACTTAAAAAGAACTTAAAGATTTTATTCATTTTTTTTCACTAAAAATAATTATCTTTGCCGTCCTGAAAAATGTACCCTACCGGGTAATTCCAAGGACAAAAACAAAAATTAAAACCGGTTTTTTAATGCAATTTTAGAGAGTTCGACCTGTAATTGGGATTCAACACTTCAAGCCAGGCAACTCAAAAACACAAACTTTATGAAGCAAGATATTCATCCAAAAAACTATCGTCTGGTCGTTTTCAAGGACATGTCGAACGACTATAGCTTTCTGACGCACTCCACAGCTACCACCAAAGAATCAATAGTTTGGGAAGACGGGAAGGAGTACCCGCTTGTGAAACTGGAGATTTCGCATACTTCCCACCCCTACTACACAGGTAAGCAACAACTGGTTGATACTGCCGGCCGGGTTGATAAGTTCCGCACTAAATATCAGAAACGCCAGCAGCCAAAATAATTGATTCTGACCTTTGGAAATTAACATAGTTGTTTTCGGATTCAACCCGAATGTGAGGTATTGCAAAGCATTTGCGTAAGCAAAGCAAGTTCGTTTCATACAATAACTTTTTGTACTGCCCTTATTTAAAGGGCTTTTTTTATAATTTTAATTTACTTTTATTGGTTTAAAAGTTATTGCGTTTAAGCACAATTTTTATAATGTATGAACTATATTCTGTTTGGTGACTATTCCAGAAATAATCTTCTTCCGTTTACCTACACGCGGCCTGTTGCAGATATCAGGCTCGGTATTCTTACCATTCGCGAAAAATGGGAGCTTTTCCTGGGAGCAAAAACCTCTGCTCTTACCCAAGAATACCTGAAGGAGCTATTCCCTCTGGTTAAAGGCGAGGATAATATTCTGATAAACGCAAGTGTTCTGCCTAATCAGGTTTTGGTTGATGAAATATGCAGACTGCTGCCAAACCAAACCCTGGTAAAGGATGATTTACTTATTGCCCATAGGGTTATGGCTGCAGATATCGACCATCCGGAAGGCATTCACTCTGATGCGCCCGAACCTGCGGAAACCAGAACGGATTTTATCAGACTGAATAATTTATGGGAAATAGTAACCCTAAATGAAGCAGCAATCAGGGATGATTTCACCCTGTTGACACGTGGAAGGAAATCACTGCCACCCGGGAAAAATGTTCGGATAGTTGGAACTGATAATGTTTTTATCGAAGAAGGTGCAGTACTGGAAATGGCATTTATAAATGCTTCCGAAGGGCCTGTTTATATCGGGCGCAACGCCCATGTTATGGACGGAGCAGTATTGCGCGGGCCTATGTCATTGGGCCAAAATTCTACCATCAAACTCGGAGCAAAAATATACTGCGGCACTACTATCGGGCCCCATTGCAAGGTGGGAGGCGAGGTTACCAGTTCGGTTATTTTTGGTTACTCCAACAAAGCACATGATGGTTTTCTGGGACACAGTGTCATTGGAGAGTGGTGCAATCTTGGCGCAGGTACTAATACCTCCAACCTAAAAAACAACTACTCAGAAGTGCGTCTATGGAATTATGCCGAAAAAAGTTTTGTCAGTACAGGGCAAATGTTTATCGGGCTTTTTATGGGCGACTATTCGAAATGCGGAATCAATACCATGTTTAATACCGGAACCGTTGTAGGGGTTGGAGCACAGGTATTTGGACCGGGATATATGCGAAATTTCATTCCTTCGTTCTCATTTGGAGGAGCCTCCGGCCTTGGTACCATCGATATCGAAAAGGTAATAAAAACAGAAAGAATTACACATTCGAGACGAAACCAAAGCCTGACCAGAGAGGAAGAAAATGTAATTCGCGAAGTTTTCAGGCAATCAACAGCAGAGCGACATCTGTAACCATTAATGGTAGCTTATCAGAGCCTTGCTGTAATATCAACAATTACCAGCCAAACTGTACGGAACAAAAATGAATGAGTCCGGTCTAAAAAGGAATTAATAAAGCAGCTTTTAGGGCTAAAGTCCCCTGGCACAATCATTGCTCTGTAAATACACTTTGCTTTTTGGCTTACACAGCACTCTTTTTGTTGAACAGAGTGCGCTGATAATTAATTAAATGGCCTCAATACCCGATAACCCCTGCAGGCAGGAATGCCTGCCGTTTTTTCAGTTTTGATGTCTTTTTGGCGTAAATAAAATATAATGGATAACTTTTTAAAAATGGACAATCTGATTTTTTCAGAGATGATTGATGCCGACAGCGAATTTATTCCTTTGCTTAGCACTGAAGAAGAAGAGTTGTGGGCTGCTGAGGAAATTCCTGATGTCCTGCCGATTTTACCTCTTAAAAACATGGTATTGTTTCCGGGGGTTGTGATGCCTATAACTGTTAGTCGTGATAAATCTATCCGGTTAGTGCGCGAAGTCTATAAAAAAAACAGGGTTATTGGGGTTGTTTCACAAAGGGATGCTGAAGTCGAGGATCCCGAATTCGATGACCTTCACCGCGTCGGAACGTTTGCACACATAATCAAAACCCTGCAAATGCCCGATGGCAATACCACCGTCATAATTCAAGGAAAAAAACGCCTTGAAATGATAAGCCTTTTTGCATCGGAGCCTTATTTTCAGGCACATGTGGTATCGTTCGACAAAAAAGTAAAAATTAAAGGCTACCAACGCTTTAAGGCTTTAATCTCTACAATTAAGGATCTTGCTATACAAATCGTAAGGCTTTCGCCCAATGTGCCGAGCGAGGCAGCCTTTGCAATTAAAAATATCGAAAGTCCGGTTTTCCTGGTCAATTTCATTTCCTCAAACCTGAACATCAGCAACGAGCAGAAACAAAAGTTGCTCGAAACACCAGACCTCACCGACCGGGCAAATTTGGTGCTCGAGCATCTGACCCGCGAATTACAGGTGGTTGAATTGAAAAACCAGATACAGTCAAAGGTAAAGGTTGACATAGACAAGCAGCAACGCGACTATATTTTGAGTCAACACCTGAAAACCATTCAGGAAGAACTTGGGGGCAATCCATACGATCAGCAGGTCAGCGACCTGAAAGAACGCGCAAGCAAAAAACAATGGAGCAAACAGGTTCAGGAGGTTTTCACCAAAGAGATTCAAAAACTGCAACGCATAAATCCTGCTGCAATGGAGTTTTCAATCCAGTTGAACTACCTCGAAACCCTGGTAGATCTGCCCTGGAATGAATATTCAAAGGATAAGTTCGATTTGAAAAAAGCCCAAAAGGTGCTCGATCGCGACCATTACGGCCTTGAAAAGGTAAAAGAGCGGATAATTGAACATTTGGCAGTGCTGAAGCTAAAAGGAAATTTTAAATCCCCGATATTGTGCATTGTGGGTCCTCCCGGAGTTGGTAAAACATCGCTTGGCAAATCGATTGCCGAAGCCTTAGGCCGACAATATGTAAGAATGTCGTTGGGTGGCCTGCGCGATGAAGCCGAAATAAGAGGACACCGCAAAACTTATGTTGGCGCTATGCCCGGAAGGATAATCCAAAACCTCAAAAAAGCAAAAACATCAAATCCGGTTTTCGTTCTCGACGAAATCGACAAGGTAGGATATCAGACCTTTTCCGGAGACCCTTCCTCTGCCCTGCTCGAAGTGCTTGACCCTGAGCAGAACGTGGCCTTTTACGACAACTACCTCGAAGTTGATTACGACCTTTCAAAGGTGATGTTCATTGCCACTGCCAACAGCCTTTCGAATGTGCAGCCGGCCTTGCTCGACCGAATGGAAGTGATTAATCTGAGCGGGTACATCGTTGAAGAAAAGGTTGAAATAGCCCGGAGGCATCTTTTACCCAAACAGCTTGCCGAGCACGGAATGCAAAAAGAAAAGTTGAAATTCAGCAGAAAGGTTTTAGAAAAAATCATTGATGAATATACAAGGGAGTCGGGAGTACGAAAGCTTGAAAAATGCATTTCTAAGGTAATACGTGCCAAAGCTCGCGATATTGTTATGTTAGAGGCATTCAAACCCGACCTGGATGAGGCAGATATAGAAAAAATTATGGGTGCTCCGGTTTATAACCGCGACCTAACGAGGGTACAAAATCAAGCTGGAGTGATGACCGGACTTGCCTGGACCTGGGCAGGCGGTGAGGTATTGTACATAGAGGTAAGTATCAGTAAAGGTGACGGGCGCCTGTCGATGACTGGAAACCTTGGAGATGTTATGAAAGAATCGGCCACCCTTGCCTATGAGTACCTGAAAGCACATGCTTCTGAACTGGAAATTGACCCCCGTATATTCGTAAAATATAACGTGCACCTGCACGTACCTGAAGGAGCAACACCAAAGGATGGCCCTTCGGCCGGGATAACCATGTTTGCTGCCTTGGCCTCGGCATATACTCAGCGTAAGGTAAGACCGGGCGTTGCCATGACCGGCGAGATTACTCTCAGGGGTAAAGTCCTTCCGGTTGGTGGAATCAAAGAAAAAATTCTTGCTGCAAAGCGATCAGGTATCCAAACCATAATTCTTTCGGACGAAAATAGGAAGGACGTGGCCGAAATTAATCAGATGTACCTCAAAGGCCTTGATTTCGTTTACATCAGGGAGATGATCGAAATAGTTCCACTTGCTCTTGAAACCGCTAAGGTATCCAAACCAATAACCTGGGAATTACAGGCAGTTAATTCAAATGCCTGATGTAACATAATCTGGTGTTTAAAATTTCTTAGCTTTGTCTCGAAAAACCAAAGTTCAAATCATATTCCTGTTTTAGCAGAAACACTTTCGTGGTGTATCCACCCGTGGAAGCATATTCAAGGATATGAATTCTGGTTTGTCTTCAGTTTCAGTACTTTGAAAAATCAAGGAGCTATCAGTTTTCAACAAAAAAACTTTAAAAATATTACAGATGAAACGAGCATGATTCGTAAAAAACAAACACGGATGAAACGAAGTTCAGCAAAGCTAAAATTCATCATGCGAGTTTGCTTTCAGCGAGCCCTTCGGGGTTCATCCTACATTAACCATAAAATTATTTACAGATGAAACGAACATGTTTGCGAAAAAACACAAACACCAATGAAAATAGCAAACATGGAGTTTGCTTTCAGCGAGCCCTTCGGGGTTCATCCGACCTTAAACTTAAAATTATTTACAGATGAAAAAACAATTCGCGCTGTTAATTCCTATCTTACTGATGCTGGCTGCATGCCGGCCCGATGAAATAAAAGAGGACGAAACCAGCCCCATCACCCAACAAACAGTGGAACAACTTACTGCCCAGCTTTTTGAAAAACACGGCACCGAACAAGAGTTCCGTATTACCCGGGGCGTAGCGCAGGCCGCAACGTTGTGGCGTAACAGCGACGGCACGGTAGAAGAATTTGAAGCTTTTGTGCTTGAGAACTTTATCGCCGACGCGGCAGAGCTTGACCTGGTTTTTGACCGGATCGCCCACAACATGGAATTTCTCTACGGACACATGAACCGCATTCTGCTGGAACTCAACAGACAGATTCATGAGGACAGGGGCCCGATCCACAAGATCGATCAGCTTTTCGGTGCCTACAGCCCGACGGCTCATATCGAGAACGATTTTTTCCAGAATAAAATCGCATTTATCGTTGCACTCAACTTCCCCAACTATTCGCTAGAAGAAAAGAACGAGCTGGGCGCTGAATGGACGCCCCGTCAATGGGGATTTGCCCGTCTGGGTGATTTGTTTACCGCAAGGGTGCCGGCAAGCTACCTTCAGGAGCTGTCGCGCATCAGCAGCGAAACCAGGCTCTACATTTCCGAATACAACATTTTCGCAGGCCGCCTGCTCGATATCGAGGGCAATACGCTTTTCCCGGAAGAAATGAGGCTTTTGGCCCATTGGAATGTGCGCGACGAAATACGGGCGAATTATGGACGCGAAGGAGGGCTGCCCAGGCAGGAAATGCTGTATAATGTAATGTTGCGCATCATCCATCAGGATATCCCCAGTCAGGTAATCAACAATAACGCCTACCAGTGGAACCCGTTTACCAATCAGTTGTTTAAAGATGGCCAGGAAGTGGAAGCCCAGCCGGAGGGTGAGGTGAGGTATCAGCATCTGCTCAACAATTTTCAGGCTCTCAGGAATATTGACCGCTTCCATCCAAAGCTCGACACCTACATTAAGCGCAGGTTCGAGGCCGATATGGAGATTCCCAAGGAGGAGGTTAAAGCACTCTTTGCCGAATACGCCTCTTCTCCCCTACTGCGTCAGGTTGGACAGATCATCAGCCAAAGGCTGGGAAGGCCGCTGCAACCCTTTGACCTGTGGTACGACGGCTTCAAAGCCCGTGCCGGGTTTGGCGAAGGCGAACTCGACCGCATAACCAAAACCCGTTACCCCAACGCTGCTGCCTTGGATAACGATATTCCCCGCATCCTGAAACAACTGGGATGGACAGCCGCCGATGCCGAATTTCTGGGCCAAAATATTGATGTAGATGCAGCGCGGGGTTCAGGTCACGCCTGGGGCACATCCATGCGCAACCAACCAGCTCACCTGAGAACCCGCATCGCTGCCGACGGAATGGACTACAAAGGCTACAACATTGCCATACACGAACTCGGGCATAATGTGGAACAGGTAATAAGCCTGCACAAGGCCGACAACTACATGATAAACGGTGTTCCGAATGTTGGGTTTACTGAGGCGATAGCATTCATGTTCCAGGCACGCGACATGGAATTCCTGGGCATTCGCCAGGCCGACCCCCTCGCACAATACGAGGCAGTACTCGATGTGTTCTGGACCAACTACGAAATGATGGGCGTATCGCTCCTGGATATCAAAGTTTGGGAATGGCTTTACGAAACCCCCAATGCCAACGCTACCGAGCTGAAAGAAGCCGTGATCAGGCTGGCAAAGGAAGTATGGAACGAATTTTATGCCGATACATTTGGAGTGAGGGATGTTCCGATTCTGGCCATTTATTCCCACATGATCCAATCGCCGCTATATCTGATGAACTATCCTTATGGCAGACTCATTAAGTTTCAATTGGAGAATTATTTCCTGGATAAGAATTTTGCCGACGAAACCAACCGCATTTTTGCACTCGGACGACTAACCCCAAGGCATTGGATGCAAAGAGCCGTTGACCAGCAGATCAGCAACGAGCATATTTTCCAGGCTGCCCAAAAAGCAATTGATGGCCTCAAGGCAGCAAACGAGTAAAAAATTCTGACAGCTTCGGGCGTTCTACCCAAAGCAATCCGCCCTTCCCGCCGTGTGGCAGGAAGGGCGTGGTTTTTGGGGAATATCCAGCAAGGAAAAATGTGGGAAGAGGATAACTCCGTCCTTTAGGGCGGAGAGGATGAAGTGACCTCATCTTCTACGGCTTTAGCCGTGGATTCCGGTATTGGGTTCCTTGTTTAGATAATTCCAGGGCTAAAGCCCTGATGGTATTTGGGTGGCCAAGTATCTCCGCCCTAAAGGACGGAGTTAGGGAGTCTGCATCTCTTCTGTGTCGATAACTCCGCCATTTATGGCGGAGAATGGAGGCACCTCAGCTTCTACGGCTTTAGCCGTGAACTTCGGTCTTGGGTTCCCTGTTCAGATAAGCAACTCCGTCCTAAAGGATGGAGTTATTTGGGTTATTGCCAACAAGAATCAGTATCATTCAGAAACCAATGCAATTGTTGGCAAAATTGAGCAGATAGTGCGTAAGTTGTAATTATTGAAAAACAATGGGAGATTTAGGTAGTCGGGCATCTTTTTTCGAAAGCCGTCCCCGATGATTGTTGCGATGATTACAATTTTCTAATAATTTTTGTACACGCAAATCCAGTTTCACACCGTCCTAATCTATTCTAATAACCAATTGTTTCTCATCCCTGCGGGGTTGGTTGGAGGCAAACCCTTAATTCGTTTTATAGTTGGCGAATACCTTATAGTGCTGCCCTTGGGTGTGCAATCCCAATCTTGCCTTTGACTGATAACCACCCATCCCGATGGAATGGGCTGGGTGCAAATATCAAGAATTGTTCCTGAGGGCAAGGCATCAATTCGTTGAATAGTTGGCTTACGAACTGTGGCTGTGCGTCTGCAACACATAGTGCTCCTGTAACTGATAACTACCCATCCTGATGGGGGCTGTTGGTGTTGGCAAAGTTCCCTGGTTTGCGGCCTGTTTTGTGCATTTACTGCTGAATTAAAACAATGAAATAAGACAAAAAAGTAAAGTACATTTTTCACTTTATGGATGGATTAATCTCGTACTCATCTGGCTTTTCAATTACTCCCCGTTTTTTTTGAGTGGGTTCTTGTCTCCACTGTATCAGTCTGGCTTCATTTTTTGTCATCAGGGGGGTCAGCCCTTGTATTGTACCGTTGTATTCAATTAGCACGAGCATAATGAGCATTATTCGGACTACACCCGCCAATTTGCCATTATGGCAACTTGGCGGAGTAATCCGGCATTGCTTAAATTTGGGTGTATCATCTCCGACAATATTTGGGGGAGTTTGCCCAAACCTACGAAACAGGGAACGCAAAGAATTATTTTTTTATAAATTTAAACCGTTGGATAAAATTCTGGTGTTTTACAGTAATTACATAAAGTCCGGGCTTCCAATCTGCTACCCATATTTGGTGCCTAAGTCCCGAAAAATTTTCGTAAACATAAACCCTGTTGCCCCCTATTCTATATACCGAAATAACGGCTTCCAATGGTTCCCTGTCAAACTGGATATTAATAATATCTCTGGTTGGATTTGGAAATACGGTTATTCCGGATTCCGACGGATGTGGGGATACTAATGTGGGTATCATCACTTCTCTGCATCCCGAGGTGGCTGTACAGCCGTTTTGTGTAACAGTCACGGCATACCGGCCTGAGGTTGCGGGTGTGAATGTTTGGGCTGTTTGTCCGGGTATCTCCATCATTGTGTCGCAGTTGATCCACCTGAATTCTGCGTTTTGTGCCTGAGCGGCAAGGGTGCGCCCTGTGAGCGTTACGGCAGTATCAACTGCAAATACATTAAGAGTAAGCACCCGCAAGCTGTCGCAGCCAAAGGTAGTTTGAAACATCCTGCTATAAACGCCCGCTGCGCTGAGCTCTTGTCCCATCCAAACAAACACCTGTCCCTTGCAAATGGTGTGCGACTCATCAATTTGATATACCGGATGCACCCTAATGATGAGCGAATCGGTATGGGTAGTGGCCATGCCGGTGCGACTTGCTGTGAGTTTCACTTTGTACTCGCCCGGCTGGGCAAAAAGATGCTGGGGCGAAAATTCTGCGCTGGTGGTGCCGTCGCCAAAGTTCCACAGCCATGTATCGGCGTCAACGCTTTGATTGGTAAACCGTACCGTTCCACTTCCGCACAGTGTTGTCGTGCTTGCCGAAAAGCGTGCATAAGGGACAACGGATTTCGTAAATTCCCTTCCCACAGGTGCGCTCCATACATTCGCCACATCTTTAAACTGGTAGAAAATGGTGTACACTCCGGCAGGCAGCCTGCGCATATCAGGGTTCAACTGAAGCATGAGCGGACTTACAGGCTCGGGCAGCACTACCACCGTTGCCTCATCTACCTGAACGCCGAACCAGTAACGGTACGATTTGATCTTGTTTTCTGCCAGATTTGCAGTTTGAGGTTCTTTGTAGAAGAAGTGACTCTCTACAGGGCTCCACATTCCAGCCGCATCTTTCGCCCTGAAATGGAAAGTGTGCAACCCCCAGGGGAGATGCTCCGCAGCAACGCTTTTGGATATGACTACCGAAGCACCTGGAGCAACCGCCGTGGTCTGTGCTCCGGCAAAATCTGCATTAAACCAAAACTGATACGAATTGACAGTGTTTTGCGCCAGGTTGCTCATCACCTCAGGCGCTTTGTAAAAGAAGTGGCTCTCCACAGGGCTCCACATTCCTGCCGCGTCCCTCGCCCTGAAGTGGAAGGTGTGCAGCCCCCAGGGGAGATGCTCCGCAGCAACGCTTTTGGATACGACTGCCGTGGCGCCGGGAGCAACCGCCGTGGTCTGCGCTCCGGCAAAATCGGCATTAAACCAGAACTGATAAGAATTGACAGTGTTTTGCGCAAGGTTGTTCAACACCTCAGGCGCTTTGTAGAAGAAGTGGCTCTCCACAGGGCTCCACACTCCTGCCGTGTCCCTTACCCTGAAGTGGAAGGTGTGCAACCCCCAGGGAAGATGCCCCGCAGAAACACTCTTGGATATGACGGCCGTGGCGCTTGGAGCAACCGCATCTGTGTGGGCTCCGGCAAAATCGGCATTAAACCAGTACTGGTAACGGTCGAGCATGTTTTGCCCGTACGCGTAGGTCAGTAGCAGTGAAAGTATGATTGTAAATAAAGTTTTCATCTGAAGTTAATTTGTTTTTTTAAAAAGACGAATAAAACCCACGGGAATGAAAATGGTATTGCCATCGTCGAGCTTGCGAAATACTCCCGGTTCATTCGGGTCTGGGTATGACTTACAAGTAGTTTTCATCCGTAAATAATTATAAGATTAAGGTCGGATGAACCCCGAAGGGCTCGCTGAAAGCAAACTCCATGTTTGCTATTTTCATTGGTGTTTGTGTTTTTTCGCAAATATGTTCGTTTCATCGCAATACAATTATTCATTCGCTCCGGTTCTTTTAGTCTGAGCCTTTTTATTATGAACTGCCCGCTGATTAGGTTCCTGCAGCTTTTTTTGGTGCTGTTGTATGCCTGTGAGCTGTCCCTTTCAGGCAAGGCCCATCAGTTTCGCTGAGCCTCCACCTCTATCTGTACCGACAGTTTCCCTGCCGCATCGGTTTGTGGGGCTATGGTCTTGCTTTTGATGTGGGGCACCAACGGCAGGTAGTTTGCCTTAAATGGTGTGGAGGTACCAAATATCCCAACATCGGTGCCGTCGGTGCCGAAGTTGTTGCCTGCAAACTCCGGCCTGAGATTAAAGTCAAGCGCATCAGAATAAGTTAGTTGATCGGTATAGTTCACAAAAATATTGGCCAATGGCTGGTTTACCAAGTTGGTGTGGGCGCCCGCCG
>DATIKK010000115.1:0-14448 GCA_035477635.1 Bacteroidales bacterium | reverse complement strand
AATGTACCTTCGGGCTCAACTACCACGGCAGTCTCACCCGGAGTACCAACCGAATAAGGAATGGTAAAATAGAATGAAGAGCCAACTCCCTCTTCGCTTTCTACCCAAATTTTGCCTCCAAGCATTTCTGCATAACCCCTGGCAATGGCAAGGCCTAAACCCGCTCCCTGGTATGCATGCCTGTTTTCAATATCGGCCTGTATAAACCGGTCAAAAATAGCATACTGACGATCATGGGGGATTCCAATTCCGGTGTCCTTGACATAAAACCGCAAATAATCATCATAAAGCAGGTAGCCAAACCGGACTGCTCCCTGGTGGGTATATTTCATTGCATTCTTTAGCAGGTTGGTCAGAATGGCATACAACTTATGTTGATCGGTCATAATAAAAGCACTATCATGTGGAAGCTGTGTTTCAACATACAGGGACAGATCCTTTTTTTGGGCCTCGGAGGTGAAAAACGAATACAGGTCGTTTAATAAGTCATTTATGTTAACTGTATTTATAAACAACTCCATAACTCCAGACTCAATTTTCGACACATCGATAATATCGTTCACTGTACTAAGCATCCGTTGACCGCTTTTATGAATGATTTCAATGAACCGGTTCCTTTCCATACTTGTCAGATCTGGCTCGAGCAGCAATTCGGTAAACCCAAGAATGCCATTCATGGGCGTACGTATTTCATGACTCATGTTGGCCAGAAAAGCAGTTTTCAACCGATTACTTTCTTCGGCCATTTCTTTAGCTAAGAGCAACTCTTCATAAAGCCTTTTGTACTCCCTGTTCTGATTTTCTATTTCAAGGCTTTTCTCCATCAATTCTCTCTCTGCCAATTTTTGCTGGGTTATGTCAACAATCATACCTGAGATGGTAGAACTAGAAAGGGTTGCCGTAATTGAGACGTAGAAAGGTTTGCCTTTCAGGGTGCGCATTTCAATTTCCTGACTTGCAAGAAGCTTCGATTCAAATAATCTGTTAATGAACCTTTCACGGTCTTTTTGATTTGCATAGAATTTATTCACATTTGCGTTCTGAAGCTCCTCCTGTGTACTGAATCCTAAAATATCACATAATGCCTGGTTGCCAAACAAAAAATCTCCTTTCACGTTGGTCGTATAAACGCCTACCAGTGAATTTTCTACCAGGTCGCGATATCTTTTTTCTGACTCCTGGATTTTAGCCTGGGCACTGACCCGCTCAGTAATATCCCGCATAAAGCCCGCTACACCCACCTGGTCATCCTTGAGCTTTATTTTAAATTTACGAGTTTCGTATAACTTGTCATCAATTTGTTCAACTCCTATAACAACCCCGTCGCTGTTCAAGGCCTCCCTGTCGCTGATTTCAGAATTGAGTGCGTTTTCGAGTTTAAGTAAATCGAAATCAGATTTGCCTATGATCTTTTCAAGGTTTTTATCAAAAAATTTGGCCCCGGCATGGTTGAGGAATACATAGCGTAGCATTGAATCCTTAATAAAAGCAATATCAGAAGCTGAATTAAGAAATGCGCTGTAACGATCTTCGCTCTCCCTGAGAAGAAACTCTGCAATTTTACGTTCGGTAATCTCCTCATGGGCAATTACTACCCCAAACACCCCACCTTTTGCATCACTAGTAGGAGTAATCCTACCTGAAAACCATCGTGGTTTTTTCGACAAATGGCTTTCGTACTCCTGCTCGTAAAAGCTTTTCTCACCCGATAACACTGACTGTATTCCAGCCAAAAACAAACTTTCACTCGTGGCATTCTGCCCGGTCAACTGACCCGAAATTTCAGGATAGTTGGCTCCTTCAGTAACCTTTTCCAATGGAATACCTTTTTCGGTTGCCCATTGCTCCCAGTTTTTGTTTACAGAAATAATTACTCCATCAGATGACATTACACAGATGTTGTCGCTCAGAGAGTTAAGAGTAGCCTGTGCCATATTTTTCTGCTCAACCAACTGCCTCGTAGCTAAAACCCTTCCAGTTACATCGTGTGCTACGACAATCCGGCAATTTTTCCCTTCAAAATATATCGGATAAGAGATCACATCCACAAATATTTCGGTGCCATCTTTTAACCTGTGCAACCAGGGGCCCGAACTTTTTGTTCCCTGGGGCTGGTGCTGACTAAACTCCTCCAATCTTGGGAATTCGTTCTGGGGTTGGATGTCCTTGATGGTCATTTCCATAAACTCTTCCCTGGTAAATCCATACCGGGCAACAAACATTTCGTTTACAGCAAGGAATTTAAGGGTTTCAATATCGTAAACCCACATGGGATTTGGGTTGCTCATAAAAAGCATACGGTATTTTTCTTCGCTTAAACGAAGGAATTCCTCCATTTCCTTTCGCTCTGTAATATCTATCAGATACTTCCTAATATGAACAAGCTCTCCCTCCTGATTAAACTCACCTATTGCATTAGACAACACATTAATTTTTTTGCCCATTTTGCTCAGGTATTCCATCTCAAGGTTAAGAACTTTTCCATTTTTTCTGATTTGCTCCAGAATAACATTCCTTTCCAATGGATTTTGGTAAAGTTTAAGAACAGGATAATCATAGGCTTCCTGTTTGGAAACAAACCCGAACAAGTCAACAAAGGTTTTATTGCAGAATATAAGTTTTCCGTCGGGAGTGGTCAGATAATCTGCCGATATATCCTCCTCGAAAAAGTTTTGAAGCCGGTCGCGGTTCATCCTCAATTCCTCATCGGCATGTTTTCGAGCAGTAATGTCCTCCATATAGCCTTCGAGGTACTGGACTTTCCCATTTTCATCGTAAACACCCTGACCACGCTCCCATATCCACCTTGCTTCTCCGTCGGCTTTGCATATCTGGTATTCATATTCTAAAACCGTTTTCTTTGCTACTGCCTTTTTCCACTTTTCCCAGATTGAGTTTCGAAATTCGGGCAAGATTATATCATTGAATGAAATGGTTTTATTATAAATCAGGTCTTCAGGATGATATCCGGTTATAGTGTGGCAGGACTGGCTAATGAAAAGCGTAGTAAGTTGACGGTCGAATGCACGACGGTATGCCATACCCGGAAGACTGCCGATCAAGGTAGAAAATACTCTTTCTCGTTCCCTTAAAAGATCATCGGTTTGTTTTTTCTCAGTTATATCCTCCTTAATGGCAAGATAATGAATTATTTCCCCTGTTTTACTTATTATTGGCGAAATGGAAGCCATTTCCCAAAAGTATTCACCGTTTTTCTTTTTATTCAAGATCTCCCCTTTCCAGGTTTTTCCTGAGGTGATGGTGCCCCACAACTCTTTATAAAACTCTTTGGAATGATGGCCTGACTTAAAAATACTGGATTTTTTTCCAATCAATTGGCTTGGAGAGTAACCGGTAAGTTGCGAAAACTTTGGGTTTGCGTATTCAATTATTCCGTTTGGGTCTGTAATAATAACACTTGTGGAACCTTGCTCAACAGCTTGTGAAAGCTTTATAAGCTGGGTTTCAATTTGTTTCTGAACAGTTACATCCCTTATAATTCCGATAGTACCAACAACTTTCCCATCGCTGTTCCTAATAGGGGCACCATTAATGCGGGTCCAGATAATATTTCCGTTTTTATGGAGACCCCTGACTTCAAAAGTATCTGATATTCCATTATCCCGTATGGTTTTTTTCCCGGCAAGGATGCTGGCGTCTTCAGGGTGTTCGAGAATTTCAAAACCTACCTTACCGATCAACTCTTCGGGCTCGTAACCATAAATATCAAAAATTCTGTGGTTGGCATAAAGAACTTTATCGTTGAGATCGGTAAGCAGCAGTCCTTCGCCCATATTTTCGACGATGGCACGGAATTTCTGCTCACTTTCGCGCAAGGCTGTTTCCCTGGCGTATTTCTCTGTTACATCCGCAAACACCATAACTACACCCGTTATCTGGCCTTTTTTGTTCCTTATAGGAGCGGCACTGTCGGAGATCTGATATTCCTTTCCTTTTTTTGATATCAACAGCGTATGGTTACCTATTTCAACTACTTTTCCTTTCTCAAGCACCAGTTTAACAGGATCGGATATTGGCTTCCTGGTATGGGAATCGTATATTTTAAAAATTTCGGTAAGGGGTTTTCCGCGCGCTTCACTCAACCTCCAGCCGCACATAGTTTCGGCTATCGGATTCATTCTTATGATGAGTCCGTTATTGTCGGTGGAAATCACTCCATCGCCTATCGAATTTAGTGTAATTGAAAGATTTTCTTCACTTTCGCGCAATTTTTGCTCAGCTTGCTTTCGCTCGGTAATGTCGCGTACAATTGCCTGCAGGAATACTTTATCATTGACCAATACACGGCTAATCGAAACCTCTGCGTCGAATGGTGTTTCATCATATCTTTGATGCAGCCACTCATAAGTCTGAGAAACACCTTCAGAAGCTATTTTAATTTTGTCGAGGGCAACTGTTCTGGATGGAACATCGCCTGGTTGTACCAAGGGAGAAAAATAATAAGGAGTTTTTCCAATAATTTGATCGGCAGTGCAACCAAACATGTCGAGGGCTGACTGGTTGCAATGAACAAAAACGTCATTTTCCATCAAAAAAATTGCATCCTGGCTCATTTCGAACAACGAACGATATCGGTCTTCGCTTTCGCGTAACTTTTGTTCTGCCGCCCTGCGGGTGGTAATGTCGGTATGCGAACCCACTATGGCAACCGTTTTTCCTTTTTCGACAACTGGAGCCTCGTTGACCTCAACAAAAACTTTATTACCGTTTTTATGAATAAGTTCCAGTTCATATGGCGGTTGAGGCTGACCTGACTCGATGGCCCGGCGGGTTGATTCTTTGCCCGCATTATTAAAAGGAATGTCTGAAAATAAATTTGGCCAGGCGGCAATAGCTTCCTCCACTTCATAGCCAAGCAATTCTCTTATCTGTGGGCTAATGTAAAGAAGGTTGTAATTTATATCATGCGAAAAAAAAGTATTGGTACTGTTTTCGATAATGTGACTTAATTGCTGCTCACGGTCACGCAAAGCTTTTTCATTGGCATATTTTTCAGTTACATCAGAAAAAACCAAAACCACCCCTGTTATTTTGCCTTCCTTGTCAATAATGGGTGAAGCACTGTCGGAAATCTGATATTCATTCCCGTTTCTCGATATCAGAAGCGTATGATTTGCCAGTCCAACAACTCTTCCTGTCTTCAAAACAAGCTTTACGGGATCAGCAACAGGCTCCCTGGTTTGAGAATTAAAAATCTTAAAAACCTTATTCAATGGTTTGCCAACAGCCTCCTGAGCACTACAACCACACAGAGTTTCAGCCACAGGATTCATTCTGACAATCAGGCCGTTTTTATCGGTGGAAATTACTCCCTCGCCGATCGAATTAAGTGTAATATTCAGATTTTCTTCGCTATTGCGTATCCTTTCCTCCGAAAGCCTCCTTTCAGTTATGTCTCTGAATATTCCAAAAACACCTTTAACTTTATTTTCCTTATCCCGAAATGGAATTTTAATGGTATGCACCCATCTTTCACTACCATTAATTAAATATCTTTCTGCAAGGCTTTTGGTTTCTTCACCCTGCAAAATCTCCCGGTCTTGTTTTCTGTATGAATCAGCCAGGTCGGCCGGATAAAAATCAAAATCATTTTTCCCAACAATTTCTTCAGGGTTAATTCCCAAGTCGTTAGCATAATTTTTATTGCACCACAAATAATTTAATTTGGGATCCTTCACAAAAATTCTATGTGGCAAATGTTCTATTAAAACATCGCCTAATGGAAATCCTTCAGGTAGGCCATCTTTAAACCTGCTTAATTTGCGAGGGGCTTCCTGTAAATCAGTTTTCGACTCCGATTCACTCAAAAGTTCCTGAGGTTTATTATCAAGCTGATTTTCTGGTGCGACATCCGAATCGTTAACCCGATTTGTTGAATTATTATCCATTTCACTAAATAAATCTTTATTTTAGGCTAATTCAATATTGTTTTGACCGATTACGAGAACACATATATTTCAAAATGAGTTTGGAGGCATCAATTCCAAAAGTAGCCAAATATTGTTTAAGAGCAAATAAATGAAACTTTTTAACCATTTTCTGCGGTACAATTACCATAAAAACCGAGGAATTTACCTAAGTAAGTAACTTATTTTAAACTTGCTCAAGGATTTAGTCAAATTATATTTAGCAAAGCAATATGTATATTGCAATTCGTCCGCTTCAGCAATAGCAATCAAAATTTTATTAAGATTCAGAATTTTTTTCGGATCAAAATGTTCAGGTTAAATAAAATGATAGTTATACTTGCAATAAAAAGTAATGATCAACAACCAGCTTATTGACCCAAAATCAATTGTAGTGGTAGGTGGCTCGAACGATACCACCAAGCCCGGAGGCAAAATCCTGAAAAACATAATCGACGGAGGGTACAAGGGTAGTCTGTATGTTACCAACCCAAAGGAAATTGAAGTGCAAGGCATAAGGAGTTTTCAGAACCCTGCCGATTTACCCCAGGTTGATCTGGCAGTAATTGCCATCGCTGCCCGATTTGTGCCAGAAACAATCGAACTCCTGACCTCTGTCAAGAATACCAGGGCTTTTATTGTGCTTTCTGCAGGTTTCAGCGAGGAGAGCGATGAAGGAGCAAGGCTTGAGAAGCAGCTTGTTGATACTGTCAACAAGGTTAATGGCGCTTTGATAGGTCCCAATTGCGTTGGCATTCTTACACAGAATCATCACAGCATCTTCACATATCCCATTCCCAAGCTCGACCCGAAAGGCTTCGATTTTATTTCCGGCTCAGGGGCAACTGCCTGCTTTATTATGGAAGGAGGTATTCCAAAAGGGCTCACATTTTCCAATGTATTTTCTGTGGGCAACAGTGCCCAGATGGGAGTCGAAGAAATTCTAAAATACCTTGATGAAACCTATGACCCTGAATCAAGTTCCAGTGTCAAGTTGCTGTACCTTGAGCATATTAGCAAGCCTGAACTGCTTCTAAAGCATGCTCAGTCACTCATCAAAAAGGGTTGCAGGATTGCAGCCATCAAGGCAGGCAGTTCGGAGGCAGGCAGCCGGGCTGCATCTTCGCACACTGGGGCGCTTGCAAGTCCTGATACGGCAGTAGATGCGCTTTTCAGAAAAGCCGGTATCGTGCGTTGCTACAGCCGTGAGGAACTCATTAGTGTGGCTTCAGTATTAATGCATTTAAAACTTCAGGGAAAGAGCCTGGCAATTATCACTCATGCCGGAGGACCGGCGGTTATGCTCACCGATGCTCTTACGAACGGAGGGCTCGAAGTACCCCATATCGACAATCCGGCAAGCCGGGAGTTGCTTTCGAAGCTGTTCCCGGGATCATCTGTGGGCAATCCAATCGATTTTCTTGCCACAGGAACAGCAGATCAATTAGGTCTGATAATTGATTATGTTGAAAAGAAGTTTGATGAAATAGATGGCATGGTAGTAATCTTTGGTACTCCGGGTCTCCTTCCGGTTTTTCCGGTTTATGATGTGCTGCATGAAAAAATGATGACCTGCCGCAAGCCAATTTATCCTGTGTTACCAAGCATTGTTACTGCACGCAATGAGGTTGAGGCCTTTATCGGCAAGGGACATATCAATTTTCCCGACGAGGTTTCCCTTGGCCAGGCACTCTGCAAAGTTTATCACACCCCCTTCCCACCGGCCGAAAAAATAGAACTGCCACAGGTTAATACCGCCTTCATACGCCGGGTTATCGACGAGGCCACCGAGGGTTACCTTAGTCCTGAAAAGGTGCAGGGATTACTTGATGCTGCAGGAATTCCCCGAGTTGCCGAAGCAGTAGCTAATACGACGGCCGAAGCAATCAGGGTAGCAGATAAATTGGGATATCCTGTAGTAATGAAAGTAGTAGGGCCTGTTCACAAAAGCGATATAGGCGGGGTAGCGCTCCATATAAATGATGCCAAAAGCGTTGAAAAGGAATTTTCGCGAATGATGAAACTTCCGGGGGCAACTGCAATCCTTATTCAGCCAATGCTTTCAGGAACAGAGCTATTTGCAGGCGCCAAGCGCGAAGGTAAGTTCGGCCACCTGGTTCTTTGCGGTATGGGTGGCATTTTCATAGAGGTTTTCAAAGATATAGCCACTGTCTTGTCACCTGTTTCGAACTCCGAAGCCCTGACAATGATAAGAAGTCTGAGATCCTTCCCAATTATAAAGGGCGTTCGGGGGAAAGAAGGGATAAGCGAAGAAAAATTTGCAAACATTGTTCAACGACTTTCGGCTCTGGTCGAGGCAGCGCCAGAGATTTCGGAATTGGACCTCAACCCTTTGCTTGGAAAAGGCGAAAAGGTCATAGCCGTAGATGCGCGAATTAAAATTGAGAGGGATTTTTAACCAAAAAATACCGAACTCCCAGTCAGAAAGCCCAATCTTTTCTTGGACTGTTTTACCATCCCATCTAAAAATTATAAAAAAGAGAAAGTTGCAACCTGAGGTTTGCCACCTCCTGAGAATCGTTTATACGTCCGTGGCTGTCGGGCTGGCCGTAGGCAGCCGAGGTGTATTCCAACTCTGTGGCAACCTGCACGCGGTTTGAAGTAAAGCTAATTGACGGAGCTATGCGGTACATGTAATCAATATTGCTGCCTCTTCCGTAAAAAATCCCAAGGTTTTCGTGGGTAGTTCCAAAATTTTTGGCAAATCCTGCAAACAAACTGACCTGAAAATTGCGTCCATGTGTTAAATTACCCCAAACAAACAGGTGATTTGTGGGTGTGTAGGTTTCGCGGCGGGTAACCGGATCGGAAGTCCTCACGGCATAACCACCAAGCATCATGTGTTCGAACAGGTTTTGTCCGTAAATGGCCTTGCCTCTAATGGTAAGATTGTTTATTTTATGCCTTCCGAAAGCCATGAATGACCAGTTGTCGAGGATTTCATTAGTCTCAAACTGGGCTTCGGTAACCAGCCTGGGCCTAAGCCTTTTAAAATCTGCGGCAACTCCCAAAACGGTATTTTCTGACCTGTGCTGAAATTGCAGGTGAATATTGGGTATCAAACTGTTTCGCATATAATCAGAACGGACTCCCAGTGGGCCGTCACTGGCGTGGTCGCGTTGCGATATCAGAGCCAATTGCAGGCTGTAATTGTCCCAAAAACGTGACACAGCTATCTGCGGGCTTCTTATAAAAGGCTGGAAGGGAGCGCCGGTATTTAAAGCTATGACGTGCGGAAACACTTCAGGTACGAACATTGGATGCCAAAATTGTCCAAACAGCAATTCGGTCTTTTCCCATCGAAGCCTTGCAAAAGCATGGCGAAGCCTGAATCCGTTTACGTCGGCATTACTAACCCCGGAAAAATCGGCATCGAGCACCCCCGAAGTTTTGGCTCCAAAAGCCTCCGGGCCGGTAATTATGCCGGTAAGGCGCGAAAAGATTGCACTGTAATTAAAGGATGGAGTGGCATTCAAATCGTAACCAGTAATGTCGGGCTGGATTGGCGCCGGAATAAGTAAAAATATATCCTCTCTGATTGACAATATTTTTCGGCTATCGAACCAGTAATCGCTTCTGACAAAACCTGTGAATCGAATGCCCCAGGCCGGCTCCTGGGTTTGTTGCTGGCCTTTAGCAAAAGCGGTAGTATTAAAAATTATTGCCAAAAACACTAAGATAAACGTGCGTAGGTACATGGTGCGAATATTTATAATGAAACGAGCATGATTCGTAACCCTTACAAAAAATTAAATGCAAAATATTTTAGAAAACCCATTATAAGCCAATATTCAACTGATTATCACGTTTTTAACGGTCTCGCCCTTTCGGAAAGAAAGCTCAACAACGGGTTCACGGCAAGCGAGACTAACATTCCGATTGTTCCCGCCTTTGGTGACGAGAAACCGGAAAAATAAAGGGTGAGGCAGGTTACCAGGCCGATTATTCCGGCAGACAAAGCGCCAAAACGGTTAACCTTTTTGGAAAACAGCCCCCAGATAAAGGGGCCAAGAAAAAACGAGCCTATGGCGCCCCATGAAATCCCGAGTATGGCAACGATGCTATCTATGTTAAAGTATGCCAGAATTACCGACAGCAAAACAAAGAAGCCGCTCATAATCCGCATAAGCCGGGTAAGGGCTTTGTCGGATATATCCTTCTTTACAAAACCGGCTACAAAATCTTTCGAAACCGAAGAACTCGAAATGAGTACAAGCGCAGCTAAGGTTGACATTGATGCAGATAGGATTAACAAAAGGATGGCCACAGAAAGGCCTTCTGGTATAACGTTGGTGAGGAGTTCGGGCATAAGGCGGTCGGCTACCGGCAGTCCGTCAATAAATGCAGCAGGTGTGATTTCGGGTGTCAGAAAAATACGGGTTGTACTCCCCACAAAATAGGCCACCCCTCCGATAAGGGCAGCAAAAAGTGTGGAGGCAAACATTCCCCTTTTTATAGCCTGGC
Source organism: Bacteroidales bacterium (assembly GCA_035477635.1). Taxonomy (GTDB): domain Bacteria; phylum Bacteroidota; class Bacteroidia; order Bacteroidales; family UBA7960; genus UBA7960. Next base: position 4,036 of record DATIKK010000115.1, on the reverse strand, counting down.
GGTCGCGAATAGCATAAAATTTCTGCATAAGTTGCGGCATTGCAAACGGAGCTATGCTGGTCAGAAAGATCAGGTAAAAGAGGGGCCAAAAGCCCGGCGGGCCAATGGTTTGGGTTAATCCGGGGTCAATGGATTCAAGTGAGCTATTAATTCCTGAAAATCCTCCGCCTTCCTGAAGGGTGCTTGTAAGCAGAATGATCACACCCACTACCATAATCATTCCGAAAATCATATCGATTACAGCCATGGATTTATAACCGCCCAACACCAGGTAAATCGCAGTGAGCATCCCCATGAAGATAAGGGCATAATGATAATCGATATTAAAATTGATTGTAAACAGATAGGATAAGCCCATGAAAACGGCTGCCGAATACGGAATCATAAAAACGAAAATCACGATTGCCGATAATAGCTTGAAAAAGGAGCTTTGGTATCGTTTTTCAAGAAATTCGCTCATGGTGCTTACTCCAAGCCCCGATGACATTTTCTTTATTTTCCAGCCAACTATAGCCCAAACGCCTAAAACTCCTAAAAAGGCATTGAAAACCGCTATCCATAGCCCCGAGAAGCCAAAATTCCATCCAATCTGCCCTGCAAAACCTATAAACAAGACTGCCGAAAAGTAGGCTGTTCCGTATGAGAATGCACTCATCAAGGAGCCAACATTCCCACCTCCCAGAAAAAAATCGTTGAACGATTTTGTTTTTCGCAGGCCAAACAGCCCTACCGCAATGATCATCAGGACATAAAGCCCTACCGTAATGACACCTGCATCCATATTTGCATAGGTTTAAATCATCTATTTTTTGCCAGGCAAAGATAGAAGAATTGCCTCTTACATTAAGGATAACCGGCGAGGATTCAGGTTGGACTCTCGTCGAACTATTGGATATGAAAACAAATAAGAATCATCAAGGCAAATTAATGCCCGGTAATCCGGTCATGCAAAACCGTGAAGTCGCCCTTTAATGAAGGTTATCATCTGTTTTTAACAAACCGGTCGAACCACTGCAACCATTCCCAATGCATGTGCAGTATTGATTCCCGGGCACGGTAACCATGACTTTCGTGAGGTAACATTACTAATCTTACGGTGGCACCATGCCCCCTCAATGCATCGTAAAACCGTTCGCTCTGCATCGGAAAGGTACCGGCATTGTTGTCGTCGGCGCCGTGAATCAGCAGTAACGGGGTTGTTATGCTGTCGGCAAACATGAAAGGCGACATTATATCGTACACTTCAGGAGCCTGCCAGTAGGTGCGTTCCTCACTTTGAAACCCGAAAGGTGTGAGGGTGCGGTTGTATGCACCACTGCGGGCTACGCCGGCGGCAAAAATTTTACTATGAGCAAGAAGATTTGCTGTCATGAATGCTCCGTAGGAGTGCCCTGAAACCCCCACACGATTCGGGTCGGTTACACCCATTTCGGCAAGTCTTTTTATGGCTGCCTCTGCGTTGGCCACCAATTGCTGCACGAAAGTGTCGTTTGGTTCCTTATCACCTTCGCCAACTACCGGAAAACTGGCATTGTCAAGCACGGCATAGCCCTGAGTAACGAGCATAACAGGCGAAGTTGCTCCCAGGCGCGTATAAGTGTAGGGCGAACCTGTAACCTGGCCGGCAGCGTCGGCGCTTTTGAATTCTTCGGGATAGGCCCAAAGTATTGTTGGAAGCGGAGGATCAATGCCTGGGCGGAAACCTTCGGGCAGGAAAAGCGTTCCGGTAAGGGGAATACCGTCGTTTCGGGAGTAATGGATCATTTCGCGCCTTATTGCGCGCATCTGAGGGAATGGATCGGGAAAGTTTGTAATTTGCGTTAGTCTGTTGCGCCTCACATCACGGATAAAAAAGTTGGGGTGCTGATCGACCGATTCCCTGCGGGTAATTATAATCTGGCGCTCCGGATCTATCAGGCTCACAGGGCTCTCAAAAAAGGGTGAGACACTTCTCCACAAACGTGTGATTGTTCCTGTTTCAATGTCGAATTCGTCAAAAAACGGACGGTTTCCTTCAGGAGAAGCGCCAGGCCCGAATAGAAACAACTTCCTTCCGCGACGGTCAAATTGAAGTACGCTCCTTCCGAAGGTATTGGTTACTGTCAGGAATGAGCCTGGGTTGTTATACTCGTCTTCCATGTTCCTTTCAAAAATTAGCCGCATTGGTTGGCTTGCATCGGTTGGATGGAAAGCATGTGTGCGGCCTATACGTGTACGCTGCCAAAATTCATTAATCAGGGCAAGATCGTTACGACCCCAGGTTATTCCTGCAAATCGAAGCGAGAGCTTTACCATAGGTAACGGTTCGCCTGTGAACGGGGCGCTCAGGTAAAAAAGTTGTTCGCGAAATGGTACTTCCTGAGCTGGATTGCCTTCGTCGAGGGCCTCAACCCAATAAAGGCTGGCCGGGGCATCAGCGCGCCAGGTAAACCCCCTGGGGCCTGTCCGTACAGCCCCAAAACCCTGTGGTAGCGCATCGACCAGAGGTATTTCGGCAAGAGTACGAATCAGGTTTCCTTTCATATCGTATATCTCAAAAACCTGCGGAAACCTCGTATAAGGAACAAAATAAGAATAGGGCCTTTTTACGCGATTTACCATAAGAAAATTTCCGTCGGGCGATATGCTGTAATTGGCGATAACGGATGCCTCAACGAGAGGAGTTTTGTTTCCTGACAGATTGGTTTTATAAAGTTTTGAAGTGGCATAGAAATCAAAAATAGCCTCATCGTATTTGTTTTGAAGCATATCCTGAAAGGTTCTTACCGCAGCCCTGCGGCCGATGTTCTCCTGAATTACCGGAGCGCTGGCTACACGAGGAGGTATTGGTGCTTCACCTCTGTTGACGGGCACAGCCGAATATACGAGGGTGTAGTTATCAGACAGCCACTCGAAAGCGTTGCCCATTACATCGTTGATTATGGGTCCTGTTAGCTGCCTGGCAGTGGCTGTGGCTACATCAGCTACCCACAGTTCGATGCCTGTTTCAGCAGTATGGGTAAATGCAACTTTGCTTCCGTCGGGCGACCAGGCCATGTTGCGGATTTTTGGATTATCAGGAAGCCCAGCAACCTCACGGGAATTTTGCCCGTTGACGTCGGTAAAGGTAATTCCAGTGGCATAGCTTACACGGCTTGGCCCGTTGGTAACAGGGTCGAACCGTATGCCTGCCAGCCGGTACTCATAAGCTGCAAGGTCTTCAAGACGGGGCAGTTCAGGGCTCTGAGCCAGACGTATGGTTCGGTTGCCCGGACCAATACTGATTGCCGGTGTTGCAGGTGCATCAACCAGTTCGACAATGGCCTTAGGCGGTACCATATACCCCACCGGTGCCTGTGCAACCGAATAAAGGAAACTAAAAGAAAAAAGAATTACAGTTAGAACCCGGATCGTTGTCATTTTGGTTCAAAATTTAGGGTAAAATAATGCCTCCAAAATACAAAAATTTTATCATTAAACATTGCCGTCAAGGCACTTTTGTATAGACCTAAATAAAAAAATGAAAATTTTATTTCCGGACTTTTTTAATATTCAGGAATTTCTTACTTTGCGGTCGTTTTTGACAAGTTATAAAAACTAACACATATACCCTGAAATTATGAAAAACTGAAATTAATTTTCTAAGATTCAGGTCGGGTGTTCACCGGATAATTACAAATCAATGTAAAATTGAAAGTTCAATTAGAAAAATACAAATAGCATAAGAATTAAGTTTACGCCCGGCTTGGTGTTAATTGAATGATGCTGAATAGCAGGGCTTTAACTCAAAAACTGTTTTTTTATTCCTTTTAATACCGAACACAAACATATATTCATAAAACGAGCATTATTTGCAAACCACAAAGACGGATGAAACGAGCATGATTCGCAAAACAAAAACACGGATGAAAATCCATCATGCGGGTTTGCTTTCAGCGAGCCCTTCGGGGTTCATCCGGCCTTAATTTTAAAAATTATTTTCGAATGAAAAATACTCCCATACCTCACGCAAAAGTAAAGGAGCAAATTGATTTGCTTGGTATAAGAAGCTTTGGCA
>DATIKK010000114.1:0-3808 GCA_035477635.1 Bacteroidales bacterium | reverse complement strand
CCGCAGGATTATGGGCAATGCTTCTTTTGTGGAGTTGCAGGACGATCACGGCCGTATCCAGTTGTACTTCAACCGCGACGAAATTTGTCCGGGCGATGACAAAACTTCATACAATGTGGTTTTCAAACGGCTGCTCGATATTGGCGATATTATCGGGGTTAAGGGTTTTGTGTTTGTAACCCGCATGGGCGAAATTACCGTACATGTAAAGGAGTATAAAATCCTGTGCAAATCGTTGCGGCCATTGCCGGTAGTGAAGGAGAAAGACGGGGAGCTGTACAACGCATTTACAGACCCTGAGCAGCGTTACCGCCAGCGCTACATTGACCTGATTGTGAATCCTCAGATCAAGGATACTTTCCGCAAAAGGGCAAAACTGATTCAAAGCATGCGCGATTTTTTGAACAACAAGGGCTACCTTGAGGTGGAAACCCCTGTATTGCAGCCGATTTATGGTGGGGCAGCGGCCCGTCCGTTCAAAACTTACCACAACACCCTCGATACCACCCTTTACCTGCGAATTGCCAACGAGCTTTATTTGAAACGGCTGATAGTGGGTGGATTCGACGGAGTATTCGAGTTTGCCAAGGACTTCCGCAACGAAGGAATGAGCAGGTTTCACAACCCTGAGTTTACCCAGATGGAGTTGTATGTTGCCTACCAGGACTACGAATGGATGATGAACATGGTAGAGGAAATGGTTGAACAGATTTCTCTGGATGTAAACGGCACCACGAAAGTGGAGGTTGGGAACCATGTAATTGACTTCAAAAGGCCCTGGCAGCGGTTTAGCATGTATGGGGCAATTGCACATTTTACCGGTACCGATGTTTCGGAAATGGACGAGGAGGCGCTACGTGCCTTTGCCACACAGCAGGGCATTGAAACCGACAGCACCATGGGTCGCGGAAAATTGATTGACGAGATTTTCGGGGAATTTTGCGAACCCAACCTTATTCAACCTACTTTTATAACAGATTATCCGGTGGAGATGTCGCCCCTTGCCAAAAAGCACCGGAGCAAGCCGGGACTGGTAGAACGGTTTGAGGCTATCTGCAACGGCAAGGAGATATGCAACAGCTTTTCGGAGCTGAACGATCCCATCGACCAGCGCGAAAGGTTTGAAGAGCAACTTGAGCTTGGCCGCCGGGGCGATCCGGAGGCAATGATGCTCGACGAAGACTTTTTGCGAGCCATCGAAACAGGCATGCCGCCCACCGCTGGCCTTGGAGTAGGCATTGACAGGCTTGCTATGGTCATGACCAACAGCAATTCCATTCAGGATGTGCTGTTTTTCCCGCAGATGAGGCCTGAAAAGGTATCGGCCGTTACCAACAATACCGATGGTTTTGAAAAAATCGGGGTCCCCCTGGTGTGGATTCCGGTTTTGCAACAGGCTGGATTTGCCGAACCAACCGCACTGAAGAATGCCAACCCCAACAAGGTTTTCAACCAGATTTGCGGATTGCGCAAAAAGCTAAAAATGGATGCACCAGCGCCAAAGCCCGAAGAGGTAAAGCTTTGGATAGAGAATGCAGAAAAGTAAAAGGGTTATGTATCGAAGCTGCTGATTAAACATTTAAAAAAAATACCACTATGCCCATTTTAGGACCAGTATTGAAACAGGCAATAAGGTTTCGCGGAAATATGCAGGCCTTTTTCAAGATAAAAGACCCCGAAATAGTGCAACGCAGGGAACTCAAGAAACTGCTTACCAAAGCAAGCAATACGGCATTTGGCGAACAATACGGATTTGCCGGAATGGTGAAAAAGAACAATGTGGTGCACGAGTTTCAGCAGAAGGTACCCCTTTGCGACTATAATAAAATGTTTCGCGACTGGTGGTTCAGGTCGCTCAACGGCGAGTCGTTTGTCGCCTGGCCCGGCAAAGTAAAATACTTTGCACTGAGCAGCGGCACATCAGAGGCTTCGAGCAAGTATATACCTGTAACACAGGACATGCTCAGAGCCATTAAAAGGACCAGCATAAGACAGATTTTCTCATTGGCAAGGTACGACTTACCCCAATCGTTTTTCGAAAAAGGGATCCTGATGCTCGGAGGAAGCACCCATTTGCAGTACAACGGCACTTACTTTGAAGGCGACCTCTCAGGAATCACCGCGAGTAACATTCCTTTCTGGTTTGAACATTTTTACAAACCTGGCAAACGCATTTCGCGGGAGCGCGATTGGCCCACCAAGCTCGACGAGATAACCAGAAAAGCAAAGAACTGGGATATTGGTGTAATCGTGGGAGTGCCAGCCTGGTGGCAGATTTTGCTCGAAAAAATCATAAGCCATTACAACCTGAAAAATATTCATGAAATTTGGCCAAACCTCAGAATTTTTGTTCATGGCGGAGTAGCATTTACCCCTTATATCAAAGGTTTTGAAAAACTGTTGGGAAAGCCCATGCAGTATATTGAAACCTACCTGGCCTCCGAGGGATTTATAGCCTACCAAACCCGTCCGGGCACGAACAGTATGCAACTGGTTCTAAACAACGGCCTGTTTTATGAGTTTGTTCCTTTTACCTCAGAAAACTTTGATGAGGAATGGAACCTTAAACCCGGCGCAAAAACCATTACCATAGGTCAAATTGAGGAAGGAAAAGAATACGCGATACTGCTTACTACATGCGCCGGTGCATACCGCTATCTGATTGGCGACACGATAAAATTTACCAGCAAGGAGTTGTGCGAGCTAGTTATTACGGGCCGCACCAAACATTTTCTGAGCTTGTGCGGGGAGCATCTTTCGGTCGAAAATATGACCATGGCAGTAAAAATGGCCGAGGATAAACTTAATATCGAGGTAAGGGAATTTACCGTTGCTGGTGTGAAACACGAGAGTATGTTTGCACATAAATGGTTTGTTGGCACCGACAGCAAAATAAATCCTGCCCTTTTGAGAACCACCATTGATGAAAACCTGAAGATCCTTAACGATGATTATCGCGTGGAACGCATTGCTGCCATTAAAGATGTAATTCTTGAAGTATTGCCCACTGCAGTTTTTTACGACTGGATGCGCATGAAAGGCAAGGAAGGCGCACAAAACAAATTTCCCAGAGTTATCAAGGGCGCAGTGCTGGAAGAGTGGGAAAACTTTGTTGCGAATCACAAGTCAAAGAAATAATTGCACAGACCGGAAAACAGGTAATTATCCACTGGTAAATACCAACAGTTGAACCGGTCATTTTTAAACTATCAGAACCCAATCACATTTATGTTCAAACCCAGAGTACGATTTGCTCCCAGTCCAACAGGACCCCTGCACATGGGAGGAGTGAGAACGGCATTATACAACTACCTTTTTGCCAAAAAGCACGGTGGCGATTTCCTGTTGAGAATAGAGGACACCGACCAGAACCGATATGTGCCCGGAGCAGAGCAATACATCATGGACTCGCTCAGATGGTGCGGTCTGCAATGGGATGAAGGCCCTGACACCCTTGGGAAATTTGGACCGTACCGCCAGAGTGAAAGAAAGGATTCGTATCGCCAGTACGCCATGCAACTGCTCGAAACAGGCAATGCATACTACGCATTCGATACGCCCGAAGAACTTGAAGAAATGCGTAAGCGGATTGAGGTCGAAAAATCGGGAAATCCACAATACGACAGCCGTTCGAGGCTGAGTATGAAAAATTCGCTGACTTTGCCAGCAGCAGAAGTTGCGCAGCGGCTGCAATCGGGCGCCAGCTATGTTATCCGTTTCAAAACTCCCGAAAACGAAGAAATTGCACTGGAAGATATTATTAGGGGAACGGTAAAAGTCCATTCCTGGCAGCTCGACGACAAGGTGC
>DATIKK010000113.1:0-1751 GCA_035477635.1 Bacteroidales bacterium | reverse complement strand
GTCGCGACCTGTCCCTACTTTCCGATTGCGTGCTTTGCGTTTTTTTAACCTTTGCGCACTTTGCGTTAATAAAATATTTTTTCTGGATTTTGGTGAATTGCCGATCCTTAAAGACTTCTCTGAATTATTGGCATTTTGTACCCTAATTCATATTCGTTTAAGAACATAACCAAAATGATTTAATAACACACATCTTAAATGTACCTTTACAGGAAGTAATTCATTTGGACGCACCATTATGAACAAAAAAACCAAAATCACCCGAAACAACATCGTCTATTCAACCAATCGCGATCTGAACTTCGAGATTCATGAAGAAATCCGGCAAACCCCTGCCCCCGATAAACAAAACCTCAAAGTTCAGATAAGCAAAAAAGGTCGCGCCGGCAAAACAGCCACGGTGGTAATGGGTTTTGTTGGAACCGATGCCGACCTGGAAGACCTTGCCAGGGTTCTGAAAAACAAGTGTGCCGTGGGGGGCGCCGTAAAGGATGGTGAAATCGTATTGCAGGGAGATATGCGCGACAGAGCCGTTGAAGTTTTGCTTAAAGAAGGCTACCGCGCCAAGCGAATTTAGGCAGGGCAAGGCCTTGGGATATCTGGCTATCTGCAAATCAAAAACAAGGAGGCAGCCCTTTTATAGGCCGCCTCCCCCGGTCAGAATATTTACAAACAAACAATTACACTACTAAAGGTTCTCGTACTCCTTTAGAATATCCTTAACCCCGTCGATGGTTACCCGGCCATACGTTTTTTCGCCCACCATGATAAGCGGAGCCAGACCACAGGCACCCACGCAACGAAGGCAGGTTATTGAAAATTTACCATCGGGAGTGGTTTCACCCACCGGCACCTTCAGGATGCGCTTGAGTTCGTCGAGGAGTTTTTCGGCTCCGCGCACATAGCACGCCGTTCCGGTGCAAATGCTTATGGGGAAGCGACCTTTGGGTATCATGGTGAAAAATGAGTAAAAGGTTACTACGCCATACACCTTGGCAACGGATATACCCAACCCTTTTGCCACTTCTTCCTGAACTTCGGCAGGCAAATAGCCGAAGTGCTCCTGGGTCTTGTGCAGAACATTGATCAACTCGCCGGAATTTTTTCCGAACATTTTGCATATCTCATCAATCTTCTGTACGTCCTTTTCTTTGAGTTTAATTTTAACTGACGTCATTATCTTATAAATTTTTTGGTTACAAAATGAACAGGGATATCCCCGGCGCTAATCTAAATCAATGAGCTTCGTTTTTTTGTCGAAATAATGAGTGTGTAGCAAATGATGTGCTTTTTCGCTCATAGGTTTGCCTAAGAACTCTTCATACAATTTGATGATGTAAGGGTTCTCATGGCTTTTTCGAAGGGTTTTATTCCTGTCCTCGGCATAAATGGCCTTTTGACGTGCAGTGATGATGGCCGAGTTGCCGTGGTGCAGGGGTTGTCCGCCGCCTCCGATGCATCCTCCCGGACAAGCCATAATTTCGATTGCATGAAACTGGCTTTTGCCGGCGCGCACATCATCGAGTAGCTTGCGGGCATTGCCAAGGCCGTGAGCAATTCCAATATTTATTTCGACTCCGCCGAAATTGACTTTGGCCCCCCGAATTCCTTCAAAACCCCTCAACTGCTCAAAATCAACTTTCTCGAGTGTTTTCTTGGTGTGTTGCTCGTAAGCGGTACGCACAGCAGCCTCGATTACACCGCCTGTAGTTCCAAAAATAACCGCAGCACCAGTTGATTCGCCAAGTGGC
>DATIKK010000112.1:0-24326 GCA_035477635.1 Bacteroidales bacterium | reverse complement strand
AAACACAAAAAAGAGTCAGGCAAAGGATTCGGGAGCTTAATTACAAGCCCAATATGCTTGCAAGGGGATTCCGCACCGGCAAAACCAACACTATTGGACTTATAGTTTCTGATATTTCGAACCGGTTTTATTCGCGTATAGCCCGAAACCTTGAGGATCTTGCCTGGAGCCACGGATACACTGTGGTAGTTTGCAGCACCGAGGAAAAGATTGAGAAGGAGCAAGAACAAATCCGGCTGTTGCGCGACCGTAAACTTGACGGACTGATTATTTCTTCTTCACAAGACAATGTTGAATGTTTTGAAAAGCTTCTGGAGGAAAACATACCTCATGTTTTGATTGACCGTTCATTCGATAACCTCAGTTCGGCAAGCGTTTCAGTTGACAATTTCGGGGGTGCCAGGCTGGCTGCCAGGCACTTGCTTCAGCAGGGTTTTCGTAAAATTGCCCTTGTTGCCATCACACCCGGGCATATTTCAACAATCCGTGATAGGTGTAAAGGCTTTCTGGAAGCATTGACAGAAGAAGGTATTTCCATACCCAATGATTGGATGATTCTTGTTCCTTTCAATAATATTGAAGCTACTATTAAGGAGAAAATTCAAAATCTATATCAGGCTGGCAAGCTACCTGAAGCTTTTTTTACCTTAAACAACAATTTAACGGCGGAGTGCATGATCAATCTCAACAAGCTTTCTGTAGAAATTCCGAAACAGGTCGCTCTGATTGGCTTTGATGATGTCAGTTATTTTCGCCTGACTAATCCCTCCGTCTCAGTTATTGCCCAGCCCATTGAGAAAATAAGCGAAACTGCATTTGATTTGCTTTTGAGACAAATTGAAGGAAACACCAATGCTGAAACGGTGTTTTCGGTTAAATTGCCTGTGGAAATTATAATACGTGAATCATCAATAAAACCCAAAAACTATTAAAATGAAGATTAAACAAAAAAACCTACTCCAAAAACCGGTATTCCTGTTGATATCTGGTTTTGTTATTCTACTGCTTATTGTTTCTGGATGCAGGCGGCCTGCAGAATTGCTCGAACCTGCTGCTTATGTAGACCCATTTATAGGAACAGATTTTCATGGGCATGTTTATCCTGGGGCAACCACGCCATTTGGAATGGTTCAGTTGAGTCCGCAAACCCGGCTTCATGGATGGAGTGGAGCCTCGGGATATCATTATTCTGATTCTTTGCTGTATGGTTTTGCACATACTGCCCTAAGCGGAACAGGGGTAAGCGATTATGCCGATATTCTGGTAATGCCCGGAATTGGAGAGCCCCGGTTTTTGAACACAGAATACCGTACACCCTTCAAAAAAGAAAATGAACATGCTGAGGCAGGATATTACAGCGTATATCTTCACGAAAAGGGAATTCTTGCCGAAATGACCGCCACAACCCGTGTTGGTTACCATAGATATACTTTTCCCGCAGGATCGGATGCATTTTTGTTGATTGATTTACAACATCGCGACAGGGTAACAGATTCTTGGATTGAAATAGTGAGCGATACTGAGATAAGAGGATTGCGCCGCTCTTCAGATTGGGCAAACGATTTGGTTTGGTATTTTCATATGGAGTTTTCAAAACCTTTTGTCCGCAAAGGAATTGCACTGAACGATACCTTGCTGGAAGGCTTGATGATGGCTAGTGGTTTGAATGTCAAAGCCTTTGTTGGATTTGATGTTTCCACTGATTCGATTGTTGAAGTAAAGGTCTCGCTTTCGGCTATAGATCCTGACGGGGCTTATAAAAACCTCCGGTATGAATTGCCGGGATGGGGCTTTGATGAAGTAAGGCAGGCTGCATTCGACACCTGGAACCAGAAGGTTGGCCGAATCCGCGTTAGCGGTGGAACCGAGGAGCAAAAGAGGGTATTTTACACAGCGCTTTACAGGTCATACCTGCAGCCAAACACTTTTATGGATGTTGACAGGCGCTACAGGGGTATGGACAGACAGATACATGTTGCTTCGGAGGGTTTTTACAACTATACTATTTTTTCGCTTTGGGATACATACCGTACATGGCACCCTCTAATGACTATCCTGGAACCAGAATTATCGGTAGATTTTATCAATGTGATGCTCAATATGTACGAACTTGGAGGCTTGCTTCCAATTTGGGAACTAGCGGGCAATGAAACCTACACAATGATTGGCAACCATGCAATTTCGGTAATAGCCGATGCTTATTTGAAAGGCCTCAGAGGATTTGACGCCGAAAAGGCCCTCGAAGCCATGATACACAGCGCCAACCAGGACCATTTCGGGTTGAAATATTACAGGAAATACGGTTATATTCCCGGCGACCGTGAGCACGAATCCATATCAAAAACTCTTGAATACGCTTACAACGACTGGTGTATTGCTCAGATGGCAAAAGCCATGGGCCGTGATGATATTTACAGGGAGTTTATTAAAAGGGCACAATTCTATAAAAACATATTTGACCCTGAAACTGGATTTATGAGACCTAAGCTGAACGGAAACTGGCTTACTCCTTTTGAGCCTACCCGTGTTGACTGGCATTTTACTGAAGCCAATTCATGGCAATACACCTTTTATGTTCCACACGACCTTACAGGCTTATACACCTTATATGGTGGAAAAGAAAACCTTGCAGCTAAAATTGATGAGATGTTTGTTACCGATACACCCATCACTGGCCGCGATATGAAAGACATTTCAGGATTAATTGGCCAATATGCCCACGGAAACGAACCAAGCCACCATGTAGCTTATTTATACAATTTCCTGGGACAGCCCTGGAAAACGCAAAAAAGGGTGAGGCAGATCATGGATGAGTTATACTCCCATCTGCCCGATGGCCTTCCCGGCAATGAAGATTGCGGGCAAATGTCGGCATGGCTTATAATGAGCGCCATGGGATTTTATCCTGTAGCACCCGGTGCACCCGAATACGTAATTGGCACTCCTTGGTTTGAAAAAATGGAGATCACACTTGAAAACGGCAATATCTTCACAATTACTGCCAACAATGTTTCGCCACGCAGGTATTACATTCAATCGGCTACTTTGAATGGGGTGGACCATCCATACTCATTTATATCGCACGAGGCTATTATGAACGGAGGGCACCTGCATTTCGAAATGGGTCGCAGACCCAACAAAGACTGGGGAAGTAGTCCCGAACATGTTCCCGTTACCCATATTTCCGACTATTTGATTGTTCCGGTTCCATTTATCGTTTCAGAAGAAGCCCGGATAAGGGATAGCATTCAGATAGAAATAGGTACCATAACTCCCGGACTTGAGGTGTTTTACACTCTCGACGGCACGATTCCCGACCGGAATTCGGCTAAATACACCGGCTCGATAATGCTCGATTCAACTGTTACAGTTACTGCTGTTGCCTTCCAGGAAGGATTAGGGTACAGTCATCCTGCAAGGGCATCGTTTGTAAAAATTGATATTGACCGGAAAGTTGAGGTCCTTACCGAGTGGCATCCCGATTATCATGCCGGTGGAGCCGAAGCTTTGATAGATGGGCTGAGGGGAAGTAAAAACTGGCGGCTTGGCGGATGGCACGGTTATCAGGGAACCGATTTTGAGGCAATTGTTGATTTGGGAAGTGTAAAGCCGATAAGAAACATTTCTGCCGGTTTTGTACAGGATATCCGCGCCTGGATTTGGATGCCTGTCGAGGTGTTTTTCTATACCAGCAGCGATGGCGAGACCTTCAGTCAAGTGGCACATTTAAATCATGATGTTGAAACTGATGATTTTGTGGTTCACCTTAAAGAACTTTCCGCCAGGGTAAATACGAAAGCAAGGTACGTAAAGGTGAAGGCAACCAACTTCGGTACGATTCCTAAATGGCATCTTGGAGCAGGAGCGGAGGCCTATATATTTATTGACGAAATAATTGTTAATTGATACCTTTTTTGTGAGAAGGCTGCGCCGGGATTTTTTCAGAATTTCCCGGCGCTGTTTTTTTTAAAAACTCACCCTTGCTGAAAATGTTAGCATGTCCATCTCACGAAATTTTGTGAAAATATTATCGCCTTCTCCACCGAAAAAATAGGCGCCCAGGCCCAGTTCAAGATTGTCGATTCCGCGGAACAAAATTTCTGGAGTAAAAAACACGGCATGGTTTTCCTCAGGATTTTGCCAATTGGCAATAGCCAACCCTCCTGCAATGGGTCGCACCAGGAGTCTGTCGCCAAAAAAATTCCGCTCAGCAGCGAATAACAGGTAGTCGTTCTGGTTGCCACGTCCGCGCTCATGAAAGAAGCCATGCAGATATTGAACATTCAGGTAAATACCATTTCCAAAGGTGTAATCGGCCCCTACTATGTAACGCATATATGGTTTTTTGGACATTAATAAGCTGTCACGGCTCAATGTCGGGGTTCCGGGAGGAAACCCATGCAATTGGCTGAAATCGGCAGTCAGGATTACTTCATTTTCGGGGAAAAACATCGCCGCTTCGGCCCAAACGCCAACATTCCCGATTGTTCCCGCAAAGTCAGCCCCTGCCATGTGATAGCGCGGAAAAAACAAATTCCCATCGATGTTAACTTTTCCGGGCTCCCCTGAAGGTGAAAGAATTACATGATCAGCAAAAGGTAAATGTTCGCGTCCGAAGATATAACTTAGCGAAATATCAGCACCCAGTACAAAACCTTTGAGCCTTAATCCTATTGTAGCTCCTTCCGAAACATTGTTGCGGGGCATGTCCAAAACATCCCTGTATTGGCCTAACTGCATTCCTTCAGGTAATTCAATCTGCGAATGAAAAATTCCTGCAAAAGCCCCCACGGGCAGATTGGCCGGACTGAATTGCGGAATATATACCCCCTGCAGCGACCAATCCGGATTGATAAACCATGTAAGATTGACCGCAAGTGAGCCGTTCTTCCGGCCAAAATCCAAAGCATCTTCCAGATCCGAAGGGTTAAGCATATTGGTGGGGTTGAAATAATCGGCAGTGCCCCAACTTATAATTTGCCGCCCTACTTTTAAATCAATATCGTCCGACAGAAATTCCCTTACCTCAAAGTAGGCTTCCCTGATATTCAGGTTCCATGGGTTAACCCGGTCTCTAGATTGTAACTCATGACTTCCGGCAATCTCAGGAACGCCCAAATGGCGCAGCCATGTATTTGCAAAAAAACGCATCCTTTCCGTTCTTTTCTCCAGCCTCAGATTCAGTCGATTTTCGTTCCATGCCCAATCGTTTTCCCGGTTTATAAACATCCGCTGGTCGGTAAAGAGTTCTCCACCGATTTGCAACCGGGGCGGTTCCTCTGCTTTTGCATAAATGGTAGTCAGCAGGCATATCATCACAAACATCAGATTTTTCATCGCAACGGAGTTTTATCATTTATTCTATAATGTATTTGCTGATTCATTTTAAAATCAGAAACTTGTGAGATTGCGTACGGTGAAAATCTGGTCGCTCAGATTGGTGTTGAATCTTACATCCCTCATTAACATACGGGTGCTTGAACCGCGGCGCAGGTCCCTCATGTGGATTTCCTGGGGAAACCAAAAGGCTCCCTGCCTTGCCCAGGTATGTGTAGCGGATTTTACGAGATTGCCGCCACGGTCATAAGCTTCTGTTTTTTCGGGTAGGAAGTTTGTCCTGTTAATGGTTACAACGGTGCGGGAATAGTCGGATGTGATTCCGGGCAATGGCCGGAGTTCCATTACGATAAGGTTTCCTTCCTGACGCAAAATTGTGCCGCTGAATGTTTCTGCATATCTCCTCACCTCAAGGTCTTCGTAAGTAAAATCTGTACCTGCAAAATTCTGATTTTTCAAATGGGCTGCAATGCGCCGCTCGCGTCCGAAAGCAGGAAGGTAAAGATACATCAGGTCGTTGGGAAGCGAAAGAAACGCGATGCCTGCTTCCGAAGCTGGGCTGGTAAAACGGAAAAGACGCTTTTCGCCTCCTTTCTGCCAGATGGTGGCTTCGCGAACGCGCTCATTGCCATTGCGGTCAACCATTACCATCCTGGCATTGCTTGTCTGGTCGCCGGGTTGAAACAATACCTCGTCCATCCTTCGGAGGATTTCTAAAGGCGTAAGTTCCGATGCAGTGCCGGAAGCCATTTTAATCCCTGACAAAACAAGGAAGAACAACACAAATCTGGTTTTCATTGTAAAAGATATTTAAGGTTTTTGTTTATTCTTTGCAATTTGAAACAACTTGCCGAACTTCCCTGACGAGTAGGAGAGCAACAAAGGCAGGAGAGTTAGGGTAGCCATTGAGGTGCTGATCATGGTAAGGGCGATAAGGAACCCAAACCTCTGCATAGGAACAAGGTTGGAAAACAACAGAACGGCAAATCCCAGGCTTACAGCAATCATATTGATGAGTATGGCACGGCCGCTAATATTGATGGTTTCGGCAATGCTGCTCTCAATGGTGTTTTTCTGCCGGCTTGATATTCCGAATTGGGTCATAAAATGAATCGCATAATCAATGCCTATACCGATAGTAATACTGCCACATAGAACTGTAGCAATATCGAGGGGAACGCCTGTGAGCCCCATGGTACCAAAAAGTACAATGAGGGTAACCAGTATCGGTATTATCCCCAATAAGCCCTTCACCAACGAACGCATCATAATGCTAATCACAACTATGATTAACAAGGATGCAATAACAAGACTCGAGATCTGACTGTTGATTATGCTATCGTCGAGTCTTTTAAAAAAAATAGGTATTCCGGTAACCTCCACCTGAAAGTCTTCACCGGAGTTCCGGGCGGCAAATTCGGCAAAATTTACTTCTATTTCGCGCAACACCTCCAGATCGGTCGAAGCCACATGACCCACCACAAGGCCTTCGGTAAGTTCAAAATTTACAAGCTGTTCCATGATTTCCTGCCCGTCGAGCAAAAACCAGAGTTGCTCTATTTTTTCCCTTTCATCAGGAATGGTTTCTCCTTCGCCCATGGCATCGTTCATTTGTATAATCAAATCGGCAACTGATTGGCTGTGTGGTATATAATCGAATTGGGCCATGAAATCCTGGGTTGTTTGCATCAGCCTCAAACCCTCAGGGCTTTGTATATCGCCCGATATTTTTATAAAAAGGGGCATGCTTCCTGTGAATTTCTCACGAAGCAGGTATTCGCTTTTTTTTACTATGTTTTCTTCCCTGAAGTAATCAACAAGGTCAACCCTTCTTTCAATTTTCGTGATACCCCATATTGCTGCTACAACCAGCACCATCCAAACAGCAAGAATTTTTTTGGGATGGTGTTGTACCCAGTAACCTAACACCCGGGTTAATTTTTCAACCTGCCCTGACTTTTCCGGTTGGCCTGGTGCTTTGCCAATCTTATTTCCGGCCAGCGAGAGCAAGGCTGGAACGAATGTAAGGGCGAGAATAAGGGAAAAAATAATACCCAATGATGTGAAAATGCCAAACTCAACAATCATGGTCAGGTAAGATCCCGCTATAAAAGAAACAAAACCAAAAACTGTGGTAAGTGAAGCCAGGGTTACCGGAACTACAATAAAAGCCATCGCCCTTTTCATAGCCCCTTTGGGTTCCAGGCGAAATTCCCTGTAAATCCGGTTTACAACATGTATGGAATAAGCGCTCCCAACGGCCAAGAGTATTACTGGAATAATGTTGGTTAATAATGTAAGTGCGTATCCGAGCAGGCTCATTAAACCCATGGTCCATATTATTGCAATACTCACCGTGAGCATTGGCAACACAACGCCTCGTATGTTTCTGAAGCCCCAGAACAATGCAATGCAGATTAATAAAAATGCAACCGGTCCTATAAAAATTAAATCGCCAATAATTACTGAACTCAATTCGCGGAGAATTACAGGCATGCCGCCAAAATAAAAGGTGCCGTCGAATTCAATTCCTGAAAGTTTATGTTTTACCTGATCTACAATAACCATCTGCTCAGTACCGTCCTTAAGCCGCGCAACGACCAGGGTGGCCGTAGCATCTTCAGAAACCAGGGTACTGCGGTACATAGGCTCCGAAAGGGTGTAATTACGCAGGCGGGTTAGCTCGGCAGTATCAGAAGGGATGTTGAATTCATCAACAAGGCGCCCTATTTCAATACCGTACTCACTGCTTGTAATATGCAGTACATTGGTAAGGCTGGTAACACTGCTAATTCCCGGCACTGATCTTACACTGTCAGTTACCATTCTGACAACGTTAAGCATTTCGTAAGTAAAAACATCATCGCCTTCAATTCCAACAATCAACAAATCGTTTCCTCCGTATTGCCTTCCTATCTCCATGAAGAGGGCAGCAGCTTTGTCACCTGCCGGGTGGTAGCCGATCACATCCGGATTAACCTCTATGTCTTTAATAAAATAGCCAAGGAAAAGGGTAATTATTCCAACCAAAATCAGGATTGCATGGCGAAACTTTAATTTGATTTCAACAAATTTTCCCATAAATCAAGAATTATCCGAAATGTTAACGTGAATGCCTTTATAAAAAAGAGTGATGAGAGGGTCTATGAGCCTGTCATGGTCAAAGGAACTCTCACCAAATATCAGTGGAAGTTCAAAGCCTTTTACAGCCAAAACTACAGCACTTGCAACAAGGTGGGTATCGGCAATATCGAATACATTCTGCTCTACACCCTGATCCAGCATTTGCTTAATCAGGGTGATTTCCATTTCATCGTATTTCTTCCGGATTCTCTCTATTACCCCAAGATTATCAACCAGGTCGCGTCTTATGGCATCAAAATACATAGTAAGCTGTTTTACTGCATTCATTCGCATGTGCATATATTGCCTCAGCTTTTCATCGGCAAGGAGTGGCCGGTTGATAAACTCCTGCATTTTTTCTACGAGACCTTCAATCTCAATTTCAATAACTGCCTTAAAAATTTCCTCCTTGTTATTGAAATAGGTGTAAAGTGTGCGCCTGCCTTTCTGGGCTGCGTAAGCAATATCGGCCAAAGAGGTTTTATTGTAACCATATTTTTCAAAAACCTTCCGAGCCTCCACAAGTATTTGGTCCTTTGTTGTCATAATAATGTTTTTGCACAAATGCACAAAATATGGTTAATTGTGCAAATATATGACAGTTTTTAACCGCATTGCAAACCTTAATAAAATTTAACAATAATATTTTATTAAAGGAAAACTGTCAGAATGTTAAACGGGTTTTGACAGAGTAAATCTCAGACGCAAACTCACGGGCTGCCCGAGTTTATGGGTTCTGAAAGGTATAGGGGGACGCATCGCTTCCCTATTAAGTCGTTCGCGCTGAGCGCCTTCAATGGTTGGCAGGTCGTTTGTGCCGGGTTGATGAGAAGGGCCGGTGAACATAGGCATGGGGGGCCCGGGCATATTAATGCCTTTGACAAGTAAGGTGAGTGAGAGTTTCCTGGTCGAATCATCTTCAACACCTCCTGAAACTATCGTATTCAGGGGAATAACAGCCAGGTAATTAAGAGCACCTAATGAATCTATTGCCAGGTTCACTCTTATGCCATCGGGGGTGTTAACCGGTATCCTCCCATTACGGTGATTTTTGAAGCCAGTGAGCGATTTTCGGGTTTGGGTTGCCATAGTTTCCTGAAAAAACGCCTGCAACTGTTCTAATTTTTGCAAATTATAATTCCTTAGGGTCGAAGGCTCCCGAATACCGGGTATGTTGTCGAAAATTGTAATTCGATTCTCTTCCATCGGAAACCGTATTATCGAATGAGCATTTTGTCCTCCCATGGTGTCAATCTGAAGCTCCATTCCGCCTCTTAGCATTTTCATCCTGGTATCAGGATTATCGGTTTTGAGCATCACATAAAGATTCCGGTCGTCGTTGCTTATCCGGTACGATAGCCCCGACCTTTCATCAAAAGACATTTCCTGCATGGAGATTGGTTCGGCAGCCTGATCAACCTGCCGGGTTTGCCATTGTGCAACAGGCAGGTTTATTACCGGCGAGCAGGAGGCAATTAACAGGAATAGTAAAAGGATTACAAGCTTCGGCCCAAAATCATGATAGCCTTGCCGAATCCATAGAATTACTTCTTTACCATGCCCGTTCATAATGACCCTTCTTTAAAATATGCCTGATTTGTAAAATTTAATCATTCGATCATTGGTTCGAAAATCGAGTATAAAGTTACATTTTTTTTAAGCATTTGTGGAAGCGTATTCACTGCAACCGGATAATACCTGTTTCAAATTCCTTTTAAAAATTTGATTTAGAACAATTCCCATGAGGCTTATTCTGAAGTTAATATCCTGCAATACTGACTTTTAGTTTCACTTCCTTTACCCCTAAAAGCACAAAAAGCGGCCCTTATTTGAGGCCGCTTTGAGGTTGATTGTTTGGTTGCTTCGGAGTTTCGACTGCTAATCGGTTAATGAAATTACCTGGTTCATGTCAGTAAATGTTCAAATTGAGACTCCATAAGGATTTTCTTTTTGTTTTTGGCAAGGTATTCCGAGGCCGAAAGGGCTGCTATGGTGCCGTCGGAAACGGCCGTGGTTATCTGCCTGTAGCGCTTTGCTATGGAGTCGCCCGCTGCAAATACACCCGGAATATTGGTTTCCATCCCGGGCGAGGTGATGATTTCGTTTTTTTCATTGAGGGCAACTAATCCTTTCAGGCTTTCAGTGTTTGGCAGGTACCCTATAAAAATAAATGCTCCCTGGGTTGGCAACACCGAGATATTGGCAGTATTGAGGTTTTTCACGGTTACGGCCGTGAGGTTTTCTTTGCCAATAAATTCGGTAATCACCGAGTTGAGCACAAACTCAATTTTCGGGTTGGCCTGAGCCTCTTCAATTGCATGTTCAAAAGCCTGAAAATGGCCAAACTGGTGGATAATAGTTACTTTGGTTGCGTATTTGGTTAACGCAACAGCTTCCTCAAGGGCAGAATTGCCGCCGCCTACCACCATTATTTCTTTTCCGGTAAAAAACTCGCCATCGCATGTAGCACAAAATGAAATTCCTGCCCCTCTGAAGGTATCTTCGCCCGGCACATGCAACTGTCGTGGACTTCCTCCCGTCGCCATAATTACACTCAGTGCCTGGAACTCCTGCCCGTCGGCCATGGTAATGCGCTTTATTGGCCCATTGAGTGAATACCCGGTTATTCTAACATTCGACTTTATTTTGCACCCGAATTCACGGGCCTGATTCTTCATGATGTTGGCAAGCTGATAACCGGTTGTTTTTTCCACTCCCGGGTAGTTTGCCACTTCGTTGGTCAGAACCATCTGTCCGCCTACTGCCCCTTCGTTGAGGATGAGTGTTGATAGTTTTGCCCGCGAGGTGTATATACCTGACGCGAGGCCTGCTGGCCCGCCTCCAAGTATTATTACATCATAGATTTCCGTTTCCATAGCTTTTGCAACTTATTTTGAAATGCCCCTTGAGACGCCTCTCTTTCAATTAAGGCTTGCTCAAAGGGCTATGCCGGTTTTATTGGTTGAGTTTACTCGCCAAACTTTTCTTTCAGAACACCCTTAATTTTATCCATAGACTGGATACTGCTGGTAGCGTGGGCTACTTTACCGTTTTTGTAGTACATGATAAAAGGCAGTCCCATAAATCCTTTGCAGGCCTCATCGTTGCGGATGATCCAAGCTTCGGGGCTATCGAATGCCATGGTGAAAAACTTTACGTTGGGCTTTTCAGGCTCAAGTTCCTCCATTGCATCGTAAACAGGAATACACATTGGCCCCATACGGCCGCAGCATACCATTACGTTTTCGTGTTCGCTGATAGTTTGTTTCAGATCGTTTGCAGTTTCAATTTCGTGCAGAGCAGTTTGTAACATTGCCATTGTTTGTAATTTTAAAGTGATTATTGTTTGATTTTTTGTTGAAATTCAAATCAGTTTAAACAGGGTTTTTATACCCTGAAATTGACATGACAAAATTACCTCTGCCCGGGCGGATTACCCTAACGCAGGGGGTTGCAATACTACAAGCCCTGAGTTGTAATTTTGCAGGAAAATTTTTGCATTATTGCAACTTGTTTACTTAAAACTTCGCTTAATGGAAAAGCCCCAAAACTCAAGTTTCCTACCAACAACAATCCTTTCGGAGTGTTTTCTGCAGCTTACCCCACAGCAGATCGATATGCTCAATTCAAAAAAGACCCAGTTGCTGTATCAAAAAGGGGAAACACTTTTCAAGCAGGGAGCTTTTGCCCCTTACATCCTTTACATAATCGAAGGGCTGGTGAAAGCATCAATACAAACCGGGGGTGCAAAGCAGATCAACGTAAACCTGGGCAAAACAGGCGATTTCCTGGCATTTTCGTCACTGTTCGGAAGCGACAATTACCTCTATTCGGCAACTGCCCTGCGCGAAAGCAGGGTGTGCATGATCGAAAAGGAGGCCTTGAAACAGGTTATGCTCCTAAACCCCCAATTTGCTTTTCAGCTTACATCGCGCAACAATTTGATCGAAAGCCAGTTGGTGGAGATTATCAAAAACCTTTCGTACAAGCAAATGCGCGGAAAGCTGGCTTCGGCGCTGTGTTACCTTTCGTCGGACGAATTCGCCTACGAAAACATTTTTGAGAGCCTCGGCCGGCAAGATATTGCCGACTTTGCCGGTACTACCCTCGAAAGCGCAGTGAAATACCTGAAAGAATTCGAAAGAGACGGAATTATCCAGCTACAGGGGAAAAACATTACAATTATCAACCGCGAAAACCTCGCATGGGTTGCACGCACAGGGTAAGGGCATTTAACAGTGAAATAACCCTTCAATATAAAGCTTCCCGCAGGTTGGAGAGTTTTTTTTACAGAACTTCAATAAAAGGTGCATAAGCTTCCGGGCGCCTCGAAAAAGGGAGGAAGGGAAAAAGTATTGTCTGGCATTTCAGATAAAATCCGGGAGAAGCTTCAGCAGTTTCCACAAATTTTTGGTTTTTAACAATATTTCACTATATTTGGAACAATATAAAATCCTTCAGGCTTTATCATTCTCGTTTTGTACGGAGGCATAAAGCAGCAAGAGCGCTGAAATATACACTATTGAGAGTGTTAAGGGTGATAAAAAAAAGCCCGTTCGATGATTTGTGAAACCATTAAAATGATAATTTGTTTTAAAAAATTTTATATTTACCTGACAATTATCCATTTGTAAAAATTGATTTTTGCATGCATATGCAATGGTTTTTTGAAGCGTTAGTGTGAAAGTGACATATTTGTAAAACGTTAGCTGCAATGCTTGGGGACAATGCTAACCCAAACATTTCTGCAAGAGACAACAGACAATAGCAAAACTAAAACGCCATGACCGCAGACAATTTTAAAATCAACTTGAACCAAAATCTTTGGGGACTTCTTCTGTCACTTGCAACATTTGCGGCAAGCGCATATTTCTGTCTCTGCACACTTTATTGGTTCAGACTTATTTTAAGGGGCTTACTTCCCTTTTCTTTCTAATAACACTGACGGCATACACAATCAATTTTTGGAAAAATAAAATGGACGGAAAATAAAATTAAAAAAAACTAATTCACAACTAAAGCAAAAAACAGATGCACATTTTTGACGATTACGAACTGAACCTAAGAGCAAACAAGATTAAAACCTTGATTGATGAAATTGCAGAACCAATGGGTGCAATGGGCGCAGCAATGGCAGGACAACAGGTAAATATCCCTGACCCTGAAGCTGCTGGAAGATTGATGCAAGATATTCATGAAAATGGATTACGAATAGCACGTGATTTACTAAACAATACACTCCCTGACTTGAATTACATCAAGAGCAGAATGGGCAGCCAGGATGAAACATATTTAGAGTTTTCAGAAGCAATTGCAATGACGGCATCAGCCGTTTTAAAAATGCCAATTGGTTCAGCAAGCATGATGGCTATGGCGAGCGACTTTCATACTGACAAATTATTAGTTGCAAAAACAAAATCTGATTTAGCAGAAGGAATCAGATTGATGGGGATTATTTCCAATCTTGAAATGTCTTCACAAGCAAGACAGATGATAAATCAAACTATCAACATGATAAATGTTGCTGAAAAAAGAGCAAATGCAAGAAGTGGTTGCTACATTGCAACATGCGTTTATGGAAGTTCCAGCGCAAAGGAAGTAATGACACTTCGTTCATACAGGGATAATATTCTTACAAAATACTTTTTAGGCAGAGTATTCATAAATCTTTACTTTTCCGTTTCTCCGAGGCTTGTAAAAACAGTTGGTGACTATTTAGTTTTTATAAAAGTGAGTAAGAGAATTTTAGACAAAATTATTTCGTCAATAAAATAATATGTGGATAGTAATTATATTGATAGTCATTGCTCTACTTGTCTTTCTGAAATTTCAAGTAGACACCCAAAAAGTCAAAGAGAGAAACATGACTTTTGGAGGACTAAAAAATCTTAACCCTCAATGGACTGATGTTGCAAAAGAAAATGAAATGGAACTTGTACAGGACAACGGAACAGACATGGAATTTAGAAAGAGTTGACGGGGATAGTAACTTATTCTGAATTTACGGAAGACGCTTTAGTTTTGGCATACATTGCAAGAAAAGGCGTTCTTGACAGAATGGAGCAATACAATTGGACAATGGACGCAAAAATAATTGTCCCGACAATTGAACGGGGACGAATTACTTTAACTTATGCATTCGCGCAGACAGTTGGAAAACTGCACATGATTGCCTCTCAACTTGAGCATACAGAAATGGTTGAAGCAATCATAGACAAAGGTGATGCGTATTATCAACTTGAAAGAAATTTACCTGAACAAATAACTAAAAGTTTATAAATATGTTTTGTGTTGTGCTCATAATTGGAGTTGTTGGATACATTCTTTACAGCTTCTTTCGCGACAGAGACCATATGTTGCAGCGACAAGTGGATATGCAAGGTGGTATGGCAAAAAAGTATGAATATCTGATTGACCGAATGACCAGCGACCCAAGCGCTACAGCTGTGAAAGTTACCAGAGACCATATTCATATTCGTGCTACTGGACAATCTACTGCGACAAATTTTTTAATCACTGAAAGTTTTAATTCGGTAGAAATAGAATGGGTAGGATAAATGGCAATGTTGGGGACACATAAACATAAGTGGTCATTTGCCCACAATTATCCTCATGAGAAAATGGTAAACGAAATTGAGGAAAATATGGAATGGAAATCAAAACAAATGTTTGGTAATAATTTTTAAACTAAAATCATGGGACTATTCGACTTTTTAAAATCTCCCGAAGAGAGAAAACGGGAAGAATTGATGCAAAAGATGCAACAACAAATTTTCCCCGGTGGAAACGCTCAAATTGAAAAAGAAATAAATGAAGTTCGTGCCTTGCTCGATTTTAAATACACAAAAGAAGAAACAAAGCAAACTTATATCCATGCTGCTGCCATGTATTTTATCGCAGACAATAAAAGTCCTGAAAGAATCCTCACTTCCATTCTTCACAATAAGTCAAGTGTTGTAACCAAAGAAGATGCGTTTAAAATTTTCCAATATTTACAAAATAGATTTATTAAGACTAATCCATTAGAAGCACTTGTAAACAAAATTGCTGGAGGAATGTCGGAAAGTGACAAGCTTTTTTTAGCAGCAAAAGGAGGCATAGTAGAATTAAAAAGAGCATATAAAGACCTTACCGACAAGGGAAAATACGAAGTAATTATTTTTAATTCATTAATTGTTCTGCGTGTTTATAGGGAAAATCATCCTGAAAAATATTCATCAGTAGAAGAAGGTTTTTACAAGTCGCTTTTAAATCAAGCAAAAACTTATCAAATAAATGCAGAGCCAGAAAAGTTAATGAACTTTATAAATTCTCGTTTCAAATTTTATGCAGAAGAAATTGACAGAATATATGAACGCGAAGGCTATATTCCTGGTAAATTATACTCGGCATTTTATTTAACGCCATTGAAAGCTAATCCAGAACCAAGTTTTGACTTAAGTGAAATACTGCTATTTTTTAATGGCGTCACGACAATGATTAAATGGGTGAACGACAACGCTAATAAAATATGACGGCTAAAAAGAAAAACGGCTTATAACAGCACTTTGCCAAAAGCGGGGCGGTCGTGCTAATATGAACAGTATAGCATTTAATAAACATTAGTGGTAGCTTGACAGGTTGGTGCTCCGAAATCCGCCACTGCGCCAAGCGGCAAAACGTTGTGTGCCAAGTAAAACCAAAATTTTATGCTAAAAAATATATTACTCATAACAATTTGTTTACTATTAAGTTGTAGTCAGAATAGAATTAACAACATTAATGACAACAAATCAGACATTTATGTTTCTAAAAGAAACTTTGGCGGTATTGATACATATATCTTAATAAGTACCCTTGACTCATTGATTAACGCTTTACCATATTGGAGGCTGGATATTTATAAAACTACTGACTTTGTAGAAAGTATTGCTGTTCAGATTTTACGAGATGAACTAAGATTAAAAGGACTCAAAACAAACGAATTTATAATCTATAGTATCGAAAAGGAAAGTGATTCAATATTTGTATTTCATCTGGATCATATTGACAGTTATGTTTATATGTATAATCTAGATAAAACAAATTGTGAATTATCTAAAAATCCTTTGCCGGAAGGAATGGTTCAAGAAATACCGCCGATAACTGGCAATTTGTCTGGTTATGAGGGTTGGTATAGAATAAATTTGGAAAAAGAAACATTAGAAATAACCAAAGCACAATAAAACACGGCACACAATAAATAGGCCTCTGAGCGGTCTGCAAGACCCGGCGATGAGTCCATGTTGAACTACATCCCCTGCCGGGCTATGCACTTAATGACGTTTTTTGATGGGGTTGCAGTGAAGTAATGGATTTTCTTTCATAGAGTATAAGTTTCCGACAAATAAGAATACAGCAAAACAAAAGCCAACGGTAAAATGGGCGACCAGGTTTTGGCAGGAAAAATCAAATTTGCCTATGGGCTAATGCCCTTAAAACCCTTAAAAATTTACGAACCGGTCTTATTGTTCCGGCCTTAGATTTTTTGGTTTTATTTGTTTTAAAAATATTTATATTTACCTGACAATTATCCATTTGTAAAAAATGATTTTTTCATGCATATGCGAGGTTTTTTTGAAGCGTTAGTATGAAAGTGTCATGTTTATAAGTGAGTTACCGCCAAGTGTAATAAGACAGTAGTGCAGGATAAGTTACTTAAAAACAGAAAAATAATATGACAGCCGACGCACAAAACTACACATTTGCAAGCCTCATTACACAAGCCATTACTTCAGCTTGCAAAAGAGTTGTTTTTTGCCTATCGCACCGTGCAAAGGACAAAAGGACTGCCCCAATTAAGAAACAGCCCTTTCAATTAACCAACTTTGGTCCATTTGGTGCCATCGCAGCTTGGACAAGGAGGAAGGGTATCAGAATTGTCATCAAGCCTAATTACTTCTCCACATTTTACGCACCTGTAGCGACCCTTTCCGGGTTTTTCACCTGTAGTGTACATACGATTAAATTTAAAAGATTAACAACTTGTTCAACATTAATAGCTGAACGATTACTAATTACGCTTTTTTGTAGGACCAACTTTAACTTTTTCGGTTACGGTTGTAGAAGGTCTACGTGTAGCTTCTTTCTCTGGGACAAATTGTCCTGTACGTGCATCTCGCACTCTTGTCGATGTTTTACTCATGACTTTTTAAAATTTAATTATAAAAACTATTATCACCTACTACTTAACCGAGCCTAATTGATTTTCGTCATTGACGAAAAAAATAAATAAGCAGTTAATTGAATTATGAAAACACGTATATGGATAATGACAAAGAAATATTACAACATCTAAACTCCATAACTGATATTGAATGGATGGATGTTGTTGATAAATTAACTACGTATGTGCACTTTAAACTTAAAGGACGTACTTTGTTCGGTGCTCATACGGAACAGAATCTTGGGGGTAATCCCGTGGATTATTATGTTGATGAAGCAATAGGAAAGCTGTTTAGTTTAGAATGGAAATGGCAATTTGAAAAATATTCCTTACTTGAACAGCTTCAAAGAGTAGTAGGTAGCATGATATCGACTAATGTAGAAAAGTTTAAAACTAAAAAGGAAGATATCATCTTAATGGAGGAGGATAAATTAATTTCGATGGAGAAGTCAGAAATTAATGATTACGATGTTGAATATTATGAGATTTTTAAAAAGGCATTAGAAGAATGTTCAAAAGATGATGAAGATTTGCAGTTATATGTAATGGCTCTTGATGAATGTATATCATTTGATGAGATGGTAACTGCAACAGGATTTGAAAAGAAAAAATTATACGTTCTTCAAAAGAAAATGACTCGGAGAGTAACAACGTATTTAGAAACAAATAAAGAACTGATAAAATGAAAATAAAAGCTAATAATATTGATAAATTCTTTGAGTTGTCTAATGAAGCTTTTGATTCAGATAATGAATCAGTTTATAATGATTTAGGATTTTCAAAGGATGAATATTTAGACAATAAACTAAAAATGATTAAACGGTTAAAGTTGAAGTCTAAAGCTCAATTGAATAAAGCAAAAAATGAGAATCTTCTAGAAATAGCGCTACATAAAGTTCAGAATATACTTGAATCAGCGAATGAAACTGTTAAGGAAGAACTAGAGAAGATAATTTTAACTCGTTCTCCACAATTTCAGTTTAGAAATATTGAAAAGTTAGAAGAGGAAGATTTAAAAGAGTTATTGAGCGACTTGGGAGTAATTGATATTATTGAAGATTTAGAAAAATTAGAGAATGGCAATTAATAGTGGTGCAATTGCGGCACAAAGATTAATAAATGAATTTGGAATTGAACATCCAAATGATTTTACAATAGAGGATTTGATTCATGCAAGAGATATTATTCTTGAAGAAAAAAAAATATCAAATTCTGATGGTCGTATTGTTTTCGGTAAATCAAAAACAAAAATTTCGATAAATTCTGATATAAAATATGTTGGGCGTAGGCGATTCACTTTAGCTCACGAACTTGGCCATTTTGAATTGCATCATAATCTAAACACCCATTTAGAAGATAATGCTTTAACTTTGGACTACTTTAAAAACGGAGGTCAGGAATACGAAGCAAATCAATTTGCTACAGAGTTACTTATGCCAAGTAAATCCTATATTGCTTATACTCAAGGAAAAAAATTTTCACCAGAATTACTCAGAGATATTACTGAACATTTTGAAACTAGTATTACTTCTGCAACTTTTAGATACCTAGAACTTGGGCATCATCCAATCTTTCTATTTCACTGTAGGGACAAAAAAGTAATTTATTGGAAAAACACCAGTAACTATTACAGAAAAGTTAAGGATATTACGAAACTACAGCCTCCTACAGATTCAGTAGCAATGGAGTTTTTTAATGATGGGACTATCTATCGGAAAGATGAATCTGCTCAAGAAATTGTGAAATCTACTTGGTTTGAAACGGGGGAAAATGATTCAGATGATGAATATTTTGAATATGCAATTGTTACAAAAGATTATAATACTGTATTAAGTGTAGTATGGGAAAAATGAAATTAAGAAATCCTTCGGGGTAGGCGCTCAAAGCTGCGATAGTTATGTTCCTTTAGCTCTTTTAGTATTAACATTAATTGGAATTAAATTTTTAACAAATTTGCTAAGATTAAAACAAAGAAAGGAGACAAATATGGAACATAAAAACAATGTCAAAATAAACTGGAAAACTGGACTGACTTCGTTGGTCGAAACTTTTTGGGCTATTGGAACATCTATCGCAGCAGCGGGTGTTCTGCAACCGCACAGTCAAGCACATTGGCTGGTCACACAAAAATCCAACGCACGACCAAAACCAGCCAAAGAGCTTGCCTACCCAAACGCACGGCAGAAAGGAACGATGGAGTTAATTTAAAGAAAAAATGATTGAAGACAAAGAACACCATGCGGTAACATCATGTATAAAACATTGGGGTTTAAGTGGTTATTTGGAGTATTCTGCCCCGCATCAGCTTTTGTGTCGGCAGCCAGGGACGAAGCTCGCAATCCCCAGCGTTTTTTACATGTGACCGTTGGGCAATTGGACAACATCTTAGATTTAAGGTAATTCTGAAAACTAACTATCCAAAATTTTCTCCTTAGCAAAGGTTCAATCACATTTATAATGATAAATAACTTAATTAATCATGGATTTCATTGAGTTTAAAAAAAAGATTTCGGAAATAAAAAGGGCTAGAAAAATTTCAGAATGTTTTTATCATGACAAATCGAAATGTAATGGTAAAATAAAACAATCCCATAGTATTCAGCGAAATGGAAGATTGTCCATAATAGAAGGTCTGGTAAACGGACAAAATGTAATTTACACCTTTACTGAATTTGAAAGTGATTCGATCACTTTTGTAAAAAAGTTAAAACCCATTGGTAAAGCCGAGGCTTCAACTTTTTTTGGTTTTTGTGACTACCATGATACAGTCTTGTTTTCACCAATAGAAGGTGAAAATCAGTATGATGATTCAGATTTCCATAACTTTTTGCATTCATATAGGTCTTTTGCACATTCTTATCATCGAAAAAGAGAAGATGTAAAGCTTTATTCTGATCCCACCTATACCAAAACTCTACCAAAAGAATTTGTAAATGCCAGTCTGCAGGGGGCGAATTTAGGTTTACGAGATTTGGAATCATATAAGAAAAGACTGGACAAACAAATAGAAGAGAATGTCTATTCAGATCTTGAATATTTTAGCATTGTTTTTCCAGAACCGTATCCTATCGCATGTTCGTCAATAATAACTCCAAACTTTTCTTACAGTGGGAAATTAATAAATTTTTCAGATTCTGAAACAGATACTTATTCTCCATTAATGCTGACTGTACTTCCAGATAAGAATGTCACAATAGTAATTTTTGCATGGTTTCCAGAAGATTTAAAAATTGCCAATTTTATTGATGAATTAGAGGTTCTTTCAGATTATAAATTGAAATATGCACTAAGTTCAATCTTGATTAATTATGCTGAAAACACCTTTTTTTCTCCAGCACTTTATAATGCTTAAGGGATCAAAGGTCAAAAACAATTGTGCAAAGAATTGGAAATAGGAATTGTAACTATGCCAAACAAATTCCCATTATGCCAAACCAACTTCTTCTCGTCATCATTAAGTTCTAACAGATTAAAATAACAACTGCCCATAATAAACGGTATAGGTCATGGCTGCTTTCAGTATCCATCGAAGCTTTGCAATCGTAATTAAACTTTGTATACCTCGACAGGAAACTGCCATTTAGCCGCCACGCCCCATACCGTCAACCGTCAGACTGTCTAAAAACTTCAGGGATATTGTTGATAAAAGGACTGGCGGCAATTCGATATATTATGGGATAATGAGTACCTTACAGGTATGAAATACATACGAGGACAAAACCGGCACCAGGCCACCATTTTTCCAATTACCTTAGACCAGGCCATATCTGCGGACAACCAGGCAAGGACAATAGATGTTTTTGTAGATAGCCTCAATTTTGAGGAATATGGTTTTCTGACCACTTTTGAAGAAAACGGACGTCCGGCCTATCATCCAAATGTATTGTTAAAACTATACATTTATGGGTATTTAAACCGGATACGTTCCTCCAGGGGATTGGAAAAGGAATGTGGCAGGAATATAGAATTAATGTGGTTGTTGGGCATGTTGGTGCCCGACCATAATACCATTTCGAACTTCAGGCGGGACAATTGCCCGGGGATAAAAAAGGTATTCAGGGCAACCGTAGGCATAACAAAGTATTTTAACCTTATAGGTGGAGAGCTATTAGCGGGCGACAGTACAAAACTGAGGGCTCAAAACAGCAAGAAGAACAATTTCAACCAAAAAAAGGTTGACAGGCACCTGCAGTACATAGAAGAAAAACTCCAGGAATACAACCAGAGTCTTGCCGAAAGCGATGGGGACAATAAAAAGGCAATAAAGGAAGAAATAAAGAAACACCAAGCCCGCAAGGACAAGTATTGAGAACCAATGGCACATGGCATAATTCCGAGAGTGGCAGCAGGTTTCAGCAATTCAAAACAGCAGCTTGCAGAACATGCCCTGTTCGTGAAAAATGTACCACATCAACCAAAAACGGCAAAATACTACAACGGCGGGAACACGCCCAATTAATTGAAAATAATAAAGTTAGGATAGAAACCGATAAAGAAACCTATAAAAAAAGACAGGCAATAGTAGAACACCCCTACGGTACCATAAAACGGCAGTGGGGTTACTCGTATGTAATAACAAAACAGTACATGCAACGAGCGAGCGCCGATGTAGGTTTAATCATGTTGGCTTATAACCTTATGCGTATTATAAACATTGTAGGGGCAGATAGGCTGAAGTCCTACCTGAGAAGACAAAAACCGGCTTTAGCGGTTTTATTTGTCAAAGTATGGCATAAAATAAGCAATTTTAAGGGTAGTTATTTTTGTAATTACCAAATCCAGGGAAAAAACAAACATAGCCCTACGGGGCTTAAAATACACCAACAATTGTCCTACGGAAGCCTGGCTGCATAAATTTTAGTTTTTAGACAGACTGCCGTTAGCCACCATGTAAAAAAATAGCTCTCGAACATGATTTCAATAGTAATAGATAAGTCAACCTTTCAATCATTGAGTTTCGATGAGATAATTCTATTACATAATTATTATCGGCCAAATATTACCCCAATTCTAACTATGGAGATTTTGGCTGATTTAAAAAAGGATTTTGATAATTCGGCAGATGCTAATAAAAGAGTTCAAGACTTTGCCAAAAAACTATTACCATATAATTCCTCTGTAAATATTAATTTCATGGAATTATTTGTTGCTGATTTACTTTATGGTAATAAAGCTATAGATTATACTCCTGTTTTAGGTTGTTCTGAGATTGTAAAAAGTGATTCAGGAAAAGTAGGTGTTCATTTTAAAGAATCTCCACAAGAGAAATCAATCTCAAGATGGAGAGATGGTGAATTTATTGAAGCAGAAAAGGAGCTAGCGATTCTGTGGCGAAATTATACGACACAGAAAGATTTACTTACTAATTTAAAAACAACATTAAAAGATAAAATTCAAATTCCCGAGAAATTTAAAACATTAGATGAATTAAATAAATACATAGAATCATTGCTTTCTAGTTCTGATACTCAAGAAGAATTGCTCCTTTTTCTTATATCAGAATTTGGAGTTTCAGCAGAAAATGCTTCAAAAATTCTCTTCCGGTGGTCTCAATCAGATGATAAAAGTGTCAAAAAGTTTGCTCCGTATGCTTATCATTGTGCTAAAGTAAAGTTGCTTTTTGATTTTGCTTTACGATTTGATTTAGTAGGTACAAGACCAACAAATATGCTTGATTTGCAATATTTCTATTACTTACCTTTTGCTAAGTTATTTACTAGCAGTGATAATTTTCAAAAATTAATGGCTCCTTATTTGATTGATTCTAATCAGGAGTTTATTGATGGATTAGAATTTAAGAAGGATTTAAAAAAGCTTGTTGAATATAGGGCTACGCTATTTGAGAAAAAGGATATTTTGAGAACTCAAAATGAACCACCCCAACTTCCTGATTCTTTAACTTATAAATTATGGAATAAATATTTTGATTGGCCACCCAAATACAAACGAATAGATTCAAAAGTACCTGATAATTCTAAAGAATTGATGGATGAATTTATTAATGCAAAGGGTGCAAAAATTGACTCTGGGAAAAATGTAAAGGATGGATTTGAATTTTTTGTCAGGGAGCATTATCTTAAACCAACGGATTTATGTATTTGTGGAAGTGGTAAATTATTTAAAGACTGTTGCTTACCGAAAGATTATTTCGAAAAAAACAAAATACACGGTGGCTAATAAATAAGACTCTGAGTGGTCTGCAAGACCCGGGGAGGAGTTAAAACCATGACTAACTTAGTGGGCGGAAAAAGAACATGAATAGCCGTGTGTGCCGGATGGGAAGGTCGGGTGAAATTCCCTGACCTGATCCGATTGGCAGTAATTGTTGCGGACAACATAACAAAGGAGATGCTTCAATTCAAGTTCAGTGCTTATTGACAGGTTTGTATTCCGAATTGAAAATCAGCGAAGCTAAACCCGCCCAAATGCAAAGGTGTGCTGTGAATGATTCGGCTGTTGTATGGGTGAATCAATGCTGTATAGAAGATGATGGTAGGTCCATCGGTGTCGGCTTTCAAGAGCAGGCATCAAACCGCCTCTCGGTGCTTGGATAGCAATTGAAAGGTGCTGAACAGAAAGAGGAAAAGGCTGTCTGGAACAGTCAGGTAAGAATTAGGGAGACAAACGCAAGTGAACCTGTGATGAAGCTGTGAGATTGTGGCTATGTTTTGTCAAAAGCTTG
>DATIKK010000111.1:0-7871 GCA_035477635.1 Bacteroidales bacterium | reverse complement strand
ATTTAACAATCCGACAATTTTGGCATCGGCTTGCAATATTCCTTTAGCGCGGTATCCATCTATGTACTTGTGAAAATTCTCGGGCAGATCATTGAGCAGGCGCCCAAGATGCAACTTTTGGCCATGAACATGGGTGTCGAACAGAACGCCATTTAGTGTGCTGGCAATAGTTCCTTTTACGTCAAAAAGATTGTCGTTCAGCCGTATTTGACCTTTTTGAAACTGAAACTCGCGGTTATTCAGAACGTTTAGCAAAATGTCGATTTCGACCGGCCGGTTTCTGACAAAAACCGCCGAATCTAACATTATTTGGTTTGCATTTAATGTGCCTTTTGCCTCAAGCAAATAATTCATCAGCCTGAATTGGCCCCTCAGGTTAGTTTTATTTACAGCGAGGTCAATCAAATGGTGGGTCAGGTGATCCTGGTAAACAAAGTGAACCCTGTGCAACTCAACTTCTTTTACATTGAATTCAAATTGATTGTTCGATGACAGGGTATCGGTTCTCCACACATGAAAATTGGTTGTGCCGTCAGAAAACCTTTTCAGGCTCAGACTGGCATTTTCAATTCTGACTTCCCTGATTGTATAATTTCCAATAATCAGATTCCATAAACTGAATTTGAAATGAATCCTGTGAGCTATCAAAAGTTGAGAAGGCACTGTTTTTTGGCCAGATCCTCTTGCATCTACCCCCGTAAAGGTTATCGAGGCCATCGGGAAATGCCTTATTAAGTTGAGGTTTATGTTCTCTATGGTTACTTCTGTTTCAAGGTTTTGATTAATGGTTTCGACAAACAATTTTTCTATTCTTTCCTGAAATACGTAGGCTGCTATGCCCAGCAAAATCACTGACGATAGAATGAATATGACTCCCGAAATGATTGTGTGCTTCAGGAATTTGAGAATCAGCCTATACTTTATGTTGCCTGAATTTACTTGCATTATAATTGTTGTTTACCCAAGCATGTTCAAATAGCTTACTTCCTTTTCTGTCAAAAAACGCCATTTGCCTCTTGGAAGGTCTTTTTTGGTCAAACCTGCAAATACCACACGGTCGAGTTTTGCAACCTTGTATCCCAATAGTTCGAAGATTCGCCTTACCACCCTGTTTTGTCCGGAATGGAGCTCTATACCCACCTCTTTTTTCGAATCACTGCTTTCTATATAGGACACAACATCTGGTACAACAATCGTTCCATCAATATCAATTCCTCTTGCAACTTTTTCAAGATCAGCTTTTGAAAGAGACTGCTCGAGGTGAACATGGTAAATCTTCCGTATCCTGTGACGCGGGTGAGTTAGTTTTTTTGCAAGATCCCCATCGTTGGTAAATAAAAGCAGCCCGGTAGTATTCCTGTCGAGGCGACCTACCGGAAATAACCGTTCGCGGCATGCATTCCTTACCAGATCCATTACTGTCTTTCGTTTCTGCGGATCATCCAAGGTGGTTATGTAATCTTTAGGTTTATTCAGCAAAAGATATACCTTCCGCTCATTGTTCAGCTTTTGATCTCCATATTTTACAACATCTCCAGGCTTTACCTTAAATCCCATTTGAGTGATAATCTGATTATTCACCATTATGGCTCCATTCTGGATGAGTGTATCGGCCTCGCGTCGCGAACATACTCCTGCGTTGGCAATGTACTTGTTCAATCTTATCCCCTGCTCTTCGTTTTTTTTGGGGTGCTTCAATCTGATGCCTGCCGTATGTTTGCCAGTTCCTCGCTTTTCAAAATCAGGTTTAGATTTACGTGGAACTCCCTTGTCGCCAAACCTTTCCTTGGAACTCTCTCTTCTTTTTTGTTTCGAAAAGCCTTCATTCAATGCTTCTTTTCTTCTGGCTTTAAGTTTTCCGGCTGAGGGTTTATCCGTTGTTGGCATTTTTTCGGCAAACGACTGCTTTGCTTTAACAGTGGGTGTTTTGGCTCCTTCCTTGCGGGTTTTTATTGCCGTACCTTTTGCCCCTCTAAGTTTTTCAGTGGAGCCTTCATTTTTAGCTTTATTTCCTGCCTTAATAGCGGGGGACTTACCCTGAAGCCCCTGTCGTAAGTTTCTGCCTTCCTTGCGGGTTTTTATTGCCGTCTCTTTTTCTCCTCTGAGTTTTTCAGTAGAGCCTTCATTTTTGGCTTTATTTCCTGCCTTAATAGCGGGGGACTTGCCCTGAAGCCCCTGTCGTAAGTTTCTGCCATGTCTGGCTGTAGTTTTATCCATTTCTTATTGCTCTCCATTTAATTGAGAACGGTTATGATGCTAAAATAGTTTCAATGCCGGGTCTGTCCACGGCAAAATAAGTTCAGGAGAATTTAGCCTTACATTATTTATGAGCGGGGAGACTTTGTAGCTTCGCATTTTTTCGGAAGGGTAGGGGATAACATAATCTTCAGGATTGATATACTCCCCGCTGCCTAACCAGTTTGCAATACGATTACTGTCTATGATAACAGGCATTCTGCCGTGCAACGGCATAATCAATGAATTTGCCACGGTAGTTAAAATACAGAAAACGTAATTGCTTTGTCCGTTAGGTAATTCTTGTTTTTCGAAAATCCCTGCAAAAGCGAACAGGCTTTCGTCGTTCATTACAAAACGCCAGGGTTGCCTGGTTTTTCCAAACTTTTCCCATTCGTAAAACCCGTCGGCAGGTATCAGGCACCTGCTTCTTTTTAACAGGTTGCTGAATGTTTTTTTTTGGGAAACCGATTCAATTCTGGCATTTATTATTAATTGATCATTGCCTCCTGGTGTTTTCCATGCAGGCCTTAAACCCCATCTGAACATCCGAAGTCTTTCAGGCTCATTCATGCCAATTGCTGGCAGGTTTAGGGTAGGAGCTGCGTTATATCGGGGTATATCAAACCCGTCATTTGCACCCACACCGAAGTGCTCGCCTATTTCCTTGGCTGATTTGGTTATCGAATACCGACCGCACATAATAATTTTGGACAAAAAAAGGCGCTTGAGGCGCCTTTGACGAACTCATCATTATAACCTACCCGGTTATTTTGTTTAATTGGTCAAAGGCCCCATTAACTTTCTCCAGCAACTCATCGAACAACGATCTGTAAAAATTGCGAAGACTCTGGCCATTATCTTTAACATCTGGATTGTTTACCCTGCTAATCATAGCTTCGCGGTATTCAATCATTTCATCAATGATCCGGTTCAGTTCCTCCTTTTTGTCCTGCTGCGTGTACTGATGTATAAGGCAGGTCCCGATTACTTCATCGATAAGGAAATTGATGTCTTTTTTCAGGTTTTTGATGCTTGCCATTATTAATTAAGGTTTTGGCTGCAAAAATAAAAATTGTTTCTCAGATTAATCAACAAAAAAATGCAAAAAACATTAGCGCCAATCAAACATTTCAATGTTGAAAATTAAAACGGAGTTTGGAGGTATAGTATGCGTTCCCGACCGACCATATGCCAGCCCTGACGGTATTAGCAGAATTCCTCTTGCTCCCCTGTTGAACATCGGGATTCCGTGTCTGAAGCCCGGAATAGCATCCGGAAGGTGAAATTGCCTTTGCACTCCCATGTCAAATTGTGTTCCATTAAGAAGGGTTCCCGTGTAGGTAACGATCACTGTCGAAGAATCGGTTGGGAAAAGACCGTGCCCGGTTTGTTCAATATAGTAAAAAACTCCTGAAGGCAGTTCGGTAGCCTGCAAGTTGTTTTGGATAAGGTATTCGATAATCTTTTCGCGGTCTTTAGCTGCCTGCTTTTCCGGATCATCCGTGCCACAGGAACTGGCAAAAAACAAACCGGATAGCAATATTAACCATCCGATCAGGCTTGGGTAGAGGGGCCTTGGTTTCATTATAATTATTTGATTTCGGTGTAACGTGCAAATTTACTAAGAATTGTTGAGTAGTGCTTCAACTTTCCGAAAATTTGCCCGAAAACTTCAAAGCCACTTGTAAGATTAATCTACATTATCGTGCAGAAACGAGTTGTTCGATTTAATCTGAACCTCTCTATCCTTTTCTTCGTTCAGGGTGTATCTCGACACCTGCGAATCGGAGCTATGGGGCACGTTGCTTAGTTGAACATGACGACGAATGTAAGCGGGTTCATCTTCAATGCTTTTCAACCCTTCGGTTGATTTCAGCCTGATACTCAAATCTTTGAGCCTTTGTTCACGTTCACGCATCTTTCGCAGAAGTTCCTCTTCCGACACAGGGCTAATTTCAGGAGGGGATATCGTCCTTTTTCCCGACACCAAGGATTCGTTACCTTTGGTGATGACCTTTTTTGAAGCGCTCGCCTGAAGTTCTTCATTTAAAGGGAAATCAAAGGTGTAGGCATGCTGTTGGTGGTCTCTTGTTTTATCCGGAAGGCTTTTTTTATTAATTAGTTTTATTTCACTTGAATCGGATGCGTCAAAATCTGATTGCCCAATTGGCTCCTCCATTTTTTGGGGCTTTTCGAGCGGCCGTACCACAATTTGTGGTTGTATTTCGTTCAAAAGCCCCTGGTTGCCTGTAAAACCTGTTGCCAACAAGGTAATACTAATATTGTTCCCAATAAGTTCATGGTGGCACAAGCCCCAGATGATTTCGGCATTGTTTCCGGCTTCATTTTTAATGTAGTCGGTTATTAAGAGTATCTCATCGCTGAGTACTTCCTCCGAACCGTAGGTTACATTTAACAGAATATTCTTGGCGCCTCTTATATTGTTGTCGTTGAGCAGAGGCGAGTTAATGGCCAATTCGACAGCTTTTATTGCCCTGTTTTCGCCTTCAGCGCAGCCCGTGCCCATTAATGCCACCCCGCTATTGGTCAAAACGGTGCGAACATCTTCAAAATCTACATTCACAATTCCCGGTAAGGTGATTACTTCGGCAATTCCCCTGGCGGCATTGGTAAGAACATTATCAGCGATGGCAAATGACTTATTGATTGAGAGTTTTCCGTATATCTCAATGATGCGGTCATTGGAGATGGTCAAAAGCGTATCAACATGCTCTTTCAGTTTTAAAATACCATCCTTTGCCTGCTGAATTCTTTTGTTGCCTTCGAAAGAAAAGGGTTGGGTTACTATGGCCACCGTAAGAATGCCCATTTCTCTTGCAAGTTTTGCAATAACAGGGGCTGCGCCTGTTCCGGTTCCGCCTCCCATTCCTGCTGTGATAAAAACCATCCTGGTGTTTTTTTCCAGCATTTCCTTTATATGGTCAAGGTCTTCGAGGGCAGCCTTTTTCCCTATCTCAGGATCATTACCAGCTCCACGTCCTTCGGTCAGGTTTACACCCAATTGTATTTTGTTCGGCACGGGACTTAGTTCAAGCGCCTGACTGTCGGTATTGCATACCACAAAGTCAACCCCTTCAATACCTTGTCTGAACATGTTATTTACGGCATTACTGCCTCCGCCTCCTACTCCCAGAACCTTGATAATGGAAGATTGGTTTTTTGGAAGGTCAAATTTTATCATTTGATTGGTCATAAAATTTGGTTTTGAAGGTAAATAAATTGAACTCTTTACTGCAATTGGCAAAAATTTGTTACTAACAAAATAATTCGCCTGGTTGTTAATAAATTATGCTTAATCCTGCTGGTCTCTCTCTAAAAAATTTACTCCATCGGCAAACCATTTCTGAAATATATTTTTTATGTTTTTTCTTTCCTTAAGGTGTTGGTCCTTCCTGGGTCTTAACTTATCGTCATGAAGGCCTTTTATTACCAGACCGATTCCTGTGGCATGCATCGGGCTTCCGGTTTCGGCCGAAAGCGATTTTGAAAGGTGTTCGTTTGGGTATCCTATTCTGGTGAGCAATCCTGTTTTGAATTCGGCAAGTTGAGCTAAATGCCGCAACTGACTGCCTCCTCCTGTAAGTACAAGGCCGGTGTTGAGTTTTTTGCCGAATCCCGACCTCTCGATCTCAACTTCAACCTGTTCAATAATTTCCTCCATACGTGCCTGAATAATGCGGGCAAGGTTTTGCAGTGATATTTCTTTTGCTGGCCTTCCTTTTATTCCCGGTATAGAAACCACTTCTTCAAGTTTGTTTTCACTTGCCAGAGCCGAACCAAAACGCTTTTTGAGCTCTTCGGCCTGATGGCGTATTATGCTGCAACCTCCCTTTATATCTTCGGTTATAACATTTCCTCCCATGGGTATCACAGCAGTATGCCTTATTATGTGGTCTTTAAAAATTACAATATCTGAAGTTCCTCCTCCAATATCTACCAGGGCGACCCCTTCCTCCTTTTCTTCGGGACTAAGTACTGCCTCCGATGAAGCTAATGGTTCGAGAATAAGGCTCGAAATTTCGAGTCCAGCTTTGTTTACGCATTTTTCGATGTTTTTGATCGCCAAAACTTGTCCGGTGATTATCTGAAAATTTGCTTCGAGGCGAATCCCATCCATCCCAACTGGTTTAAGGGTTGGCTGAAAATTGTCAATAAGGTATTCCTGAGGGATAACATGAATTATCTCTTCGCCAGGATTCAATACCAGTTGAAACATACTGGCAGTAAGTTTTTCAACCTCATCAGCAGTAATCTCCTGGTCGCGCGATGACCGCATCAGGCTGCCCCTTTGTTGCGAACATTTAATATGCTGGCCGGCTATACCTACATGAACTGTATTAATGTTAACCCCCGAATTCTGGCTTGCCATAGCCACAGCACGCTGTATCGATTCAATGGTTTGCTGAATGTTTTCTACAACACCTCTGTTTACACCTAATGATTCGGTACGGCCAATGCCAAGTATTTCAATTTTACCGAACTCGTTTCTTCGTCCAACTATGCAGGCAATTTTTGTTGAACCTATATCCAATCCACAAATAATTTCTGACTGTGCCATAACAAATATTATTAAGAACAAACAACCTGGTTACTGAATTTTACGCTGATACGGCTGTATTGGTCCCAACCAGTCCGCGTCAGTCCGTATTGGTAAAATGTGATGAGTTTTCGAAATTTTTCCTCCATATTTTCAATTCCCCCAAATTCAACAATATGCACTCCATTTTTTGGGGTCAATTCAAATTGTCCGTTTTGAGTTACATATATGTGGTCGAAAAATGCATTTAAAAAAGGATTGCTCTCAATGTAGCTGGCCAAAACAAACAAATTGCGCAAACGTCTTTCATTAAGCGAAATCTCTTCTTCGGGTTTTGGGGTTAGCAAATCTGTAAGGGGCGAATAGTCAGCATGAATATGCCCTGTCGCCACCAGAACCCTTGCCGTATAATACCTGCTGAGTGGCATCATAAGTCCGTTGCGGTCTATATAAAAACTTCTGTTATGAGCGTTGATCACCCTTATAAGCGGTTGCCGCTGTGAAATTTTTATCTGGATATTGCCATCTATTTGCCTGAAGACATGAACCCGCTCAGCAAATGGTATTCCGCTAACTATGGATTCAATTTGATGCAGGTCTCCCTTTTCAAGCTGTTTGCCGACAATATCAGGGTAGGCATTAAGAACCTCTGTCCTGACAATTTCGGGCGACAGAAAATGAAGGTTTTCCTCCTGTACTACGTAAACCTTCAGTTGCTCTATTATATGATAGCTGTTTTTTTCGACAGCAAAACTCATCAGCACGAAAGTTCCCGATATAATTATCAATATCAGCAATGTATAAATCAACCTCTTTATCATCGCTTTTTGGCTTTAAGGTTCTTGACAATTCCCGCTACTTCCCTGTCGATGTCGCCGGCGCCCATAATAAGCAATACGCCGGGTTTCATTGAGTTTACCACCGCCGGCAGTTCTTCTTTCCTCAAAAGATATTTTTCTTTTAATTGCACCTTGTTTAAAAGCCACTCTGAAGTGATTCCTTCAACCGGTAATTCCCTGGCCGGATATATATCAAGCAAAAGCAAGCGGTTAGCCATCCCTAAGCTGGATGCAAA
>DATIKK010000110.1:0-7931 GCA_035477635.1 Bacteroidales bacterium | reverse complement strand
TGGCTAATGGAATGTCTGCACGAAAACCTTATTACGCCACAAGAACTTGGTGTTGATACAAAACCGGTTTTTGAGCCCCGTGGATTCAATCTTGTTGAAGACTCCATGCATAACGCAAGGCTGGGTTTGGCCCTAATAGACCGGATGATAGGCAAGGACCGGACAATAGACTTAATGGAGGGGCCACGAAAGTTTGGAAGGCATCTTGCTCGCAAAAAGGGAAGGGCTGTGCTCGATCTGTTTGTGTATTGCGCTTTTGCCCGCCACGGATGGATTGTTCCCAACCAATACTGGACTTCGGGCGTGCTTTCGCCAATGGGAATAATGGGAAAATATTACAACGATTATGGCCGTAAATTTATAGAACCCAGGCAGCTCGGCCGCATAAATGCAATACGGATGGAAAAGGAACTTATGCTCGATAACCTGGGTATATGCAGGTTTCACAGAGCATGGGCAGAAGATATGGCGCCGGATATTGTTGACAAATTGTTTGGCAACAAAGATAGCTTCCTGAAATCCGTTAAGATGACGGCTAACCGCATTAACAGCAGAAATGCGTCAGTGTTTTGGGAACCTCAGCGAAACATAGACTTTGTTTTTACCTTTCTGAAAAAATGCAGGGAAACTGATAGCAGTCCTGAACTGCAACATTGGGAAAACAGGTTTGAGTCTGACAAAAAGCAGGCCTCGCTCGATTTCTGGTACGAAATCCATAAAGGCGTACATGAAACTTTAAGGGAATTTTAATGATTACCCCGCAACGAAACTTTTTGTTTCAGAATTTCTGAAAAAAATAAAAGTTCGGAGAGTTTTTGCCAGGAACGCTAAGTATCACTGTGGTTGCATTAGCCTAGTTCTGCTTTTCCCTTTTGCTCTCAGCATTTACTACTTTGTACTTTTGCGACTTTGCGTGAAAATTCTTCCTCTAAGGTTTTATTTGAAATCTGGAAAAGGGTGTAATTTCTTGTCCTGAAAATTGTCCGGACAAATATTTGAAATACCCTGTGATGGCAATCATCGCGGCATTATCTGTGCAGTATTCGTATTTGGGGATAAACACCTGCCATGCATCCTTTTGAGCATGTTCAAGCACTGCTTTGCGTAATCCGGAATTTGCCGAAACTCCTCCGGCAATAGCCACCCGCTTTATTTTGGTCTCCGAAACAGCTTTTTTTAATTTCCGCATTAGAATTTCGACTATCATATACTGGATGGAGGCACAAAGGTCGGCCTGGTTTTGTTCTATAAATACGGGATTCTTTTTTAGTTCATCGCGAAGAAAATACAGGATTGAGGTCTTAAGTCCGCTGAAGCTGAAATCAAGGCCGGGAATATTGGGGTGTGGAAAAGTAAAAGCTTTGGCGTTGCCGGTGGCGGCAAGCTGATCTATAAGCGGGCCACCCGGGTATGGAAGACCCAGAATTTTGGCAGCCTTGTCGAAAGCTTCACCTGCTGCGTCGTCAATGGTTTGTCCGAGCATTTCTATTTCAAAAAAGTCTCTTACCAGCATTATCTGGGTATGTCCGCCCGAAACTGTAAGGCACAAAAATGGAAATTCAGGTGAATTTGCATGCTCCTCATCTTCAATAAATAACGAAAGAATATGCGCCTGCATATGATTCACCTCTATGAGTGGTATATTCAGGGCCAGAGAAAAGGCTTTTGCAAAACTGGCTCCAACCAAAAGTGAACCCATCAGGCCTGGTCCATTTGTAAATGCAACAGCTTGTAGTTGATTTTTTTGTACTTTTGCCGTTCGTAGAGCCTTGTCTATTACCGGGATAATAATTCGTTGGTGCGCCCTGGAAGCCAATTCAGGCACAACTCCGCCATAATCTTTGTGAATTTGTTGATTCGCAGTGAAATTGGCAAGAATTTTGCGATTTTTTATCACCGCAGCCGAGGTATCGTCGCAGGAAGATTCAATTCCCAGAATATAAATGTCCATTTCGTTTACACAACATAAGGTCAGAAGTAATGCCTAACACCGATAGCAAAATTACCAAAAAAAGGTCGTACGGCTGGAAAGTCATCTTTGCAGTTGTTTTGTTAACTCCAATTTTTGGCTATGCGGTTTTTCAAAGCTCAGGGGTTCAGACATACCTGGCAAAACGTATAGCAGCCAATTTGTCGAAAAATTTGAATACCAGTGTGAGAGTTGGTGGATTAGATATTACCTTTTTCCTGAATTTTGTGCTTGAAGAGCTGGCAATTGACGATCAAAGCGGTAACCCGATGATATCTGCCCAAAGGGCAATTCTCGATATCAAAAAAGTTGGGTTGTTCAGGCGGAACCTCGAAATAAAAAAGGTTTTGCTTGACGGGGCTCAGGTAAACCTGACCCGGTATCAGGGACAGGAAGATTTTAATTTCAGGTTTTTGACTGATTTTTTTAAACCCACCCAACCGAAAGAGAACAAATGGAATATTTCCTGTAATTCGGTTGGCCTGAGGGGCTCAGGTCTGGCCTTTCACGACCTGAACAAACCAGAAAGAAACAATGGATTTGACCCGGCTCACTTTGCCCTGACGCATGTTTACCTTGATCTGGGCCAAATCTCCCTGCA
Organism: Bacteroidales bacterium; assembly: GCA_035477635.1. Lineage (GTDB taxonomy): Bacteria > Bacteroidota > Bacteroidia > Bacteroidales > UBA7960 > UBA7960. The sequence goes on along the minus strand of DATIKK010000110.1, from coordinate 5,361 downwards.
AGCCGATACCCTTTCCTTTTTGATGCGTAAATTTTCTTTCGAAAAATCAGGAGGTTTCTCGTTAAAGAACCTTTCAGGCAAATGGAATATTGATCCAATTACTGTCCGGGCTGAGGGTGTGGTTTTAGAAACTCCAAAAAGTTCGTTAAACCTTGAAGCCAAACTGGATTTTGAAGGACTTGAACCTGGCTCAGGGTTTTTTGAAAATTCAAAGATGCGGGTTGCCTTTGAAAATTCCGTAATCAATCTCGGAGACCTGGGTTATTTTTTACCATCCCTAAATGGCATGGATGCCAACGCCCGTCTTGAAGGATCTCTTTCCGGTACTCTCGCAAACATGAGGGCAAATGATTTTGTTCTTGAATATGGCAATAATACATGGCTCACAGGCGATTTCCATCTTATGGGACTACCCAACATCGACAATACTTTCTTCAATCTGGATCTAAACCAACTCCAAACCTCCGTTGGCGATCTGAATAATATTAGGTTACCGGCAAGGAGCCAGAATGATTACCTTAACCTCCCAAAAACTTTAGCAAGTTTAGGCAGTGTTTCCTTCCAGGGCAGGGTAACAGGTTTTATTAACGACCTTGTGGCTTACGGCACCTTAAATTCAGAAATTGGGAAGATTTCGACCGACCTTCGCATGTTAAAAAACCATGAAACCGGCCTGCCTGCCTACAAAGGTCGGATTATTACAGAAGGGTTTGATTTGGGTAGATTTTTTGGGGACACCGAAAATATAGGACTTATTACTCTTGATGCTGGGGTCGAAGGACAAGGACTGACCCGTGAAACAATAAACATGGTGATTGACGGAAATATAGGTTCAGTAGCAATTATTGGCTATAATTATGAAAATGTTGAAATTTCAGGCAACTTAACCAACCAGATGTTTCATGGATCACTTCTTATTGACGACCCTAACGTATTTTTAGATTTTAATGGTCTGATCAATTTTGAAGAAGATTCTCCTGTTTTTGATTTTAAAGCCCGACTTGAAAGAGCGAATCTTTCGCGACTGAACATTTTTCAGCCCGACAGCCTGCACGAAGCAATAGTTTCAGGGCTTATGGATATGAACATACAATCGTGGAAGCCCTATAATATTAGAGGGAAAATTCAATTTGATGAGTTAGCTTATGAAATTAACCCGGTAATTGAAGGTGAAAGCACTTATTTCCCTATTGGTCAGGTGAACCTGTCAAGTTCGGTCAATGGTAACGGGAAACAGATGTTAACCCTTCGTTCTGATTTTGTTCAAGCCGAAATGGAGGGAACCTTCCGTCTGGACAGGTTCGGACATGCAATCAGAACATTTGTATATGAGTATCTTCCGGCATTCAGAGGTGCCCCGCCAACTGAGCCTGGTCAGGACTACAGCTTCACAAACACTACCTTCAACCTAACCCTAAAAAACACTAATTGGTTGTCGGAGGCGTTTTTTCCTACAGTAAGTATTGCTGAAGGAACAACCCTGAAAGGAGTTTTCGGACAGCTACCCGGCCAACTTACCATTGAAGGGTTCTCGAATGAGCTATTGTTTTCAGGTGTATCTTTTGAAGACGTTTCGCTTAAAGGAAGAAATGTTGACCAGACCTATCTGGTTGAACTAAAAAGCCGCCAGGCTAATGCAATAAACAGGTTTTCAATGGACCAATTCAGCTTCACAGGTGAATTTTCGATGGATAGCCTGCAATATAAGCTACATTGGAACAGCCCTGAGGCAACGGTTCAAAATTATGGACGTATCAATGGTTTTGCGAGATTTATTGACCAGCAAAGGGCAGAGGTAAGGATATTCCATTCAAATGTAATGCTCAATGACTCCCTTTGGACAATCAATCCAGGTAATCGTATTATGATTGACTCCAACAAACTTGAAATTAGAACATTGCTTGTAACACAAAATGAAGCATACTTACTGGCCGACGGTATTCTAAGCTCAAATCCGGCTGATTATATGCTGGTTGAGGTTAATGAACTAGATGCAGCCAATCTTTCGAAGATCATCAACGCCAGGAATTTAAATTTTGAGGGGATGCTTAGTGGGTTTGTTACTTTAGGGTCGTTAACCACCTCTCCGCGAATTGAAACTGATCTTTATGTAACTGATTTTGCTTTCAACTTTGATCACTTAGGTGACTTACAACTTAGAAGCTTTTGGGATAACAAGCGCGAGGGATTTAATATTTCCTTAGAAATTATTTATTTTGGTAATGTCGGTTTCAACACTCCGCTTGCTGCAAGAGGTTATTTTTATCCGGGGCGCAAGGATAATAATTTTGATATTGATATTTTGGCAGAAAATCTCAAAATGTCGATCTGGAGCAGATATCTGGAAAGTTTTGCCAGCGGATTCAGGGGTTTGGCATCGGGCAGGCTGAGGCTCGACGGCCCAATGAATGATCCAGCGCTAACAGGGAGGCTGCGGATTGCAAGGGCCGGTTTGCGCATAAATTTTCTCAATACTTCCTACACTTTTACTAACGACTTGATAATTGAGCATAACCAGTTTGTATTTGACAATCTTGTGCTTAACGACACATTAGGAAACTCTGGTACTATAACCGGCAGAATAATGCATAATGATTTCAGGGATTGGGCCCTTGATATCAGTGTAAATCCTAACCGGATGGCAATCATGAATACCAGTCCAAGCCACAGGACTACTATGTTTTACGGCAGAGCCTTTGGTAGCGGAGTTGCCCGGATACATGGACCAGTGAACAACCTTGCTTTGGATATTCGTGCCCAAACCAACAGGGGTACACAAATTTTCCTTCCGCTCGACATGGCAAGGGATGTTGCCGAAACAAACTTCATCACTTTTGTTAACCATAATGTTGCAAGTCAGGTGGTTGTCAGCCCTGCAACAAACCGGGGCAATCTCTCCCTGAATCTTGAACTTGAGGTTACCCCTGATGCTGAGGTGCAACTTATCATTGATTCACGCACTGGCGACATTATCAGAGGAAGGGGGCACGGAAACCTGACTATGGACCTGCCTGCCGGGGGTAATTTTTCTATGATGGGCGATTTTACAATCGGCGAAGGCGATTATCTGTTCAACCTGCAAAACCTGATCAACAAGCGTTTTCGCATTGTAGAAGGAGGTACCATCCGCTGGACAGGCGATCCCCTTGATGCTGATGTAGATATAAGCGCTGTTTACAGAACACGAACAACCCTGCATGATCTTTTCATGAACCTTGATACCTCAGAGGTTTACCGCAGACGAGTACCGGTTGAAACCCACCTGGCCCTGAGAGGAAAACTTTTTAATCCTACCATTTCATTCGATATTGCCTTGCCAGGTGCCGACGAAAACACCCGCGAAATGCTGAGCAGGGTAATCACTACCGAACAGGAAGTAAACCGGCAGGTTTTTTCCCTTTTGATCCTGAACAGGTTCATGCCTTCTTCTATCGACCAATACAACACCGCACTCGGTTTTGGAGTTGGATCAACCTCCTCCGAATTACTTTCAAATCAGCTAAGCAATTGGTTATCGCAGATAAGTAATGATTTTGACATTGGGATCAATTACAGGCCCGGTGACCTAATAAGTAGCCAGGAATTGGAAGTAGCCCTAAGCACACAATTGTTCAACGAGCGGGTTACTATTGACGGAAACCTTGGTGTGGCAGGTAATAATCCGGCTCTGGGAGTAAACCAACGAACCAGCAATATTATAGGCGATGTAAATGTTGAGGTTAAAATCACACCTGAAGGGCGGTTCAGGGTGAGGGCCTTCAACAGGCACAACTCATTTGAGGTTTTGGATACCCAGGCACCCTATACTCGGGGAATCGGAGTCTTTTACCGGCGCGAATTTGATAGCCTCGGCGAATTACTGAGGAGACGCCGGAGAATCGAAAGTATTGCTCCTTCAAGTGCCGAAACCTACATTCCGTGAGTCTTTAGAGGTTGTGACCCAGCTTGTGCCGTTTTGTATCAATGTAGCGCTGCCGGTGCTGGTTATCAGGAATAATAAGTGGAATAGTACTTGATATTTCTATGTCGTAGGCGGCAAGACCTGTTTTTTTGCTTGGATTGTTAGATATAAGCCTAATTCTTCTGGCTCCAAGGTCGCGTAGTATCTGCGCTCCAATGCCATACTCACGTTCGTCGGCCCTAAAACCGAGTTCAAGGTTGGCCTCCACCGTATCCATGCCATTTTCCTGAAGGTGGTAGGCTTTTAGCTTATTCAAAAGCCCTATGCCTCTACCCTCCTGGTTCAAGTAAAGAATTATTCCTTTCCCATGCTCTTCGACCAACTGCATTGCTTTGTGCAACTGACCTCCACAATCGCATTTGCACGAACCGAAAATATCGCCGGTTACACACGAAGAGTGTACCCTTACCAGAATTTCTTCAGATGGTTCCCATGTGCCCTTGGTCAGAGCAAGATGAAGCTTTTGGTTGGTTGTTTGCCGGTAAGCAGTCAACTTGAAAGTACCCCATTCGGTAGGTAACTCAACCGAAACTTCTTTTTCTATGAGGCTTTCATTTTTTATGCGATAAGAAATTAGGTCCTCGATTGTAATAATCTTTAAATTGAATTTCCGGGCCATATCCATCAATTCGGGCAGCCTGGCCATGTTCCCTTCATCGTTCATTATTTCTACCAATACTCCTGCTGGTTGAAAGCCTGCCAGGCGTGCTAAGTCAATTGAAGCTTCGGTATGTCCTGCCCGCTGCAGTACGCCTCCTTCGCGTGACCTTATCGGAAAAATATGACCCGGACGAGCCAGGTCTTCTGGTAGGGTTAGGGGATCAGCAAGAGCTTTAATGGTTTTAGCCCTATCGCTGGCCGATATGCCCGTTGTGCATCCTAAGCCTTTCAGATCGACCGAAATGGTAAAAGATGTTTCGTGCAGGGCTGTGTTTCGGGGAACCATAAGGTCGAGGCGGAGCCGGTCACAGCGATCACCTGTTATTGGCGCGCATATTAATCCACGGCCATGAGTCGCCATAAAATTAACAATTTCGGGGGTTATGGCTTCTGCAGCAGCAATAAAATCGCCCTCATTTTCGCGGTTTTCATCGTCAACAACAATAACCACCTTTCCTTTTTTTATTTCCTCGATGGCTTCAGGAATAGAATTAAGTTTTGGGTGCATTTTTTATTTGTTTCCGGTCACAGCCGGTGAAATAATTATTCTTTCGAGCTTCATGCAAGGAACACTCCATTGAAAATTGTTCCTTACAAAATTTAAACCATTGATGGACAAATGGTTATAAAGGGTGTCTTTGTTTAACAAAGATAGTATATGTTTTGCATATTCTAAAGGGCTGCAAGCTATCAGAATTTGCTCGCCATGCTTTGCCATAATAGCCTGGTTGGCAAGTTCC
>DATIKK010000109.1:0-23896 GCA_035477635.1 Bacteroidales bacterium | reverse complement strand
AGTCAGAATAATAAAATAAGCCCCTCTTTTATCTTTGGTCTTTCTCACTGAGCCCTGTGCCTTATAGTTTAACCCACCCCTGGACCCTCCAGGTTAATGTCATTTGACATTACAAGGGTTTTATAAGTATATTTTTTATCGTTCTTTGACATAATTGTTAATAATTTGAAGATACTGTTTAATCACTGGTTTCGACATGTTTGTAGTGTGGTGTATAAAATCAATATCCTTATTGTCATTTACCAGAGTCTTAACTCTGTTAAAGTCTTTAATATATTTATCGACAGCAGGTTGGGTGTGATTAGTCTCTCTGGAAACAACTGTAGGATCTTTCTTTTCAACGACATGTTTATAGATTATGATTCTTTTATGAGTTAAGGTAGTACCCATATCGTGGATGACTCCTGCATGTGGAAGTATAATTTGGTGTTCTTTTTCAAAGGCTATTCTCTGATGAGAGAGACCTGATGCATTATACACTAATAAAAGGCTTAAGTCTCTTGTAGACAATACCCCGCCTTGCTGATAAGCTTCCTTGATCATTCGATGCATTACCTTTTTTCGTACAGTTGAGACTGGAACATTGTTCTCGAACATTGAGACTTCATCATCAGTTACCAGCGATAAGATCACAGGTTTATATTTTCGGTTTTCTCTATCGCCCCTGGTTCTTTTGTCAAGAGCGTTCCAGACAATCTGGCCTGGCTTCAACCTTGAAGATTCCGGGCAAAGCGAGTCGAACAGATCTATAAGTGCACCAGCAATGTTTTCTCTTACAATGGGTCCAAAACTATTACCAAACTCAACTTTAAAGAAGTTCACAATTGCAGGTTTTAAGAACCTGTCATGAGCAGAGTTGTACTTTTTTACTGATGTTGGTTGTGATATCATGTCTGTTTTATGCTCTAGCTTTCCTGGCGACTTTTTTTTATTAGTTCATCCAGTTCTTCTCTCCGATGGGGTACTGCATCTATTGTCTGATGCAGATCGTAATACTCCTGAGTCAAACTAGGTGAAAGCTTTACCAGGAATGCGATGGTATTTATCTCATAGTTGTTCTTAGCCAGACAAACGACCCGTTTAAACTTGTCAACATAGTTTGCCACTGCATCTATACTGTGATGTGTTGCCCTGGCAATCTCAGAGTATTCTTTCCCGGAAAGCCATTGCTTAATGATCAGGGCACGATGTGTAACAGACTTACCCATGTCACGGATTGTTGAACGAAGAGGAAGAACTATCCCCAGATCTTTAAGTGCTTTGATGTCCCGGCAGATAGTTCGCTCTCCACAGTTGAGTAGCCTATTGGCAAGATCTTCAACAGTAAGTAATCCGCCTTGTTGGAAAGCCTCATTTACTATTCGCTCCAGCCGGTGCTGTCTTAGGCCCTGAACTCCCTGCTGCTCCCTAATAATAAGATCTTCTTCTCCAGCATCAAGGGTAAGAACTACAGAGATCATCTTACATTCAGAAAGCTTCTTTTGGGCACCATTATCTATCGTGACAACTTCAAATAGTATTTGTCCCGGTTTCATCACCCCTGAGTTATCAAAAAATGGATGATAACTCTCGTAAACAGCATTCAGGATAGCTTTGGCTTCGAACTGAGAACAGTTCATCCCCTGAATGAGTGTATTAATAAACTGGGTGTCCTGCTGCTTCTGCTTCAGACGATCCCATTTCTGTAAAGAAGAGTTATTGATCATGGCAGTATAAAATAAAAATTTAAACCTCCACTTTGTGGGATTCCGCTTCGGCTACGCCTTCGCTCCATCCCACAAATACTATCAACAAACTTAATAATTATGTCAAAGAACTTTATAATTAACCTATATTGCCAAATGGCACAAATATAGGAGGGGAGCTTTTGGGAAATGCGTGAGTTTTCGAGCGAAGGGGCGTGAGGGCGGGGCTTGCGGAAGAAATTTGCGAGACAGGGAGTGCTAACCTACCTTCGTTCTGCCAGATTTTCTTTCGGGAAATACCATGCGGCAGCCGTGTCCCAGCAACGCCTTAAGCAAAATATGGCCGCACAAAAGCAAAAAAAACATAAAAAAATTTTTTAAAATTTTTTTTTAGTATATTTACCCCCCCCTTTCCGACATATCCGGTAAGGAAATCCAATTTCAAACCATTATTAATAACTAAAACCTAAAAGCATGAAGCGAATTCTGATTCTAATGGGGATGTTGCTGTTTGTCAGCACCACCCTGTTTGGACAAACGATCCGCGTTACAGGTACGGTTACCAACCAGGCCGACGGGACAACTCTTCCGGGAGTTACCGTTATGGTACTGGGTACTACAGTAGGTACCATTACCGACGTTAACGGTCGTTATGAGATCAACGCGCCTTCCAATGCCACCCTGGTATTTTCCTTTGTAGGGATGCGTACTGTGGAGGTACCCGTTGAGGGTCGTGTGTTGATCAACATGGCGCTTGAAGCCGAAGCTATTGCCATTGATGAGTTTGTGGTGGTAGGCTTTGGCGTGCAGCGCAGACGAGAAGTAACAGGTGCTATTTCTCAGGTAAGAGGTGATGACATGGCCAATTTTGCCACTCCAAGTTTCGATGCAAAATTGGTGGGCCGATCTGCTGGTGTTCAAGTTACTCAAGCAACCGGAGTACTTGGGCAAGCCCCAAGAATCCGGGTAAGAGGAATTGCCTCAATTACATCAGGAACTGGCCCGTTGATCGTTCTTGATGGACAGCCCATTACTTCTGGCGACATCGGGGGCTATGCGCATACAAATGCCTTAGCCGACATTAACCCGGCCGATATCGAATCCATCGAAATTCTGAAGGATGGCTCGGCTACAGCAATTTATGGCTCAAGGGCCGCCGCAGGAGTAATTCTTATTACTACCAAGAGAGGTAGAGAAGGCAGGTTTCAGCTAAACTATAACAATTATTTTGGTATAGCACAGCCAGTAAAACTGTTTGACCTTACCAGTGAGGAAGAGTGGATTACCCTTATGGGCGAAATGTTTACGAATGCTGCTCCTCTTAATGTTCCTACCAACCCTGCTGTTCCCACAGGCCTCAATACTGACTGGCAAAGAGCTGTATTGCGCGAAAACGCCTTCCAGCAAGACCATAACCTTTCATTGTCGGGCGGTACTGCCCAAACCAACTATTTCTTCTCATTGGGCTATACAGATCAGGAAGGCGTTTCACGCCCAAATGCAATGAACAGAATCACCCTCCGGGCAAATCTTGAGCAGAGAGTGGGCGATTGGCTTACAGTTGGGATAAACTCTAATCTGGCAAGAACCTTCAATTTCGGAATGCAGGATGGGGAAAATGCCCTTTCTGGAAATATGTTCTCCGCTATTCGGCAATTGCCCAACACCCCTATACACAATCCTGACCACCCCACGGGTTTTAATATTGATTTCGTCAATCCTTTGGTAGTGGGTAGGTGGCAGAACGCAAGGGTTATAGAGGATAATTTGCCAAATATTGTTTACACCCTTGAAAACAATACGATGAATTCAAAGGTGAATCGGGCAATTATTGGAACATATGGTATAGTTAATATTTTACCTTCGTTGGTGTTTCAAACCCGTTTGGGCGCTGATATAGCAATGACCGAAGGCCTTTTGTACTGGAATCCGTTGCATGGCGATGGCGCTGGCGTTAGAGGAAGAATTTACAACACCCAGACAAATTTTAACAGGTGGAATATTGTAAATACGCTCAGCTTTGTTGAAACTTTCGCAAACCGCCACAACCTCAATATTACACTCGTGCAGGAAGCCGGTAAGTTGCGTTACAATTTTTTCTTTAGTGGAGGCGATCAAATATCTGATCCATTCTTCAGGCATGGTGTTGTTACCGGTACTTTCGCCACTCAGTTGGCTTCAGGAAGCATATTTGAAAATGCCATCTCTTCGTATGCCGGCCGGTTGAACTATAATTTCGACAACAGGTATTTTCTGCAATTATCGCTAAGGCAAGATGGCTTATCATCGCTACCTCTTGCCAACAGGTGGGGCTTGTTCCCCGGCGGTTCCATAGGTTGGACAATATCGCAGGAAAGATTTATGCAGAATATTGACTGGTTGTCCGATTTAAGGGTTAGAGCTTCTTATGCCGAAGTAGGTAACTCAAACATTGGAAATTACCCATACCTTGGCCTATATGGCGGAGCAAGGTATGCAGACCACACAGGTTTGGCTTTCGTACAAATGGGAAATGACCAATTGTTGTGGGAAACCAGCAGAAAGTTTAATGTTGGTTTTGATTTCTCTGTTTTGGATGGCAAATATTCAATTACCTACGACCATTTTATTGATAATGTTGATGGTTTGATACTTGCTGCTCCAACGCCACCTTCGTTTGGAATACCGGGAAATAGTGTAAATAGAAATATTGGCGCGGTACGCAACTGGGGTCATGAGATTGGATTGCAGGCTAATTTTGTGAGGACCCGCGATTTTTCATGGACAGTTGACGCAAATCTTACCTTCATTAGAAACGAGGTTGTTGATCTGGCTACGCCATTTCCTATGATTTTTGCCCATGTTATTCACGAAAGAGGACATTCCTTAGGTTCTATCTTTGGGTACCATTACCTTGGTGTAAACATGGCAAATGGAAATCCAATGTACAGAAGAGCTGATGGTTCGGTCGTACAGGCTGATATAACCACACAAACTATGAGGGTATTTAACCCTGCTAACCCTGCCGATGTGTCGGTGACTGGTGCTCTAACCGGTGCCGACAGGATTATTTTTGGCCCCTCAATGCCAACATACTTTGGTTCGGTAAACAATACAATCAGGTGGCATAATTTTGACTTTTCTGCTATGGTTCGCTTTTCAGGAGGGAATTACATAATGAACCGCACAAGGGTAGATTTGGTTGCTCATGCATTTACAAACCTTGGACGCGAAATGCTTGGAAGATGGCAAAGCCCGGCGAATCCTGGTGATGGTTGGACCCCGCGTTTGTGGCATGGCCGTTCTCCTTGGATTAACAGGCCCGGCGAGGCTACCAGCCGGTTTGTTGAAGATGGTGACTTTATTAAGCTTCAAAATGTTTCCCTGGGTTACACTCTGCCCCAGCAGTTGGTAGGCAGGTTAGGCATTGAGCGCTTAAGATTATTTGTTTCGGGCACTGAACTGTTTACCATAACCGATTACACCGGAATTGATCCGGAAGCAGAGCGGTTTATGGGAGTTGACTGGAATGGTACCCCAAGGCAACGCACATTTACCATTGGTGTTAACCTGAGTTTGTAACCTATTAAACTGTATGTTATGAAAATTTTAAGAAAAATAAACCATCTCTTCCGGAAGATTACCATGCTGTTAGTTTTTATTTTGGCATTGGGCATGGTATCTTGCAACCAGGAAGAAATGCTTGACCTGGTACCTTACAACCAGGTTTCGGAAACTGTAGCTTTCACTTCCCCATCTTTAATTGAACTTTCAGTTCTTGGGATGTACAATGCCGCTCAAATCGGCTGGTATGGGGGCACTCCCCGCGGTTATCCCTTTGGTGCAGCCTTTGTTCAACAAGGAGATGCCCGGGGAGAGGATGTCGTTATTACTGCTGCATTTTACCGGTTTACCTACACAAATACCATTAATCCTGCAGCAACCCTGAATAATGTTCATCACTGGAACGATTTGTTTCGTTTGATCAATCGTATTAATATTATTATTGATGGTGTTCAGACAGCCGCAACCAATGGCGTAATTACTCAGGCTGTTGCAAACGCCTACCTTGGGGAGGCCTTGTTGCTTCGTGCATTTTCCTATCATGAGTTGTTGATACACTGGGCGCGTCCCTTCCGTCATACCGCAGATGCATCGCATCCGGGTGTTCCTATTCACAGGAATCCGTTTACCACACAAGCTGCTATTGAACAAGGTATGGCAACAGGCAGGAGCACAGTAAGACAGGTGTATGATTTTATCCTTGAGGATCTGGAAAGAGCTGAGCAGTACCTACCCATGAGGCCAGCTCGCACAGGAAGCTTTGCGGTATCGAGAGGAACCAAAGGAGCTGCTGCTGCTTTAAAGGCAAGGATTCACCAGCATATGTGGAATATGCCCGGAGTTATTACCGAGGCATTGAAATTTGCCACAGGTGGAGTTTATCACGCTCACCATGCTCTGGCAGCAAATCCATGGACTGCCTTTGTAAACGACTACACCAGTACCGAAAACATTTTTGGTATGGAAAGTTCAGCAACCAACAACCCTGGCGTAAACGGAGCGCTTGCAAATATGTACAGAGGCCGCAATGTAGTGGTTATGAGCCCAATACTCTGGAGAAATCCATTTTGGCTTGCAGATGACAGGCGCCGTGGCCCAGAACTTATTGTTACGCCCTGGCCTGAGGGTAGACCTCAAACAAACAAATATAACGACGCTACTACATTTACTGATTTGTCGCCCATGATGAGGCTTCCTGAGGTCTTTTTAAATCTTGCCGAAGCATATGCAAGGCAGGGAGATATGGTCAATGGACTACTTTATCTGAATATGGTAAGGAACAGGTCTTTGGCCAATCCAGCAGCCCAGGCTTACACTGCTGCCTCGTTTGCTAATAATTTAGAGCTTCTCAACGCAATCTTAAACGAGAGAAGGATAGAACTTGCAATGGAAGGACGCAGATGGCCAGATATTCATAGACTGCAGCAATGCCCGCATTTCCCAATAAGCGGGATTCCTGCAAAAGTAGCTGAATCGCCAGTTCCTGAAATGTTCACTACTGCTCCTATTGTGCTTGGACAACCTGGTGTGCCTTACACCAGCCATTTGTTCCTATGGCCAATTCCGCAGGATGAGATTAATTCTAACCCAACTTTAGCTGCTCAGCAGAATCCCGGCTGGTAGTTTTGAGAGTAAATCAATCCTTAAAGGGGCTGTTCAAAAAAGGACAGCCTCTTTTTTTTCGATTTTTTTAGTAATTTTATTCCAGCATAAAAGGCTACCCATTGTTTTATTTCTAACCAATAGTTCCATCCGACCTTAATTTAAAAATTATTTACGAATGAAGCAAGTATGGTGGTTTATTAGATTGTTTAATGTTCTTATAATAATTACGGGCTTTTCAGGATTATTATCAGGACAATCGCAATACTCTGATCCAATACCCCGGCAACTCGCAAGATTCCAGGGTGGATTGCAACCTCAAAAATTGTTTATCCACTTCGACAAGGAGCATTATGTAGCAGGAGAAACCATCTGGCTTAAAGGTTACCTTGTTGAAGCGACAGAACACTTACCACATTCTTCCTCCGCCAATGTTTATCTGGAGCTATGGAATGTTCGTGGCGAAAAGGTACGCGAACTTATTTTTCAACCTTCGTATGGACATTTTTACGGGTACATTGATATTGACCCTGATATTCCAGATGGCAATTATGTTATCAGGGCTTATACTGACCATATGTTGAATCTTGGCGAATCCTTTTTGTTTCATAAATATTTTTATATCAGCAACCCCAATTTTGCCAATGCTATTGATGATGATACCCGAAAGTTTAACCGTGATTTCAACCAAGCCCTTGAGGCAATGAATCAGAACATTATGGTTCAGTTTTTTCCTGAAGGTGGTAATATTATTGCAGGGCTCGAAAGCGTGGTTGCAGTTAAAGTAACGGATCAGGCCGGAAATGGCTACAAGGTCACCGGAGCCATTAAAGATGGAGCAGGTAAAACCCTTATTGAGTTCGAAACCAACCATGCAGGCATTGGTATGTTTAGCTTAAAACCATTGCCTGAAACACAATACATAGCCCATTTTGATGACGGCCATCAAAAATTGATTTCCAAACCCCTTCCTTATGTGTATGAGCATGGCTTTGCACTTAAAGCCGATATTGAGAATGGTTTGCTTAAAGTAACTGTTTCGCATTCGCCCGAAACTTTGCAACCGCTACCCTCGTCCCTGATTGCTCAAACCCGTGGTGAAACTGTGTTTTATAAACCCGACATTTATTTAGGACCACCCCAGGAAATTCAAATTCCACTCAGCAATTTTCCTACAGGAATAACCCACCTCACCCTATTCTCAAACGATTTGAAACCGGTTGCTGAACGCTTGTTGTTTGTCAATCACGACGACCAGATCTATTTCGATATTAACGCCCGCATCTTAAGGTCAGGTGATGCCCACGTTCTGAATATCGAAGTTCTTGCTACCGATTTGGAGGGTAATCCCATTGAGGGTAACTTTTCAGTGGCCGTTCAATATGGGGGTGTAGGGGAAAGAACGCACCATGAAAATATTTTCACTTATCTTTTGATGAACTCAGAACTCAAAGGGCTGGTTACAGATCCTGTTAAATATTTCGACCACCGGGAAGACCAGACTGGGAACATGCTTGATTATTTGTTATTAACCCACACATGGCAACGATTTTCGTGGGAAGAAGTGTTCATCCCTTCTGGTCGCGAACTAACATTTTTTCCATCCTACGGCGCCAATATAAGTGGAAGGCTAACCACTGGGGGGCAGGTTCAGACTGGTGTGGGGAACGTAGAAGTGCAAATGCGACTGGTTGAAAACCCATCAGTAACATCGACAACAATAACCAATGCTGAAGGAAATTTCTCCTTCAGAGATGTTTCAATCGCCGAAGGGGCCTTGGTTGAGATTATTCCTCCCATGCTGGCTGGACGGCAAATACCCGAAATAACATTAAATACAACCGCAAGGAGTGATCAAGGAGTTGGTCCGGTTATTTTCGTTCCTAATGTGTACACCCTTCCTAAAAAAATTACCGAGCGGGGAAGCTCCTGGAGACGGCCAAGGGCTGAGCGCTCTGAAAGGGAAACACCAATGAGCGTCCAATTATTCGGAGCTCCCGACCAGACCATTTATATTAATCCTGATGAGCATTACACAAGAGTAATTGATATTTTGAGGGATAAAGCCAAGGGTTTGACTGTTTCGCCATCGGGGTTTATAATGATCAGGGGAGCTTCCAGTATCATGCATCAAAGTCAGCCTCTGTTTTTTGTCGATGGAATTGAAAGTCAGGCAGCCTTTTTGGGTACCCATCCGAGAGATATTGAGCGGATTGAAATTTTTCGCAGCGCCAGCGCAGCAGTTTTTGGTGCAAGGGGCGCAGCTGGCGCTCTTGTAGCCTACACCAGAAAACACACCTTTGAATCAGAACAAACTGCGCAAAATATTTTTTCTGTAAGTGGAATACATGAACCCCGCAAGTTTTTTCAGGAAACTGAAAAACCAATAGTTTTTAATGAAATATATCCGGTTAAAACCGCGTTTTGGGAGCCAATGTTGGTAACCGATAAGAATGGTAAGGCAAGTTTCAGGTTTTCTACTCTGCCGGGTGTAACGCAATACCGTATTGTTATTCAGGGTGTTGGTAACAATGGCAAGGTTGGCTTTGCAGAATTTGTAATTGGAAACTGATCTCTCTTGTCCGCAGATATCCCGGCCATGAAAATGTTAATTGTGTTAAGGTGCAGCTATTATTGCTTTTGACCAATCACTTTAGATTCCCCAGGTGAGCGGCATTTCAAAGCCCCCATTCCGGTCATTGCGGTCATTGTTCTCATTTCGACAGGCTCATTTCGACAGGCTCAATGACCGCAATGACCAGGGAAATTTATATTTTAAAAAGCCGCTCAGCTAGAAATCCATTCTTGGCGCAAATTGTTGCGATTGTTTTTAGTTTTAGGGTAATTTTGATGGCAATTTGAAAATACTGAACAGCTATGGAAAATTCCTGCTCCCGGAAACTTTTGCGGATTGGCATTACACACGGAGATGTAAACGGCATAGGCTATGAAGTGATAATGAAAGCCCTGTCTGATGCTCGATTAGCCGAGTTTTTTACGCCCGTTGTTTATGGTTCGTCAAAGGTGGCTTCGTACCACAAAAAGGCCCTCGATATCAGCGAGTTTAACTTTCATATTGTCAAATCGGCCGAATTTTCACAACCCGGCAAGGCCAACATGATAAATATCTGTTCGCAGGAGATAAAAATTGACCTGGGGCAAAGCACTTCCATAGCCGGTGAAATGGCTTACGTTGCCTTGGAGACTGCCACTTCCGACCTGAAGAAAGGGCTTATCAACGCACTGGTAACTGCCCCAATCAATAAGCAAAACATACAGAGCCGCGATTTCAGCTTTCCCGGCCATACCGAGTACCTTACCCGGAAATTTGGAGCCGAAGAAAGCCTGATGCTTATGGTTGGCTCAGGATTACGGATTGGCGTGCTAACCGGCCATGTTTCACTGGCAAGTGTTCCCGGTTTGATTACACGCGAGTTGGTTATGCGAAAGGTTCGCCTGATGAACCAGTCGCTTTTGCGCGATTTCGGCATCAGGCGTCCGAGAATCGCCCTGCTTGGGGTGAACCCACATGCAGGCGACCATGGGGTTTTGGGAACCGAAGAGCAGGATACGCTGGTTCCGGCCATCAGGCAACTGTTCGATGAAGGCATACTGGTGTTTGGGCCATATCCGGCCGACGGGTTTTTTGGCACGGCAATGTATAACAAATTCGACGGGGTGTTGGCCATGTACCACGACCAGGGCTTAATTCCCTTCAAGGCTATGGCATTCATGGGGGGTGTCAATTTTACTGCCGGACTTCCGGTGGTGCGCACCAGCCCGGCGCATGGAACCGCATACGACCTTGCAGGAAAGAACGTCGCCTCGCCCGAGTCGCTTCGCGAAGCAATTTTCCTTGCCATTGACATAGTGAAGAACCGAGCGCTGCATAAGGAAATAACGGCCAACCCCCTTACGACATCGGCCCTCGATGTTGACACCGACAGCGACAGAAACGTACTGAAAGACCTTCCTGAAAATAACGAATAAAGGCGACGGAAATCATGCCAGCCTATTCCTTGCGTAGCATTTGCCAGATGAGCGAAGGACGCCTGCACGGTGCCCCTGATGGTGGTTTGCTTATCAGGCACCTGCTTACCGACAGCCGCAGACTTCTTGCCCCTGCGACCACGCTTTTTGTAGCACTAATAACCCCTAAAAACGATGGCCACAAATACATTGACCAGCTTTTTGGACTGGGCGTCAGGTGCTTCATGGTATCGCAATTGCCTGCCGGAAACACGCAATTTCTGAATGAAGCATCCTTTATTCTGGTTGATGATACACTTATTGCCCTGCAAAAACTTGCTGCTGGTCACAGAGCTTCGTTCAGGGTTCCGGTTGTGGCCATCACCGGAAGCAACGGCAAAACCACAGTAAAAGAATGGTTATTTCAACTCCTTTCTGAGAAATTGGCGGTTGTGTGCAGTCCACGCAGCTTTAATTCACAGTTGGGGGTGCCATTGTCGGTCTGGCAAATGGAGGATGCACACCGGCTGTGTATTTTCGAGGCCGGTATTTCGGAGCCCGACGAAATGGAGCGCCTTTCGGCGGTGATTATGCCCGACACTGTTATTTTTACCAATATCGGTCCTGCACATGACGAGGGGTTTATATCGAGGGAAGCCAAAATTGCCGAAAAACTTAAACTTGTCAAAAGTGCCAACACCCTTATATATTGCCGCGACTATACCCTTCTTGACCAGACTATAATCCAGTGGAAGGAAAGGAATCCGTATTTACGCCTTTTTTCATGGTCGGAACGCCCGGGCGCTGACCTTTGGGTGCAAAAAAAGGAAACCTCCGGTAACCGAACCCGCATCTGGATGCAAACCGAAGGCCAGACTATCGATTTTGAAATCCCATTTGGCGATCCGGCTTCCTTCGAAAATGCAATGCATTGCTTGGCCCTTTTATGTCATCTTGGTTTTACAAACGGATGGATTAAGGAAAAAATGGCCCTGCTGCAGCCGGTTTCGATGCGCATGGAAATGAAAGAAGCTGTCAACCAATGCCTGGTTATTAACGACAGTTATAATAACGATTTGTATTCATTGGACATAGCACTTGGCCTGCTCAACAACCAAACAGGTTTCTCACGGACAACGCTTATTTTGTCGGATATTTACCAGGCGGGCATTTCTAAGGAGTTGTTATACAGCGAGGTGGCCGGCCTGGTAAGCAATGCCGGTGTAGGTAGAATTATCGGAATCGGCCCCGATATTTCATCGCAAAGGCAGAGATTCGGCGTGCCGGGCAGCTTTTTTGAAACAACCGAAGAATTTCTCAGAGCTTTTAATCAGGAAGATTTTTATAAAGAGGCTATATTGCTCAAAGGTGCAAGGGTGTTTGGCTTTGAACGGATCAGCAGCAGATTGCAACAAAAAGACCACCAAACCATACTCGAAGTAAATCTCGGGTCTTTGGTACATAATCTGAATGTTTACCAGTCGTTTCTAAGTACCGGAGTCGGAGTTATGGCTATGGTTAAGGCTTTTTCGTATGGCAGCGGAAGTGTTGAAATTGCCAGGGTGTTGCAATACCACCAGGTTGATTATCTTGCTGTTGCATATGCCGACGAGGGAAAGGAACTGCGAAAAGGTGGTATAAAGCTGCCTGTAATGGTAATGAACCCTGAATTGCACCACTTTGAGGTATTGTTTGAATACAACCTTGAACCTGAAATCCACAGTAAAGGACTGCTTCTTCGTTTTGCAAAATCTGCTTTGCATCAACCTGGTATTGATACAGACCATCCTGCCCTTATTCATCTTGAATTTGACACAGGCATGCACAGGCTGGGTTTTTTACCGGATGAAATCATTGAAGTTTCCCAAATTTTAAAGCGTAATCCACATCTGAAGGTTGCTACAGTCTTTTCGCATTTTGCAGCAAGTGACGAAGACTTGCAGGATGCCTTTAGCAGGCAGCAAATTGCGGTGTTTAACCGGATGCGGAATCAGCTCACGCAACTGCTGGGCTACGAATTTCGTTGCCACATTAGCAACTCTGCAGCCATAAGCCGTTTCCCCGAAGCGCAGTTCGATATGGTGCGCCCGGGGATCGGGTTGTATGGTATTTCGCCCGACCCTGTGCTATCCAGCCTGTTGCAGCCTGTAAGCACTTTCCGGTCGGTAGTATCGCAGGTGAAACGTATTCCGGCCGGCGAAAGCATTGGTTACAACCGGGCTGCCATAGCCGCCATCGATACGGATATTGCTATAATACCCGTGGGATATGCCGATGGCCTCAACCGACGCCTGAGCAACGGAGTGGGATATTTGCTGGTAAACGGCCACAAAGCACCTATAGCAGGAATCATCAGCATGGATATGTGCGCAGTGGATGTTACAGGATTAAATGTAAAGGAAGGGGATGAAGTAACTATTTTCGGAAAAGATCTGCCTATTGCCGAAATGGCTAAAATTCTTCAGACGATACCCTACGAAGTGCTTACTTCTGTGTCGCAAAGGGTAAAAAGAGTGTATTTCCAGGAGTAGAAGGCAGGGGTTGTCTGCCGAGCGGTACCTGCTGCGCGTTATCCTGACAACTCTGAACAACCCTGCCAACCCGAAGCAGGCAACCCTTAACACCCAACCCAATTTCTTAGAATCTGTTTGCCATGCGGGGTCATTATGCTTTCGGGATGAAACTGTACTCCGTGCACACAGTATGTACGATGCTGCAATGCCAGGATGTTTCCTTCGGCATCAACAGCAGTAATCAGCAGCGAATCAGGAAAACTATCACGATCAGGCACCCATGAGTGGTATCGCCCTGTTTCAATTGTTTGGGGCAATCCCCTGAACAGAGTTGCCTCTTGATTTGTAATCGTAACGGGTATTGATACCCCGTGGAGCACCTTGTTGAGGTTTTTAAGGGAGCCGCCAAAAGCCCTGGTTATTGCCTGATGCCCAAGGCACACGCCAAGAATGCTTTTTTCCGGCGCCCATCGCGAAATAGCTTCACAGATGATTCCTGCTTCCTGGGGCAATCCAGGTCCCGGAGAAATTACGATTTTATCGAACCTGCTTAACGCCTCAACCTCAATCTGGTCGTTGCGCCATACTTCCAGGCCGATGCCCGGATGCAAAATGCTTTCGATGATGTGAAACAGGTTGTAGGTAAAAGAGTCGTAATTGTCGAGAATGAGGATGTTCATAGGGATTTCCAAAAGAATTGCGATGCCGTTTGTAAACACCACGGTTTAGTGCAAAATTAGTTGATTAGCTGATTAGATGATTAGATGATTAGCAGATTAGCAGATTAGCAGATTAGCAGATTAGCAGATTAGCAGATTGGCTGAAATCCTCAAATCCTCACATCCTCAAATCCTCAAATCCTCACATTCTCACATTCCCACATTCTCACATTATCACATTATCACATTATCACATTGGCTATCTGTTATTTATTTACATTTGCCTGAAGCGAATATTATTTCACTTATAAATTTAAATTATGAAAGTCATAATAAACACATCCGATGCACCGGCGCCGATAGGTCCTTACAACCAGGCCATTTTGCTAAATGACACTTTGTATGTTTCGGGGCAGATCCCACTGAACCCTGCAACCGGCAAACTTGTTGAGGGCGATATTAAGGATCAGGCTCTTCAGGTGATGAAAAACCTCGATGCAATATTAAAGGCCGCAGGTATGAATTTCTCCAATGTTGTAAAATCGAGTATTTTCCTAAAGGACATGAAAGATTTCCCGAATGTTAACCTGGTTTACGGGACCTTTTTCAAATCCGACCCTCCAGCCCGGGAAACCGTTCAGGTGGCCGGGTTGCCTATGAATGTTGATGTTGAGATAAGTTGTATTGCAGTTAAATAATTGCAGCATCATTGCGGATTTGCTCATTTAGCCTGGCGGGGTCACAAGATTACAATATCTTAGTTCTGACAATAACTTTTGCCCTCAGAATGATTGGTATATCAGGCTTATTTGCCTGAGAACCGCTTGAAGTTACTTTTCCTGCATTTTATTAAAAAAATGATTTATTTTTATAGAAAAAGCAGGGGGTGGTATGCTGGTAAAGACATATGGAAGTTCGGTGCATGGCGTGAGCGCCATCACAATAACTGTTGAAGTAGATGTAGGGCCTGGTGTAAACTTTTTCATGGTTGGCCTTCCCGACAGCGCTGTAAAGGAAAGTCAGCATCGTATTTACACGGCCCTTCAGCATCATGGATACAAGATTCCGGGTAAACGCATCGTAGTTAACATGGCGCCAGCCGACATACGAAAGGAAGGCTCGGCTTACGACCTCACCATTGCTATAGGCATATTGGCCGCCAGCGGTCAGATCAAATCCGAAAAAGTTGGCGAATACCTTATTATGGGAGAGCTTTCGCTCGATGGTGGGCTGCAGGCGATTAAAGGAGCATTGCCCATAGCCATTAAAGCCAGGGAGGAAGGTTTCAGGGGATTGATTCTGCCGGCACATAATGCCCGCGAGGCTGCTGTGGTAAGCAAACTTGAGGTGTATGGTGTGGAAAATATCGGCCAGGTGATACATTTTTTCAATGACCAGGCAGCCCTTGAGCAAACCATTGTCAACACCCGGGAAGAATTTTTTTCGAAACTCAACGAATACGAGCACGATTTTTCGGATGTGAAAGGTCAGGAAAACACTAAACGCGCTTTTGAAGTTGCGGCGGCAGGAGGGCATAATCTGATCATGATAGGGCCTCCAGGGGCAGGCAAAACCATGCTTGCCAAGCGGTTGCCCGGAATACTTCCGCCGCCCACACTGAAAGAGGCTCTTGAAACCACCAAAATTCACAGCGTTGCCGGCCGCCTTGGTAAGGATGCCTCACTGATGCCTGTAAGGCCTTTTCGCAGCCCCCACCATACCATCTCCGACGTGGCGCTGGTAGGAGGAGGGTCCTACCCTCAGCCCGGGGAGATTAGCCTTGCGCACAACGGGGTGTTGTTTCTCGACGAATTGCCCGAATTCAAACGAACGGTACTGGAAGTGCTGCGCCAGCCGCTCGAAGACAGGATGATCACCGTAAGCCGGGCCAAATTTTCTGTCCAATATCCGGCAAGTTTTATGCTGGTGGCAAGTATGAACCCCTGTCCTTGCGGTTTTTACAACCATCCGGAAAAAGATTGTGTTTGCGGAGCAGGCGTTGTGCAAAAATACCTTAACCGCATATCAGGACCGTTGCTCGATCGAATTGACATGCACCTTGAAGTAACACCCGTGCCCTTCAGGGAACTAAGCGAGATGCAATCCTCAGAAAAAAGCTCACAGATACGTGAACGTGTAATCAGAGCGCGCGAAATTCAGGAAGAAAGGTACAAGGATTTCGATGGGATTTACTGCAATGCGCAAATCACATCAAAACTTTTGCGCGAAGTGTGCCGGCTCGACAGCGCCGGAAGCACCCTTTTGAAAACAGCCATGGAAAAACTCGGCCTTTCGGCACGTGCATACGACCGGATTCTGAAAGTATCGCGGACCATTGCCGACCTCGACGCACAGCCCGCCATCAAGACTGAGCATCTTGCAGAAGCCATCCATTACCGGAGTCTCGACCGCGAGGCATGGGCCGGAAATTGAGAAGCCAATGTGAAGATCATGTTTGTGCCGGTTTGTGGCGGGTGTATGTCCAAACGTTGTAAAAATTCCCGTCCGCTCCCCGTATGGTTACCCTTTCGCGCCGGTAAAGACCTGGTACTTCCTTCCATAAGTCGGCCTTTTTCAGTTGTTCCGGAGTAAGGGACACGATAATGCCTTCAACAGTTTTCCCTTCTGATGGTAAAATATAAGGCTTCTCTTTATCCTCTATAAGGACCCAGCCAGTCAATCTGGCTTTGAAAAGCTCAATAATTGACTCACCAAACAACCCTAATTGGACATTTGGCTTAAGCGACTTTCCGTAAATAAAAACTTTATAAATAATCATATGTCCTTAATTTTGGGCTGTAAGTCTTGGAATCTGTTAAAGATAAAGAAAATATTTCAATCATTGTTAACATGAACAGATAAATGATAGTTATTTGCATGATGGGTGGTTTTTGCCGTTGCTTACCGCATAAATTGTTATTTTTGCCCATGTTAAGGGACTGATTCTGCCATTCACCAAAAATACAAATCATTATGAGCAAAGTTTTGATAATTGGAGCAGGCGGGGTGGGCAATGTTGTAACCCGCAAATGCGCTTCTGTTCCGGAAGTGTTTAGCGATATTATGCTTGCCAGCCGCACCCTTGAGAAATGCGACCAGATTGCCCGCGATATCGGGGGCGACAAAATAAAAACAGCCAGGGTTGATGCCGATATAGTTCCCGAATTGGTTGACCTGATCAACAAGTTTAACCCCGACATAGTTATAAACGTTGCCTTGCCTTATCAGGACCTTACCATTATGGACGCCTGCCTCGAAACCAAAACGCACTATCTCGATACTGCCAACTACGAGCCAAAAGATATTGCCCGTTTTGAGTATAGCTGGCAATGGGCTTACCACGACCGGTTTAAGGATGCAGGAATAATGGCCATTCTGGGTTGCGGGTTCGATCCGGGTGTAACAGGCGTTTTTACAGCACATGCTGCCAAACATTATTTTGATGAGATTCATTACCTTGATATTGTTGACTGCAACGCTGGCGATCACGGCAAAGCCTTTGCAACCAATTTTAACCCCGAAATAAACATCAGGGAAATAACTCAAAACGGACGTTACTGGGAAAATGGCCGGTGGGTGGAAACCAAACCTCTCGAAATTCACAAATCCATAGAGTACCCTGAAATTGGCCCCCGCGATTCATACCTGTTGTTTCACGAAGAGCTCGAATCGCTGGTAAAGCATTTTCCAACCCTGAAACGTGCCCGGTTTTGGATGACCTTCGGAAAGCAATACATCAACTATCTGAATGTATTGCAGGATGTGGGCATGACAAGCATTAAGCCTGTAATTTTCAAAGGAGTGGAAATTGTTCCCCTGGAGTTTCTCAAAGCTATTCTGCCCGAACCTGCATCTTTGGGTGAGGGTTATAAAGGACAGACTTCTATCGGTTGCCAAATTAGGGGGATAAAGAATGGAAAAGTGCGAACCTATTTTGTCTGGAATAACACTGAGCATTCATACGCTTACCGCGACACCAAATCGCAGGCCATTAGTTATACTACAGGAGTACCTGCCATGATAGGGGCCATGATGTGCCTTACCGGAAAATGGACAGGCAAAGGAGTTTTCAATGTGGAACAACTCAACCCTGATCCCTTTATGGAAGTTCTCGGGAAGTACGGACTCCCATGGCATGAGCAAATCGATATGCCCCTGCCGGTTGAAAAAGAATAAAATGGCGTCAATTGTTAAACCATGAGTTTCGATTTCAGTAAGATCCCTTCGCCCTGCTTTGTGGTTGACGAATCCCTGCTGCGGATTAACCTGGAAATCCTGAAGATGGTTCAGGACGAGGCAGGCGTTGAGATAATCTGCGCCCTGAAAGGGTATTCAGTGTGGAGTACTTTTCCTCTATTGAAAAAATATCTTTCCGGTGCAACGGCAAGTTCGCTTAATGAGGCAAGACTTGTTTCCGATGAAATGGGCGTAAAAGCACACACTTACTGCCCGGTGTTTCTCGATGAAGAATTTGACGATATTTTGCGATACAGCAGTCATATTTCGTTCAACTCCCTGAGTCAGTTCAACAGGTTTTTACCCAAAATAAAAGCCCATCACGGATCTGTTTCGTTAGGGTTACGGATAAATCCGGAGTATTCTGAAGTTGAAACCGACCTTTACAATCCTGCAATGCCAGGCTCCCGGCTCGGGATTACAGCCGGTGAACTGGGCGATAATTTGCCTGAAGGAGTCGAAGGGCTGCACTTCCATGTGCTTTGCGAAAACGACAGCTTTGTGCTCGAACGCACCCTTGCAAAGGTTGAGGAGAAATTCGGCAACCTGATTAAAAGGCTCAAATGGTTCAACATGGGCGGCGGGCACCACATTACCCGCAAGGATTACGATTTAAAGCACCTTGTGGACTTGTTGAAAGATTTTCGCAGCCGATATACAAACCTTGAGTCAGTTATTCTGGAGCCCGGTGAGGCCATTGGCTGGCACACCGGGTATCTGGTGTCAACAGTACAAGATATTCTCGACAAAAAGGATATGAAAATTGCCATGCTCGATGTGAGCTTCGCCGCACACATGCCCGATTGCCTCGAAATGCCTTATAAGCCTAAGGTTCTGGGAGCCACCGATCCCATTGCCGGACAGCCGGTCTATCGTTTGGGAGGCTCAACCTGCCTTGCAGGCGACTATATGGGAATGGGCGATTATTCATTTGGTAATGGCCTGCAAATTGGCGACCGCGTGGTTTTCGACGACATGATCCATTACACCATGGTAAAAACTACATTCTTCAATGGAGTGAAACATCCTGCAATTGGAATGTTCAGGGAGGATGGCAGCTTTGTTCTGCTGCGTACTTTTTCCCATGAGGATTATAAGAAAAAACTTTCTTGATTTAGTGCTTCAAACCGTAATAGTATAATTTCATCAGTAAATATGGAAAGTAAACTTACTCAGGTGAATGTCCTGGCCGGGAAGTACCGGGACTATACTGCTCACAACTTGTCGAAACTGATTAAACACAAATCCCTTAGTTTGCAGGAAAAAGGCGTGCAGGAAGAACTTATGCGGCAGATGCGCGAAGCAGGCTTCGACGAGGTGCATATGGACGGCCTTGGAAATGTTATTGGCCGTATCGGAAATGGTAAAAAAATCCTTGCATTCGATGCCCATATGGATGTTGTGGATATTGGCCATGCCGGCAACTGGACTTTTGATCCGCTTGGAGGCGAAATTAAAGATGGCTATGTGCTCGGCCGGGGCACTGTTGACCAAAAAGGAGGCGCCGCTGCATTTATTACCGCAGGCCGTATCCTGAAAGACATGGCATTCGGCAATGACCTTACCATCTATTTCGTAGGGAGCGTTATTGAAGAAGATTGCGACGGTTTGTGCTGGAAATATCTGGTTGAAGAAGAAGGCATCAGGCCCGATGTGGTAGTGGTAACCGAACCAACCAACCTTGGCATTTACCGGGGTCAGAGGGGCAGGATGGAACTTCATGTGCACTTTTACGGGGTGTCCTCGCACGGGTCAGCCCCTGAACGAGGGGTAAATGCCATCTATATGGCATCGCGCACAGCATTGGACATAGAAAAGCTCAACGAAAGACTTGCTTACGACCCATTTTTGGGCAGGGGAAGTATAACCATTTCTGAGATCATCTCCGGAAGTCCGTCATTGTGTGCCGTTGCCGACTATGCCCGAATTCACCTGGATCGCCGTCTTACATGGGGCGAAACAAAAGAATCGGCTATTAAGGAAATTGAAGCCCTCATAGAAGGTGTGAATGCCAAAGTGGAAATGTTGCATTTCGATGAAACCTCATTCACCGGTTTTCGCTACGGTATGGAGAAATACTACCCCACCTGGAAACTTGAGGAAGACCATCCGATGATACGAATGGCAGCCCAAACCTTTGAAAAGTTTTTTCACAAAAAACCGCGGATTGATAAATGGACATTCTCAACCAATGGAGTAACAATTAACGGCTATTACGGAATACCAGTGATTGGCTTTGGTCCGGGCGATGAAGTGCTTGCACATGCCCCAAACGAAAAAGTCCCTATCACCGACCTGGTGGCTGCTTCGGCTTTTTATGCTGCATTGGCAATTGAGTTTGTAAACATGGAATTAGTATAAATATTATATCATTAAAGTTATGAGCCTAAAAAATAAAATCGAAGCCATGGGCGCAACCCCCGGCGACCTTCTTGAGAAAGACTTCCTCCTTACATGGGAAAAGAGTGATGTTTCTTTGCAATACATACTGGAATTGGCAGATGTTTTAATGCAATTACGCATGCAAAATATCTCTGCAAAAGTGTTCGATTCGGGACTGGCTGTTTCTATCTTCCGCGACAAGTCAACCCGCACGCGTTTTTCTTTTGCGTCGGCAGCCAACCTCCTGGGCCTGGCAGTGCAGGATATGGATGAGGAGAAATCGCAGATATCGCACGGCGAAACAACCCGCGAAACGGCCCAGATGATTTCATTCCTGACGGATATGATCGGAATTCGCGACGATATTTTCCTGGGCGAGGGCAACAAATACATGCGCGAAGTAGGCGCAAGCCTCGACGAAGGATTTGCCAAAGGCGTGCTGCCCGTAAGGCCGGGTATCGTAAACCTGCAATGCGATATCGACCACCCCACCCAAAGCATGGCCGACCTTATGCACCTGCAGCATCATTTTGGAAGCCTCGACAAACTGCGCGGAAAGAAGATCGTAATGTCGTGGGCGTACTCGCCAAGTTATGGCAAGCCCTTATCCGTGCCCCAGGGTGTTATTGGCCTTATGACCCGGTTTGGAATGAATGTAGAGCTTGCCTACCCCAACGGATACGAACTGATTCCGGAAGTGGTTGAGCTGGCGCGCAACAATGCCAAAATAAGCGGAGGCAGCTTTCGTGTGGGGCACGACATGAAAGAGGCCATGAAAGATGCCGATATCGTTTACCCCAAGAGCTGGGCGCCGTTTAAGGTAATGGAGCAACGCACTGCCCTTCTCACCAAAGGCGATAAGCAGGGTTTGGTGGAACTGGAAAAAGTATGTCTTGCACGCAATGCCGAGCACAAAAACTGGGAATACAATGCCGACAAAATGAAAGTTACCCGCAACCAGGACGCGCTGTATATGCACTGTCTGCCCGCCGACATCAGCAGCGTATCGTGCAAGGAAGGGGAGGTAAGCGCAGATGTGTTTGAAAAATACAGGCTGCTTACCTATCAGGAGGCTGGCTACAAACCATATATCATTGCCGCTATGATGTTTGCCAATCGATTCCACGATGCAGGAGAGAAGCTGAAGGCTTTGTTTGCACGAAAAGTTTCGCGAATTCTCTGAAAGAGGCTGCTGATCTTCTTTACAGGCAGTATCATGATAGAGACTGAAAGATGTTACCCTGTCTCAAAAAACGCCCTTGGTGATAGGGTTGTATCAGATTATTCTTTTCCGCTACCACTACCCCGCGACTAATTACGATTTCCGGCCCACCGGTGGTTTGCATCCCTTCATATATGCTGTTGTCGTTGCGTTGCCAGTGATATTGCGCTGATATTACTTGTCGGGTTGTCGGGTTCCAGATCACTACATCGGCATCTGCCCCCGGGTTCAAACTGCCTTTGCGGGGGTAAAGACCGAAAATCCGTGCACCGGCGGTGGAGCACAACTCAACCCATTTGTTTAGTGTAATACGGTTTTGCAAAACTCCGTAGGTGTAAAGTAGCGCCATGCGGTGTTCTATCCCGCCTGCCCCGTTGGGTATCTTTCTGAAGTCATTCAGACCCAGCCTTTTTTGATTTTGTTGAAACGGACAATGGTCGGTGGCAATAGTTTGGATTGCGCCGTTTGCCAGTCCCAACCAAAGGGCCTGGTTGTCATCTTTTTTTCGCAAGGGCGGACTTAAAACAAAGCGGGAAGCCTTTTCAAAATCATCGTCCAATGCCGAATCGTTGAGCAAAAGGTAGTGGGGACAGGTTTCTGCATATACCCTCATCCCTTCGTTTCGGGCTTTGGTGATTTCGGAAAGCGACAGCCCTGCAGAAATGTGCATCAGATAAATGGTGCAGCCCGCATCCCCAGCCATGTGAATAAGGTTTTTTACTGCCCGGGTTTCAGTGTAAACCGGCCGGCTTATGGCATGATACTTTGGAGCGGTATTTCCCAAACTGAAATAACTGGAGCGCAATTGCTCTATCTCCTCGCCCAATTCGGCATGCAAAGCCACCGTTGCATTATTTTGTGCGGCAAGGTGCATGATTTTCTGAACCGAATCGGGTCTCAACCCAATGGTTTCCAGGTATGCCATATTCATTTTGATGGTGCGGGCGCCTATCTGCATACATTCCTTCAATTCGCTTTCCAGAGCCTCATACCATCCGGAAGGCCTTATGTGCAGCGAAAAATCAATAAGCGATTCCCTGGCCTCATCAATCCGCTTTTCCAATGCATCGGGCAATGGCTGCTTGGGCAATGGAGTGGCAAAATCCATAAAGGTGGTAGTTCCGCCCATCAGTGCAGCAATACTTCCCGAGCGAAAATCATCGCCCGTCAGTCCAACCTGGGTTTGCATTTGCAGATGCACATGAGGATCAACACCACCGGGGATTACCAACATTCCATTAGCGTCAATTTCACGGGTTTCTTGTTTAAAATCCGGAATGCCTTCACCTTCCTGCCCGCATGCCGCTATCTTGCCATCCGAAAGGAAAAGAAACCCGGGAAAGGTCTTTTCGGAGGTAACAATGGTGCCGTTTTTAATTAAAATGTCCATAGCCATGCGTTTTGTACCATCAGAGTTTTTTCCACAACCGTGCTGCCTGTTCCCTAGTAAATGCCAGTATGGCTTTTTCGTCAACTGTTTGAATGGCTCCGTTTTCAACTACAAGCCTTCCGTTAGCAACCACATGTTTTACATTCTGGGAACGCAGGCCAAAGATAAAATGGCCCAAAAAGTTTTCGCTTCCAAATGGGGTAGGGGTGTCGTAGTCCAATACCAACAGGTTGTTTTCGCCGTCGCCTTTATATTGGTTTTGCGACAGATAACGGTGTATGTTGCGAAATCTTTCATAAACAATTGCCGGCGAAACCACATCAGTTTTCAAGCCTGCAAAGAATGAAGCCTTTGCGCTTTGCAGCATATCACTGTGCATGCCGTCGGTCCCTAAAAGTATGCGGTTGTTTGGTATTCCTGCCCCGCTGAATGCTCCAACCTTGTTCTTGAGATTGCTTTCCATATTTTGTGCAATCCAGGCCTTACTTGCAGCAAGCAGCTCTTTTTCCTTTTCATCGAGGTGGATGCCATGCACCAGAATTGATTTGCTGTTCTGAGTAAACCCAAAATTCTGAAGCCGGTGGACAACGCGCATGCCGTAATTTTCAAGGCAGTGCTGCTGATCGTAAAGATCTTCGGCCAGGTGCATGTGAATTCCGGCACCGGTTTCTTCCATGATCCGGACTGCCCCAGCA
>DATIKK010000108.1:0-6688 GCA_035477635.1 Bacteroidales bacterium | reverse complement strand
AAGCCCCTTTTCACCATTTCCACCCTGGCCATTGGCGTCAGACGGTTGCTACCGTCGGATGCAATTTCAGGTGCCAGAACTGCCAGAACTGGTCTATCTCCCAAAGAACAGTCGAAGAAGTGAGAAACATGATCAGAACGCCCCGGCAGATAATTGAAGGGGTAAAACAGGCCGGGCTAAATTCGGTTTCCTTTACTTATACCGAACCTACAGTATTTTTTGAATATGTTTATGATATCGCAAAACTGGCAAAACAAGAGGGTATAAAAACTACCCTGGTAACCAATGGATTCATTAGTCCGGAGCCACTTAGGGCATTGCTCAGACATATTGATGCAGTACGCGTTGACCTGAAGGCATTCGATGAGGCTTTTTATCGGGAAGTAAGCGGGGGCTCGCTCCAGCCAGTATTGGAAACCCTAAAAATCATTCAGCAGGAAGGAGTATGGCTCGAAGTCATTAATCTTGTGATTCCTACCCTTAACGACGACCCGGAGATGATCAGGGCCATGTGCCGGTGGATTCTCGATAATCTCGGTCCCGATGTGCCATTGCATTTTAACCGCTTTATGCCTGCATACAGGCTCACCCACCTGCCCGCCACTCCTGTAAGAACCCTTGAAATGGCACACCGTATTGCCCGCGAGGCCGGAATAAACTTCGTAACCATTGGCAATGTGCCAGGCCATCGCTACGACAGCACCTTTTGCCCCGGATGCGGACAGCGACTCCTGCACCGATCAGGACTCACCCTGCTCTCAAACCATATCAGGAACGGAAAATGCAGATTCTGCAACAGACCTATTCCAGGGGTGTGGTATTAAGCCTCCTGAGGGCATGATTGCCTTCCCAAAATCAAGTAGCTACCTGAAAATTATCTCCAGTAATATACTCCTTTTACATCATTGCTAATTTTCTCAGTTTAGTAAAACCCCCTTAATAAATTCATACAACATTCAATTTGAGCTAATCTTTAATAAGCAAATTTTGACACCTGCATGAAAATGCTAAGGCCTTAATTACACATCAGTGTCAATAAAATAATTTACAATTCCTAACATTATTAATCCCCACTCCGTAAATTTGGTGCTGTAAAATCTCCGCAGGAAACGGGACAACGTATCAGGCTACAAAAACCTTTCCAGCAGGTTTACAATCGGCAAAAAGGGTTGAGTTTCACAACTTATTTAATTTGTCCGGTTTGGTTATTAATTAATCATTGGAAAATTCTGAGTTAAAGAAAAAATTTGGAAATATTTAAAGGAAGAGTTCTGGTTGTTGCAACCAAACATAGCAAAGAGAAGGTAATGGCGCCATTGTTAGAAAAGGGGCTTGGCGTGAATTGTATTGTGCCACACAATTTCAACACCGATATTCTTGGTACTTTCTCAGGCGAAATAGAGCGGATTGACGACCCGCTTACCACCTTGCGAAAAAAATGCGAAATGGCTGCAGCCATTACGGGATTCGACCTGATTGCAGGCAACGAAGGTTCTTTCGGGCCACACCCTACCCTTTTCTTTGCACATGCAAACGACGAAATGGCGATGCTCCTCGACCTGAAAAACGGACTGGAAATAGTTGAAAGGGAGCTGAATACGGACACCAATTTCGATGGATCTGATGTTGCATCCGAACAGGAGTTATTATCTTTTGCAGAAAAGGTAAAATTCCCGTCGCATGGCATCATCCTGAAAAAAGCTAAAACTGATTATTCTGTTGTTTTAAAGGGAATAACCAGCCAAGATGAGTTAATGGACAGCTACAACAAGATTAAGGATGAAACCGGCCGAGCGTATGCCGAAACCGATATGAGGGCCATGTTCAATCCTATGCGGATGATAAATATTGGGAAGGCTACCATAAAATTGGTTGCCAAAGTAAAATCGCTATGCCCTGCATGCTCCATGCCGGGGTTTGGTGTTGTTGATGCCTTAGGTGGATTGCCATGCAGCCTATGCGGGATGCCTACGCAATCAGTCCTCGTCCATGTGTATAAATGCGCAAAATGCGGCCATTCGAATGAATTGATGCATCCTTACGGTAAAACTCATGAAGACCCACAATTCTGTGACTTTTGCAACCCCTGATTTGGTAACGAGTGTTTTGCAGAAATCATTGCCAAAATCTTTAAAGCACAGTAAGTGGAAACATTTGAATTCCGTAATTTAGCGGCAACCAAACCTTGCCTTCCTTTCAAAAAAAATAAAACATGGAATTGCTTTTACCTGTCATTTTGGTTGTTACAATAGCAATCTTTCTCCTGCTTTTTTTTAGGCTCAAATCTAACAACAACCAAAAAGATTTCGGGTCGCGGATTGATGAATTGTCTCAAACATTATTGCGGATTGAATCCGGACTTAAGGAGGATTTCCGCATCAACCGCCAGGAAAACGCAGTTCTGGCAAAGGAAAACCGAATGGAACTCAGCCAGGGCATGAAGGAATTCAGGGAATCTTTTGAAAGAAGTCTTAAGGATTTTCAGGCAACTTTCGATAAGAATGTTGAGTCGTTCAACCAACTGCAGCGCGAAAAATTTGGCCAGCTCGAAGAAAAGCAAAACAAGCTGGTAGAAAGCACCGAAAAACGCCTTGACCAAATGCGCGAAACAGTTGACGAAAAGTTGCAGAAAACCCTTAATGAGCGATTGGGTCAATCGTTTGAACTGGTTGGAAAGCAGTTGGAAAGCGTGCAAAAAGGGCTTGGCGAAATGCAAACCCTGGCCCAGGATGTGGGAGGTCTTAAGAGAGTACTCAGCAATGTGAAGCTTCGCGGAGGTATTGGCGAAGTGCAGCTCTCTATGCTTCTCGAACAGGTGCTTGCTCCTGAGCAATACCAGGCAAATGTGAAGACAAAAAAGGGTTCCGAAGATGCTGTGGAGTTTGCAATTAAACTACCCGGGCGCGACGACAACCAAGAATCGGTGTATTTGCCCATTGATGCCAAGTTTCCGAAAGACAAGTATGAAAAACTGCTTGAGGCTTATGAGCAGGCCGACCCTGCCATTACAGAGCAGGCAGGCAGGGAACTGGAGCGCACTATAAAACAAATGGCTGCCGAAATCCGCAACAAATATATTGACCCTCCCTTTACAACCGATTTTGCCATCATGTTTCTGCCCTTTGAAGGTATTTATGCAGAGGTGGTTAGGCGGGCGAGCCTCCTGGAGCAGTTGCAGCGTGAGTATAAGGTAATTGTAACCGGGCCTACAACCCTTGCCGCAATACTCAACAGCCTGCAAATGGGATTCAGAACTCTGGCCATACAGAAACGCAGCTCGGAGGTATGGACAATTCTTGGGGCGGTAAAGAAAGAGTTTGAAAATTTTGGCGGGATGCTCGAAAAGGCGCAAAAGAACATCCAGACTGCCAGCAACCAGATCGATGAAGTAATGGGCAAGCGCACACGTGCTATTCAACGCAGGCTTAAAAGCGTTGAAACACTGAACAGTGCAGAAGCCAGCCTCATATTACCAGAAATGAACAACTTTGACGATGGTGAGGATTCAGATGAAGAAACCGAATGATTATTTAAGTTAGGGATTCAATATCAACAATTACATTGAAAATGTATGAGCAAAAATGTTTCACAAAGGCTTATTTCTCTTGATGTTTTCCGGGGGCTCACCATCGGAAGCATGATCATTGTAAACTTTCCCGGTAACTGGGGCTTTGTTTATGCCCCCTTGCTACACAAGCCATGGCATGGTATTACACCCACCGACCTGATCTTTCCCTTCTTCCTGTTCATTGTGGGGGTGTCAGTAGCCCTTGCTTTTGACAAACAGTTGCAAAAGGGCCTACCCCTTTCGGGAATATATGGCAAGGTTCTGTTTAGAGGTCTCAAAATCTTTATTGTGGGTATTTTCCTGAACCTTTGGCCCTTATTCAATTTTGCCGACCTAAGGGTAGCAGGGGTACTCCAGCGAATTGCACTTGTGTTTGTGGTCTGTGCATTCCTTTATGTACGTTTCAACTGGAAGACCCAGGCTGTTTTTGGTGCTGCCCTCCTGATTGTTTACTGGCTGGCAATGATGTTTATACCTATTCCTGGCCACGGACAGCCAATGCTTGAGCCGGGCGTAAACCTTGCCGCCTGGGTCGACAGCTATCTGCTTCCAGGCCGCATGTGGCATGAAACATGGGAACCCGAAGGCCTGTTTAGCACCTTACCCGCCATTGCTTCCGGAATTACCGGAATGTTGGTGGGAAAAATTATTTTAAGTCCCCAAAGCCACGAGAAAAAAGTAATCTGGATGTTCCTTGCAGGGTTGCTTGCAACCATTATCGGATATTTGTGGAGCCTGCATTTTCCCCTGAACAAACCAATCTGGTCAAGTTCTTTTGTTATGGCTACTTCAGGCATGGCCAGCATGGCGCTCGCAGCATGTTACTACCTGATCGACATTGAGAAAAAGACAATTGGCACAACCCCGTGGATTATCGTTGGCACCAATGCCATTGCGGTTTATGTGCTCGCTGGGCTGTTGACTCCTGTATTTTACGGCATTGAACTTGGAGGCCTCAGCCTCAACCAGCATGCTTTTCAAGCGCTTACCAGCATTGGCATAGCTCCAAAGCTGGCAAGCCTGATGTACGCTTTATTTTATCTCGGTATTCTGTTTATTCCCGCCACCATCCTTTATAGGAAAAAGGTTTTCATAAAGCTTTAGTTAACTTTTCATCCGTAAATAATTTTTATGTTAATGTCGGATGGAACTCGCATGTTGAATTTTAATGCGTGCTAGTGTTTTACAAATCATGCTCGTTTCATTTTAAAAAACCAAACAATGAAAAACCCGATAATAATTATTATCATTGCAATACTGGCAGTGCTTGCATGTGGGTGCAGAATGGCTACAGTTACCACGATTACTTCCCCTTCAGGAAACATAAGAGTAGAGGCTCTTACTTTGACAGACAGGCAGGTGGGCTATGCTGTTTTTTTCAACGACCGCCTTATTATTGACACCTCAGCGATAGGTATTGAGTTTCTCGACGCTCCTGCCCTGAAAACCGGCCTGGCAATTGAATCCTCAAAAACACGCGAATTCTCTGAAACATGGGAAATGCCCTGGGGAGAAAAACGATATGTTAAAAACCATTTCAACGAACTGAAGTTGGCTATTGCGGAACAGGAAGGGTTGCAGCGGAGGTTTTACCTTGTCTTCAGGGTGTTTGACGATGGCTTGGGGTTTCGGTATGAATTTCCCGAACAGCAAAACATGAACGAAGTGTTTATTACTGAGGAACGAACCCAAATAAACCTTACCGGCGACCATCAAGTATGGTGGACTCCCGGCGATTGGGATATTTCAGAACACCTTTACAGTCACACCAGATTTAGTGAAATTGATGCGCTGCGAAAACGCAATCATCCCAATCTTGCCCAGACTTACATCCCTGTTAATGCCATAAACACCCCGGTAACAATGAAAACCGACGATGGTGTTTATTTGAGTTTTCATGAAGCTGCATTGATTAACTATTCTGGAGTGACTTTGATGGTTGACACCGTAAACCTGAAAATGACCACCAATCTGGTAGGCTCGTGGAGAGACTTCAAGGTAGAACAGCAAACGCCATTTCACACACCCTGGCGCACCATTCAGATCGCCACCCGTGCAGGCGACTTAATCGAATCCAAATTGATTCTCAACCTCAACGAGCCCAATAAACTTGGTGATGTGTCATGGATTCGACCTACCAAGTACATGGGTATTTGGTGGGAAATGCACCTTGGCAAATCAACCTGGGCCTATTTCGATGGCCAGGGCAGGCATGGGGCATCCACCGAAAATGCCAAATACTACATCGACTTTGCAGCCCGCCACGGTATAGGCGCGGTGTTGATTGAAGGCTGGAATACCGGA
This sequence comes from Bacteroidales bacterium, assembly GCA_035477635.1. Taxonomy (GTDB): domain Bacteria; phylum Bacteroidota; class Bacteroidia; order Bacteroidales; family UBA7960; genus UBA7960. The sequence continues at coordinate 816 of DATIKK010000108.1, read as the reverse complement.
TGGGAGAACTGGATTGGAACTGTGGATCGTGAGGGGATATTTGATTTTGTTACGCCATATCCGAACTACGACCTGAAGGCAGTGGTGGAGTACGCAAGGCAAAGGGGGGTAACCATTGTAATGCACCACGAAACCTCTTCGGCCGTAACCACCTACGAGCAGCAGATGGACACAGCCTTTGCCCTTATGGAGCATCTGGGATTGCATTATGTGAAAACCGGTTATGTGGGCACCATCATACCCGAGGGCGAATACCACCACAACCAGTTTATGGTAAACCACTATCAACGGGTATTGGAAACCGCTGCGCGCCATAGGGTGGCTATCAACTCGCACGAAACTATCATGGAAACAGGCCTCAGGCGGACTTTCCCCAATTGGTTCACCAGCGAAAACCTTAGGGGGCAGGAGTTTAATGCCTGGGCTACCGACGGTGGCAACCCACCCAACCACCTCACCATTGTTCCATTCACCCGCATGCTGGCAGGTCCCATTGATTTTACTCCTGGTATCTTCAATATAGAGCTTGACCCCTATCGCATTGAAAACCAAATAAATACCACCCTGGCGCACCAATTGGCACTATATGTTGTGATCTATAGCCCATTGCAAATGGCAGCAGATTTGCCAAGATATTATGAAGGACATCCCGCCTTTCAGTTTATAATGGATGTGGGAGTGGACTGGGAACAAACACGGGTACTTGACGGTGAGATAGGGCAGTTTGTAACCATTGCCCGCGAAGAGCGCGAAACCGGAAACTGGTTTCTGGGAAGCATCACCAACGAGCAGGCACGAACCATAAGCGTGAAAACC
>DATIKK010000107.1:0-12914 GCA_035477635.1 Bacteroidales bacterium | reverse complement strand
AGCGCTGAAAGCATCTAAGCGCGAAACTCGCCTCAAGATGAGACTTCCCTTAAGGGTCGTCAAAGACTATGACGTCGATAGGCTGCAGGTGTAAAGATGGCAACATCAAAGCCAAGCAGTACTAATCACCCGTGAACTTCTTTAATAACTTACAAAGTGTATCTTCCCGGTTAAATGTCATAATGGAGAATGTGATGATTAGCTGATGTGAGGATGAGAGGATGAGAGGATTAGCTGATTTGTAGATTATTGATTCATTCAAAGGCTTTAATCTCCATAAAAAATATTTAAAATCTTAAGGTGACTATAGCGGCAGTGTCCACCTCTTCCCATTCCGAACAGAGTCGTTAAGCCTGCCAGCGCAGATGGTACTGGGGTTAAACCCGGGAGAGTATGTCGTCGCCACCCTTTATCAAAAACCCCGGCAAAAAACCGGGGTTTTTTGTTTTGAAATAATCCAATCTTTATTTAGCTCGATTTTACGGCACAGTTAGCTTATTAATAACCTACATTTTGTATTTTCTTAACTTTGCACAAAACTGACCAGTTTTGACTATCCAATTTTTCTTCCATTTTTATAAAACTTTCATGCTGTTAAGGTGGTTTTTACCCATTTTTTTAATTTTTTTGGGCGTGGAATTAAAAGCAAGTTCGTCTGCCGATACCCTCATATCTCCATCGGTAGTGCCCTGGTTTACCAATGAACAACTGCAAGATCCTTTCGATTTGACCCCCAACCATGTTGATACCTCTATAATAGGGTTTCAACATTACGACTTCTCGCACCGGTATGGATTTTTCTTTGCCAACAAAGGTAATGTGGGCCATGCTACCCGGTTTTTGAAATTCTCTCCCTACACTTCAAAAGCCTTTTCACCCGATGGTGAGGGAGTATTTCAGGGTTACCGGTTTGAACCTCAAAACCTCCGTTTTTACAGGCCAAGACATGTTTTCACAGAAATGTACTATGTTACGGGCGCCAACCGTGAACAATTGTTCTACGCCATGCACAACCAAAAATTTACCGAAAACCTGTATGCAGGCCTGAAGTACCAGGTTGTGAATTCTCCGGGAGCCTATAACCACATGGCTTCAAGGCACTCAAATGTTTCCTTTACCATTGACTTTCGTCTTCCCAATAATCGCTATCAGGTACTTGGCAGTTTTATTTCCAACAGGCGGCAGTTGCAGGAGAGCGGCGGCCTCGAAAATCACCTGGATTTCGAAACCGACCGCAACCGTGATATTGTTTTGTTGCCGAACGCATATTCGCGCAGCAGGGAAATGATACTGAGTGTTCAGCAATTTTATCAGACCGGCTTTTATGTACCTGGTAATGAGGGCGCCAACGAAAATAACCGCAGATTTATTAACCTGGGTCGGATTAACCATGAGTTTTCCCTGCGTAGAAGCGCTTTTGTTTTTGACGATCCGTCAACTCCTGTGGAATTGTTCCCGACACCTCCGGCCAACACCGACGCAACCTTTGATTCTTCAAGGGTAAGCATTCTGGAAAACCTAATTAGTTGGTCCAACTTTCCGCTTCGCACAGGAAGGGGCGCATTTCCTTTTAACTTCAGGGTTTTTTTAAAGCATAGCCTGGTTAATATTCGTCAACCTTCATTGAATGTTGCCGGAGGTGGTGCCGGCCAGGAAGCCGTTGAGTTCCAGTTTGAGCATGATCGCTTTAGCCAGATTGTACAGGGAGCAGATATTGAAACAGACCAAACCAGATTTTTTTCTGCCAGAGCCTTTGCTCACATGACACTTGGCGGCTACCATGATGGTGACTTTGCTCTTGGAGGATCAGTTATATTTGGAAGACCTGAGAACAGGCCAAGGATTTTTCTTGAAGCTGGCATACATCAGAAACAACCACCCTATCTGCTTTCGAGATTCAGGAGTAACTATATTTCTTGGGATAATGATTTTTCAAAGCAGTTTATCGGCCATGCCAGAGCAAGGATACAGTTGGGCTGGATGAGTGCAGAGGCCAATTACTACTTGCTAAATAACATGGTTTTTATAGGTAGTGCAAGATTGCCTGTGCAAAACGCCAATACTTTCAGTGTCTTTTCGGCTGCCTTAGGGCTCAACGCCGGACTCGGGCCGTTTCGCACACGGCACCAAATTCTTTACCAGCATATAGGTAATGAAAATTTCGAACAATTTCCTGAACTGGTCAGTTACCATTCAGCCTTTTTTGATTTTTCTTTGTTCAGGAGAGCTATGAACCTGAACCTTGGTGTTGATGTGTATCTCAATACCGCTTACCATCCAATGGGCTTTCTTCCAATGCTAAGGCAGTTCTATTCCCAGACCACTTACCGAAGCAATAATTCTTGGATAGCCAATGGTTTTGCAACCATTAAAGTTCAACGAACCCGCTTTTTCATCCAAGTGCAGAATGTTGGAAGTATGCTTCCTGATGCTCCGGTGCAATACCAGATTCCATTTTATCCTTTGCCTGGTATGGCAATAAAATTCGGTATTTCGTGGATGTTTTTTGATTAAAAGTCAAAAAATTAATACCAGTTGAATTTGTTAAATTTAATGGAAATTATTCATTCCATTATAAAAAGATGTAATTTTGCACCTTCATTTTTGAAGCCTTTCTTAGTCGTTCGACTTTTTTAATTTTCATTTTATGACTAAAAAGAAAAATTTCATCACTTGTGATGGAAACCATGCTGCATCGTTAGTTGCTTATATGTTTACCGAGGTTGCAGCCATTTACCCCATTACACCATCGTCGAATATGGCCGAAAATGTAGATGAATGGGCGGCACATGGGCGTAAAAATATCTTCGGTGAGCAGGTTACCCTGGTTGAACTTCAATCTGAAGCAGGCGCAGCCGGTACTGTCCACGGTTCGCTTCAAGCCGGTGCGCTTACCAGCACCTACACAGCATCGCAGGGGTTGTTGCTTATGATCCCCAATATGTACAAAATTTCAGGTGAGTTGCTACCGGGTGTTTTTCATGTTTCGGCGCGCAGCCTTGCAGCTCAGGCTCTTTCTATTTTTGGCGACCATTCTGATGTGATGAGCACCCGACATACAGGATTTGCCATGCTGGCTACCGGCAGTGTGCAGCAAATAATGGATATAGCTCCTATTGCGCATCTTGCAGCCATTAAGGCACGGATTCCTTTTCTGCATTTTTTCGATGGCTTCAGGACTTCGCACGAAATACAAAAGGTTGAGGAAGCTGATCAGGAAGAATTAGCACGGCTGATCGACCAAAATGCCCTGAAAGAATTTCGCGGGAGGGCATTGAACCCCGAACATCCTGTAACAAGGGGTACTGCTCAGAACCCTGATATTTACTTCCAGTCGCGTGAAGCGGCTAATAGTTTTTACGATGCCGTTCCCGACATAGTAGAAGAATACATGAAGGAAATAAAAAGGATAACAGGCCGCGAATACCATCCCTTCACCTATTATGGTGCTTCCGATGCCCAACACATTCTCGTAGCAATGGGCTCGGTTACCGAAACCATTAAGGAGACCATTGATTACCTGATTGATAGCGGACAAAAGGTTGGCCTTATTTCGGTACATTTATACCGGCCATTTTCTTCAAAATATTTCTTCCGGGTGTTCCCGGATTCAGTGAAGCGAATTACGGTGCTAGATCGCACCAAAGAGCCCGGCGCTAACGGTGATCCGCTTTATCTGGATATACGCGATCTTTTCTATGGCAAAATGAACGCTCCGGTCATTGTTGGAGGCAGGTATGGGCTAAGTTCTAAAGACATACCTCCAAGCCAAATTATTGCCGTGTTTGACAATATGAAACTGCCGGAACCAAAAAACCAGTTCACAGTTGGGATAGTTGACGATGTTACCTTTAAGTCGATTCCCGTTGGCGAAAATATTGATGTGTCGCCTAAAGGGAACTACGCTGCAAAGTTTTTCGGTCTTGGCTCAGATGGCACGGTTGGCGCCAATAAAAACTCCATCAAAATAATTGGCGACACAACCGATAAATATGTCCAGGGGTACTTCAGCTATGGCTCCAAAAAGTCGGGTGGTTTTACTGTTTCGCATCTGCGGTTCGGAAATACTCCAATCCGTTCACCTTACCTTATCAATGCGGCAGATTTTATTGCTTGCCATGTTCCGGCCTACCTCGACAGGTATGACCTTCTTAAAGGATTGAAAAAAGGAGGTATATTCCTGCTTAATTCCATATGGGATATAGAGGAAACCAAAAACCGGATTCTCGCCACTATGAAAAGGCAACTTGCTCAAAGCGAAGCGCAATTGTATATTATCAATGCTACTAAAATTGCTGAAGAGCTTGGCCTGGGTAACCGCACAAACACTATCATGCAATCAGCCTTCTTTAAAATTTCGGGGGTGATGCCTTATGAGGCTGCCGAAAAAGAGATGAAAAATGCTATTTCAAAGTCATATGGCATGAAAGGAGCAGAGATTGTAAACATGAACAATGCTGCCATTGACCGGGGAGCTTCTGAGGTGCAAAGGGTTGAAATACCGGAGGATTGGAAATACGTAGAAGTCAGTCTCGTTGAGGAAAATGAGAATATTCCCGGGTTTATACGCAATATCGTTTTTCCGATTAATGCCCAAAAGGGTGATGACCTGCCTGTTAGCGCTTTCTTTGGCCGCGAAGACGGAACCTTTCCAAATGGAACCACAGCATATGAAAAGCGCGGTATTGCGGTGAATGTGCCAGAATGGAAGGTGGATGATTGCATTCAATGCAACCAGTGTGCCTATGTTTGCCCACATGCTGCAATAAGGCCATTCCTGATTAGCGATACCGAAATGCAAAGGATAGGTACTGATACTCCGGTTCAGGAAATTACCAAAGGTAAACTGGCAGGTTACAAATACCGAATGCAGGTTACTCCATTGGATTGTACAGGCTGTGGAAACTGCGTTGATATATGCCCTGCACCAAGGAAGGCATTGGTAATGAAGCCACTTGATACTCAAATGCACGAAGACAGACGATGGGATCTTATCATTAAAAACGTAACTTACAAGGATACGTTGCAGGATAAGGAACAAACTGTAAAAAACAGCCAGTTTGCACAGCCTTTGTTTGAATTTAGCGGCGCATGTGCCGGCTGTGGCGAAACGCCATACATTAAGCTGATCACGCAGTTGTACGGCGACCGGATGATGATTGCCAATGCCACCGGATGCTCATCGATTTACGGCGGCTCGGCACCTTCAACACCCTATACAACAAACCAAATAGGCTGCGGCCCTGCTTGGGCTAACTCTTTGTTTGAAGATACTGCTGAGTTCGGGTATGGTATGGCAACCGGAGTTAACAAACTTCGCGATCGTATTGCCAGGCTCATGGAGATAGGACTTCAATCGGAATTACGCCCCGAAACTAAAGAAGCTTTCAAAATCTGGCTTGAAACCCGCATGGATGGGAGAAAATCAAAGGATGCTTCAGAAAAGGTTCTTCTTGAACTGCAAAACGAAAACCACGCTATTGTACAGCAGATTTTGAATTTGAAGAAATATCTTGTAAAAAAATCGGTATGGGTTTTTGGGGGCGACGGCTGGGCTTACGACATTGGCTTTGGCGGCCTCGACCATGTAATAGCTTCTGGCGAGGATATAAATATGCTGGTTATGGATACCGAGGTTTATTCAAATACAGGCGGACAAGCTTCAAAAGCTACGCCGGTAGGCGCAATTGCAAAATTTGCTGCTTCCGGTAAAAGGGTACGCAAAAAAGATCTTGGCATGATGGCAATGTCATACGGATATGTATATGTGGCGCAGGTGGGAATGGGAGCCAATCAAAACCAGTTCCTGAAAGCCCTTCGCGAAGCTGAAGCATATCCAGGACCTTCGGTTATCATTGCGTACTCTCCATGTATAAGTCACGGATTACGAAATGGAATGGGCTCCACTCAGCAACAGACCAAAAATGCTGTTGAAGCTGGTTACTGGCAATTATATCGTTTCAACCCGCTTCTCGAGAAGGAAGGCAAAAACCCATTCCAACTTGATTCGAACGAGCCTGATTGGAGTAAATTTCAGAGTTTCCTGAACTCAGAGGTGCGCTACAGGTCGCTTAAAAATGCATATCCCGAAGAAGCCGAAGAACTGTTTAAAGCAGCCGAAGAAAACGCTATTTGGCGCTACAATCAGTACAAACGATTTTCGCTTATGGATTTTACGCTTGCAAAAATAGATTCACACTAAAACGTTTTTAAAGCCCGCTCTAATAGGCGGGCTTTTTGCACCCCATATTTTCTGAGGCTTGTGAAATTGGGTTTTTATCTTTTTGTACCACTGAGAATGCTGAAGTTGGTGCTCACTTTCTAAAATACCTGCATACATCTGTTAGTATTCCCTTCAGCGCTGAATCATACCACTTGTTGGGCTTTAAGATTAACAGCTTTTAAAATATTTGGTTTTTGTATCTTTGGCAATCACCTCAACCAAGGCGCAATTATTTACATGGTTTAAAATATTTTTCGCAAAAAAATGAAAAAGGATTCGTTTTCCCTTATTATGATTAGGCTGGGAATGATCTTATTGTTGGTTATTGTTGGGCTGTTTTATTCGTGCCGGGACAATGCGGAAGAACCAGGTGTTGACCCTTTTACTGTGCATATTGATCCTCAGGTTAGATTCCAGACAATCAGGGGCTTTGGAGGCGCCACGGCATTTCACCCAACCAACGGGACGCTTCCTACCGCCGGAGATTTTAATACTTTGTTTGGTAGCGGCCCAGGTCAACTTGGCCTTACTATATTACGCATACGACTCGCTTCCGACGATGATATGGCCTGGCGCAATACAGAGCTTACACATGCCAGAAGGGCAATTGAACATGGCGCTAAGGTTATTGCCTCACCCTGGAGTCCTCCGGTAAGGATGAAGACAAACAGCAACCTCATTGGAGGCACCATCAAAACAGATTCCTTTGCAGTATTCGCGCATTATCTAAATGAATTTGCAAGGTGGATGAAAGAAAACGGTGCTCCATTGTATGCTGTTTCTGTTCAAAATGAACCCGATATTGCTGTTTCGTACGAGTCGTGCCACTGGTCGGCGGAGCAAATGCGCAACTTTCTTCGCGATTTCGGGCATCTGATTACCGAAACCCGCATAATGGCTCCCGAATCATTTAATTTTAATCAAAACTTTTCCAACACCATTCTTCAGGATGCTCAAGCTGCCGCAAATCTCGATATTGTTGCAGGGCACATTTACGGGGGGGGATTGCTCGATTATCCTCTGGCAAGAAACATGGGCAAAGAGCTCTGGATGACCGAAATACTCGATCTGGATACCACTTACAACGATGCGCTTGAAACGGCAAGGCAGATACACGACTGTATGACCATTGGCCAATACAGCGCATATCTCTGGTGGTATCTGCGCAGGTTTTACGGGCCTATCGACGAGGATGGAAGGGTTACCAAAAGGGGGTGGATAATGGCAAACTTTTCAAAATTTATCCGGCCTGGGTTTGTCCGCATATCTGCAACCGTTAGTCCAAGTCCTAATATTTTTACTACGGCATATGAAGGTAACAACAGACTTGTTTTAGTAGCCCTGAACCTCTCTAATAACACCATACGGCAGTCGTTTTCGGTTCGCAATAAAGCTGTAACTCATTTTACCCCTCATGTTACGTCACAAACTCAAAACCTGGTTCAGGGTGCCAGAACCAATATTGATGCGACGGGAAGGTTTGTTTTCACACTTCCAGCACGGAGCGTTACTACGTTGGTTATTGAGTAAGTTTGGGTTTGTATGGTGTTTTCCAGGTTTGATTTATCATTTTATCAGGCTAAAGTAACCGGAGCCAAAGGATTATTCTGGCACAAAAATTATTTTACCCATGATTTGGCCCTTGCCACAGCATCGGCCCATTTAGCTTTTAGGACATTGATTTGAGCTTCGGGCATACCCGGTTCGAACCGCTTGTCGGGTTGCCATTGAAGTTTAATGCTCTCCAGGTTGTTCCAGTAGCCGGTGGCAAGCCCTGCCAGGTAGGCAGCCCCAAGGGCGGTTGTTTCAGTAACTTTAGGCCGAATTACCCTGGCTTTCAATATGTCGGATTGGAATTGCATTAGCAAATTGTTGACAGAGGCTCCGCCATCAACCCTCAGTTCTTTAATTTTCATCCCGGTGTCAAGCTCCATAACGCGCAGCACATCCAAAGTTTGATAAGCAATGCCCTCTAATGCAGCCCTGGCGATGTGTGCCCTGGTAGTTCCCCTGCTTATGCCCACCATAAGTCCTCGTGCGTACTGATCCCAATGGGGCGCACCCATTCCGGTAAAGCTTGGCACAAAGAACAAACCGCCACTGTTTTCCACCTGGCTTGCCAGAGCTTCAATTTCAGACGAATTACGAATTATCCCCAGCCCGTCGCGCAGCCAATGAATCACAGCACCACCAATAAAAATACTGCCTTCAAGAGCATAAGTTGTTTCACCGTTTATTTGCCAACCTATTGTTGTAACCAGGTTATTGTTGGAAATGAAAGGCTTTGAACCGGTGTTCATAAGGATAAAGCAACCAGTTCCATAGGTGTTTTTCACCATTCCTTCTTCTATACACATCTGACCGAACAATGCAGCCTGCTGATCGCCCGCAATCCCGGCAATAGGTACTTTAGATGCAAAAAAAGTTGTATTGGTGTTGTCGTAAACCTCGCTCGATGAGGCTACTCTTGGAAGAATAGAACCTGGAATATTCAATAAGTTCAGCAGATCATCGTCCCACTGGAGGCTGTTGATATTGAAAAGCATCGTGCGGCTAGCGTTGCTCACATCAGTAACATGGGTGCGCCCCCCGGTAAGCTTCCAAACCAACCACGAGTCAACGGTGCCGAAAGCCAGTTCGCCCCTTTCGGCTTTATCGCGGGCTCCTGGCACATTATCAAGTATCCATTTTACTTTTGTTCCGCTAAAATATGCATCTATGACCAAACCGGTTTTCTTCCTGATTTTTTTTGCCAACCCACGGTCTTTCAGTTCATCGCAAATAACCGATGTTCGTCTGTCCTGCCAAACAATTGCGTTGTAAACTGGCAAACCTGTCTTACGCTCCCAAACGATCGTTGTTTCGCGCTGGTTGGTAATACCAATGGCTTGCAGGTGAGATCCATTAATTCCCAATTTCGACATAGCCTCTGCTATTACTGATGCCTGCGACGACCATATCTCCATTGGGTCATGTTCAACCCAGCCAGGCTTTGGAAAAATTTGCCCAAATTCTTTTTGAGCCAGAGAGCGAATATTGCCCATCTGGTCAAAAATCAGGGCTCGTGAGCTTGTTGTGCCCTGATCGATTGATAAAACGAATTTTTCCATTCTGGCTAGTTTAATGGATAATATTAAAAATTCTAAGACAGAAAGTATCCTTTAGCTAAGGATTCAAATTCGGTTATTTGGGCTTGTATCCATGTTTCATCATGACCTAGCTCATTTGCCATAACTGATGCCACCTGCGGGGCAACTTTGATACATTCGCGGGCGTCGAGGATCAGACATCTTACCCTTCGCGATAAAACATCTTCGACAGTTCGCGCCATTTCATACCTGACGGCCCACACCACCTGTGCTTTTATCAGGTTAAACTGCTTGCTGAGTACCTCATCCATGCCCGTTTCGTTTTTTGCAAGTTGCAGGATTTTTTCTTTATCCGTACCGTAAAAGTAATAAGGATCGTTGAAATTAACCTTTTGGGTAAAACCGTGTATTTTTAGGTTTTGAGTTTTCGACCGGGTTTTTTTCCAATTTTTTAGCTTTTCAACATGGTTTACTGTGTCTTCGGCCATTATCCTAAAGGTTGTCCACTTTCCGCCAATTATGCTGAAAAGGCCTGATTTCGTTACAAGAATCTTGTGGCTTCGCGACACCTCCTTAGTTTTCATGCCTTTAGATTTGGGAGCTGCAAGAGGCCTTAAACCTGCAAAAATACTGAGTATATCTCTCCTGGTGGGTACTTTTGTGAGGTATTTACCTGTAGTACGCAAAATAAAATCTATTTCCGAATCAAGCGCAATTGGTTCTAATGTAGGCTTATCGACAAGTGTGTCGGTAGTGCCAACAACCACGTGGTTGTGCCACGGAATGGCAAACAAAACCCTGCCATCGTCGGTTCTGGGAATCATCAAAGCATAATTGCCTGGTAAAAATTTTTTGTCAACCACTACGTGTACCCCTTGGCTGGGAACAATTGTTCGGCTATTGTCAGGATTATCCATCCATAATATTTCATCGGCAAATACTCCTGTTGCATTGATTACCGATCTTGAACCGAATGAGTATTCATGACCTGTTTCCAGGTTACGGGCAATAACCCCGTTTACTTTTCCATTCAGGTCTTTAGTTAGGGATGTTACCTGCATGTAGTTTATCACATGTGCCCCTGATTTTACAGCCGTTTGCAAAACGTTTATTGCGAGTCGTGAATCGTCGAACTGCCCGTCGTGATAAACAACTCCGGCTGTTATTTTTTGTGGGTTGATGGTCGCAATTTTTTCCTCCGTCTTTTTTTTGGAAATTCGGTACGACCGGCCCAGGCTGTATTTTCCGGCTAAAAGGTCGTAAAACATCAGACCTGCAGTAAATTTCAATTCATCGAACCATCCAAATGTCGGAATCACAAACGGTTGATTTTTAACCAGATGAGGTGCATTTTTTAATAATCTGCCTCTTTCAATGCAAGCCTGGCGTACCAGCGACAAATCACCTTGAGCCAGGTAACGAACACCCCCATGAATTAGCTTGGTGCTCTTGCTTGAGGTGGACTTGGTAAAGTCCGACATTTCGAGAAGCAAGGTTTTATATCCCCTCATGGCTGCTTCCAGGGCAATGCCAATACCGGTAGCTCCACCCCCGATTATAAGGAAATCATATTTCAAATTATTGGAGCTAAATTCCGATAAAAATTTGTTGCGGTCCATTTCGTTTTCTTTCTAATAAAAAAATTTCTGCAATTTTAATAAAAAAGAAAAATAAAACAAAAAAATAAAAAGAAAATCGAAATATTTCTGTTTCGAAAAATTTCAAATACTTTGTTTTTAATCTGTTCTGCTGAGAAATTAATGAATTAATCATATATTTGAAAAGATTTATAAGCCAAAACTATGGCTATTAGCATTGCTGAAAGACACAAAATAATCCTGCAAAAACTCAAGGACGCAGGTTATGTTAATGTTGCCGGTATCAGTAAGGAACTGGGGGTTTCAACTGTTACCATACGTAAGGATTTAGCATTTTTGGAAGAAAAAAAACTGCTTTTCCGTGTACATGGAAGCGCAACACTAACTGATCAGTATGCCCCCGACAGGCATGTAAATGAGAAAGTAAAGCTGTTTGTTGACGAAAAAAGGCGTATAGGCGAATATGCTGCAAGCCTCTTATCTGACGGAGACAGCATAATTTTAGCATCCGGCTCAACCGTAAATGAATTTTCAAGACATTTGACAGGCAAAAAGGGGCTGGTTGCAGTATGCGCTTCGCTTAACGCATCGCGTGAGTTGGCCCTGGCGGGTGCTGCAGAAGTAATCCAGTTGGGGGGCATAATGCGGCAAACATCACAATCAGTGGTGGGGCCATATGCCGAAAAAATGCTTGAAGGTTTTAGGTGCAGCAAGCTTTTTATTGGTGTTGACGGGATAGATGCTTCATATGGGCTTACCACCACCAATGCCCTGGAGGCCACACTCAACCAACGAATGATTGCCTCCGCATTAAGGGTAATAGTACTTGCCGACCATTCAAAGTTTGGCAGGCATGGGTTTAGCAGGATTTGCGGGATTGAAAAAGTTGATGTGGTTATTACCGATACCTTAGTTTCTGTTTCTCAGGTTAAAGAATTTGAAGAAAAGGGTGTCCGGGTTGTCAGAGTTTAGCAACAATAGAAAATCAGCGTTGCCTCATCAATTTTTCAATCTCATCCGGTTTTCTGGGCAATTCTTTTGACATATTAATAAATCCGTCTTCAGTAACAAGGAACATATCTTCGATACGGATTCCTATATTCTCCTCAGGAATGTAAACTCCCGGCTCTATTGTTATTACATCGCCCGCACGAAGTGGAGCATGCTCAGAGCCAACATCGTGTACCTGAAGTCCTACGAAGTGACTTAAACCATGAACAAAATATTGCCCGAGAGGGTTGCCATGCAAATCGGAGCCGTGAGTATTGATATAATTGAATGCAATTTTTCTCAATTCGAAAATGGAAATCCCCGGGCGCAAGAATTCGAGGACGGTATTTTGCGCACCCAGCACAATTTCGTACAGTTCGCGCTGCCGGGGTGTAAATCTGCCGCTTACCGGATAAGTACGGGTTATATCAGAGCAATAAAACCCAAATTTTGCACCGATATCAACTTTTAGCACATCCCCGTCTCTCATCTGACGTGTACTTCGGGTATAATGCAATACGGTCGAGAAAAATCCTGAAGCTACAATCGAGGGGAAAGCGGGGCCTTCGGCTCCATTTTTTCTAAACACATATTCGGCTACTGCCTCAATTTCAAATTCATGCTTTCCAGGTTTTATTGCACGGGCAAGCTGGCGGTGCGCATCCATCGTGATATCAACTGCTCGTTGAAGCAGACGCAATTCCTCCTTGCTTTTTGTGCGTCTTAAGTTGTTTACATAGTCTCTAATATTGTTTATTTTCAGCCATGGTGCTTCTGTGCGCCAGGAATTTGCAAGCGAGTGCTCGTATGAATCACTACCCTGCAGAATAAGATGAAGAGTATATTCCTGGTCAATATACGAACGCAACACTCCTTTCCAAGAGGGAACGGGTCGGCGCCGTGCATCAATGATAATTTCTCCACCGTGAGTGGGACGAATATCTTTAAAACCAAACAGTTCTTCTGCGGCGGGTTCTATTCCAATCTTAGGCCCCGACCATAGCTCGTACGGTA
>DATIKK010000106.1:0-2873 GCA_035477635.1 Bacteroidales bacterium | reverse complement strand
AAATGGCTACAGGAGCGCAATTATATTGATCCGGAAAGAATTGGCATTATGGGGGGGAGCTACGGAGGTTTTATGACTATGGCCGCTATGACTTTCCATCCGGAGGAATTTCGGGTTGGAGTAAATATCTTCGGGGTAACCAACTGGATAAGAACATTAAGGTCAATTCCACCATGGTGGGAGGCCAACCGGAGAGCGCTGTTCGATGAATTGGGCGACCCTTTTACACAGGATTCAGTTCGATTGTATAACATTTCGCCCCTGTTTCATGCCCATCAGGTTAGAAACCCCGTATTGGTACTCCAGGGAGCCAATGACCCGCGCGTGCTTCAGGTTGAATCTGATGAAATAGTTGCGGCTATCAGGGAAAATAATGTTCATGTTGAGTATGTATTGTTTCCCGACGAAGGACACAGTTTCCGCAAAAAGGAAAATGAAATATATGCCTACGGAAGGATACGGAAGTTTCTCGACAGATTTCTCAAAGGAGTTGAATAACCAAAGTTCCGGACTTTACTGATAAGCGGTTTTGAGACATTTTAAACCAAAATTGTCATTCAAAAATCGATTCCGCTGTTATCTGCTGACCTTCCGGCTTTTGTGTTGGTTGTCTGTGGGTTGTGCATTGGGATAGATACACTTTTTGCCAAGTTTGAAAACAAACCGTGCGTAATTGTGGGGCTGTGAAGCGTGGGCAATTCTGTCTGGTTTAGCTGGTTTCAATGATTCTTATTTCTGCTTTTTTTCTTGAATGTGCTTTCATTAGGTAAGGCCTTCAGTGCATCTTTCGCATTTAAGGATGTTACTACTTTTTTACCGGTTTTAGCTTCCAATTCAAGCTTTGCTACCTTAGCAACATTACCGCCTTGCTTGGCTACTTTTTTGCTTTCTTCAAAATCTTTGGGATTGGTGGCTGCCGATATATCTTTTGTTGAGGCCTCTGCCAACATATTCAATATTAACTCGGTATTGGTCATATTGTCCCTTAGATTTTCCTTTTTCAGACCCTTCAAAACCTTGTATTCTTTGGTGGTTTTTTCGCTCCAGGCTTTGGTGATGATATCCGTAAGAGTAGCAAATTGAACACCTTCTTTCAATCCCCGTTTTTTCCATTCATCGGTAAGTTCTTTCCGAATTTCAATGCTTTTAAGTCTTTGGTTAATCCAATTTTCCGAATACCCCAATTTCAGATATTGTTCCAAAGCCCTGTCTATACTCAATTCAGGGTCTTGCATTTCGTCTAATCTTTCCGCAGCTACCTGTGCCAGCCAGAGTTTAAAGGGCTCAGCTTTGGGTGATGGAATGGATTGTATCAAGCGAAAAAGTTGTTCGGTATCGGCAACATCAGTTAAGCGCATTTTACCATCTTCGGCAGCTAATTTCAACTGTCCGATTTTTTCGGACAGTTCGCTACCTTCCTTTTGCAGCTTTGCTTTCAGGTCGCTCCAATATTTACGAGGGCGGTCGGTGCCGGTTAATGCCTCAATAACATCAATTATTGAAAAATACCATTTCTCATCTTCTTCCTTCCAAACAGAGCGTATTTTCTTTTGTTCGAATAGTTTTATGGCGGTTTCTTTTGTCATAATCTTTCCTTTTAATTAGTTGTGCACAGGAACAGACACACTTTTTGCCAAGTTTGAAAACAAACAAACCATGAGTAATTGTGTGGCTGTGAAGGTTGGGCATTTCTATCTGTTTATTGGTCTTGAAACCTTCAATTTCAGCCCTTTTCGGTTTTACTTTCAGAAAGGCTTTGTTCAGTGCCTTTCTTGGTTTCAATTCTTTTAACATCACCTACAAATTATATTTTCCATTTCAGGCGGTTAAGATAAGATTTTCAGTCGAAATGGTGTCAAAGCATTGGCAAAAAAATGGCTCAATTCGACAAGCTCATTGCAACGCTTTTGCAAGCTTGGGGTTGTGGGTTGGCTTCCTTCGGCAAGCTCAGGACAGGTTTTGGGCTTTGGCAATGTGGGTCGGCAATTGTTTTAAAAAATGCGTGATAAAAAAATAAAAAACATAGGGTAGGCAATGGGTGTCGGCTTACTCGTTGTCCGTTTGTAATATCGTTTCTATGTCTTTGCTCACCTGTCAAAATGGTTTACTTTTTTCATCCGTAAATAATTTTATGATTAAGGTCGGATGGAACTCGCATGATGAATTTTCATCCGTGTTTGAGTTTTGCGAATCATGCTCGTTTCATAATTGTAGCCGTCTGTTTGTTGTTGTGGTGTCGTCCATTACACATGCTGCCAACTACTGCCTTTTATGACAATCAAAAATCAGGTTGTTGCATGTGTGAGGCCCACGGCTTTCCGGCGAAGCGCCCGCAACCGTTACTCGCCAAAAACCGTAAGTGCAGGCAGCGCCCTGTTGTTGAAATCCCATAGCGCCTGATTTTCCCAGGTTGAGCCATCGGCAGCCTGCGGCCCACGGTAGCTGATCCACTCGGCTCCCCAATACACAAATCCGATACCGTTGGGCACTTCGGTGACAATTCTCCGGATTTCCCTCAGGAAATCCCGCTGACCTTCCGGCGTTGCAGCAAATCCGGGCACCAGATGCCCAGCTTCGCCCACTACATTGTTTGTCCAGTCGTTCCAGCCCATAGTGAAAGGGTAGGAGGTTTCGGCAATAAAAATGGGTTTCTGGTGGGTATTTGCCAATTGGGTGAGGGTCTGCCGTAAGTTGGAAAGGTTGGAGCCATGCCATTTGGGATAGTAAGAAATTCCCATAATATCGTAATCGAGCGTTGATACCCGTTTAAAAAAGTGGCTGGCACCATTAAGGCCTGCAAAATGCAATATGATCTTAGTGTTTGGGCTGACGCTTCGTGTGGCAGCAATGGCTGTCTGAAGAATGGAGCGCAT